>JAQGOV010000656.1 GCA_028293425.1 Verrucomicrobiales bacterium
ACGTCTTCTCCAGAAGAAGCTGGGGTTTCGGATGTTGATGGATTTGATCCCGCTGGATGCAAATCTAGTAAAGGGATCCCATGGGGTGAGACCTCGATCAGAAAAGGATTTCCCGCTGTTGATCGCGGATCGCGCGGATGTTTTGACTTTGGATCGGGTGGAACCCACTGATGTTTACCAGGTTATCAAACAACTCGTTCTCGGCTGAAGCTGCGTTCTAGTGCGAAGCGACAATCGGTTTCGATTGATTTAACGGCAGTTTAACGGCAGTTTAACGGCAGTTTAACGGCAGCGAGTCTTACAAAACCGTATGCCTTTCAGTCCCAAGTTTATCATTACTTCCGAAACGGCCACGGCGCTCATGCGCATTGAGGCTGCCAAAGAGGCTGTCCGCCACCTTCCCATAACCCCTTCGGTTCTGGCGAGTCTGCGCGAAACAGCACGGCTGTTCTCGACACATTACTCGACAATTACCAATATGCGACCATCCACCGGTATTACGATGGCAATGGCAGAACTGCGCGGCTACTGACTACCCTTATTCTTCATCTCGGTTCAAACGATTTGAAAGGCCTTTATTCACTTGAGGAGTATTACGCGCGCAACCTTGCTGCCTATTATGAGGCTCTGACGATTGGCCCTTCTCACAACTATTACGAGGGAGGGGACGAAGCCAATATTACCAATTGGGTTGAGTATTTCTGCGAGGGCGTTGCAGAAAGCTTTCAGAACGTAAAGAGACGTGCGGAGGTCCAGATGCCTCTGGGAAAAAGGAAAGCGGGTACGATAAATCCAGCAGTTGCGCCGGGGGGCTCTTTTGAGGTGCGTGGTTCAGATGAGCCCGGAGTCGTACCCGCTTAAACACACAAGCGAACACACAACAAACACACTAATATTTCTTTAGCATCCAGAATGCCATGCGTAGGACGAAGCCGTCGAGGTGCGCTCATCTGCCGCCCAGACCTTCGGATTAAGGAAATAAATTGCGTTTGGCCAGGGCAATGGAGCTGCGGGGCTTGGAACACGTGTTTCAATAGCGTCCCAGAAATGGACAAACCCGTCCTCAACAGGACAGTTTTCAGGACACTCAGGAAGTATTGTGTCACTCGACATCAAACGTCGGTTTGATGCACCCCCTTCACTGGCTCAAAGGTCTTCATACTTCTTCAAAGGCGAGAGGGCTGGCTTTTTTTCCGGATTTTCCGTGGTTCATGCTTGTTTATGTCTCCGATCCTTCTTAATGGTGGTGGTAATTACTGAGAATCAAACCGAATGCACTTCGTAATCCAAATTTTTCTCTGCTGCGCACTAGTTTCGCCCATTTTGGCGGGCACCGGCTTTATTCCCCAATACGAAGTCGGTAATAGGGCACGAGCGACGATCACAACGCCGGTTCCACTCATTGTGGTGGATCAGCAGAAGACAGAAATGCTCCGGCAGCAGGAGGCGGCCAGGGTGCCTGCAATATTTCGCTTTTACCCCAAAGCGGTGGATGAAGCGGAGAATAAACTCAGAACCGCGTTCGATAACAGCCGGGAAAAGTTTCAGAACCAAATCCAGGCCGAGTTCAAAAAGCCTGCCTTAGACATACAAGTCCTCGCGCAACCCAAATTCCAACAACTTCAATCCAATTTTCAGAAGCAGAACAAAAGCTTTCCGCTGACCGCCGACCTTGTGCAACTTTGGGCCACCGGTGAATCGGATGCAGCCATCCAAACAGCTTTCGCGGGCAAACTGCGAGGAGTCATGGCCGGATACATACGCCCGGATACTCTTTCTCCTGTTGCAAAAACTGGGCCCGGGAATGGCATGGTGGTCACCCTGCCGTCCTCTGGTTACGTCCTGGATCTGGAAACAGCGCAAAAACAGAGCTTCCTCACAAACAAGACCAGTTTCATTGCTCTCGGAAAACTGCGGAACGAATTTATCAGTTCTTACCCAAGCAATGAACAGGCCGTAGCCAGGTTCATTGCCTCCTTCATCAAAGAAAACCTGGTCCCGGATGAGGAACTAACAAGGCAGGCGCGCGCCAGCCGCACTGAAGCCATTTGGTCGGCTGAGAATTATGAAGCAGGTCAAGTCCTGGTGAGCAGCAACGAACCGATCACGCCGCGCATCAAGGCTGCCCTGGACCAACTCCGTGAGAAAATGACGGCGGATTCCGCCCAAGCTGAACAGGCTGAGGAAAAGCTGAAGGCCCAAAACAAAGCGGCGCGCTTTCGCGAACAGGCGCTGCTGGCCAAAGCTGAGGAGGAGACAGCGGTTGAGCGCAACTGGTGGATGGCGATTGCCGGGGGAGTGGTCGGAGTTGTGGTGCTGCTCAGTGTGTTGCTCCGGCTGAAAAAAAAGCCCGCGGTCACTGCCTTGGTTTCAATGCCCATGGTCTCCTCCCAATCGAACATTCCCATGCTTTCATCTGTCGGCGAGGGTTCCGTTGTTATCTCCACGTTCTCCTCCCCGGCGGCCTTTCCCTCTGCGGAAGCCGATGCCTGGAAGGAAAGGGCTCTGGATGCTGAATTGAAAGCCGAGCAGCTTTCCACCGTCGTCAAGGCCGGCCTGCTTCCGCAACTCTCCCGCTGGCTGGCGAACAAGTTCGTCAGCCGCCTTGCCTTGGAACGACGGCAGCTCCTGGAAACGCAATACCGCGCTGAATTGGTGATCGCGGAAATTGAAAACCGCCTTGAGCAGGTGCGTGCCCCGTTGGAGGAACGCTTGCGGGTTTACGAAGAGCGTATTCAGACTTTGGAAGCAGAACTGGCTGCTAAAGCCGCCGAAAATCAAGAATTAATCAAGGCAACCATTGTAGCTGCCCGAAGGAAAATTGAGCAGGAGCGTTCCAAGAATCTGCTGGAGTTTAATTAGCTGCCGAGTTTAGTTAGCGGCAGCCTTTTGCTGACTTCGCAAGGCTTGCTCATAGCATTCCAGTGCTTCACTGAAGCGTTCCAACTGATTAAATACCCCCCCTTTGTAAAGATAAGCCAAAGTTAAGGAGCCATTCAGAGCAATCGCCTGGTCGTAGCATTCGATGGCATCCTCCAGCTTCTTCAGCTTTTCCAGCGCTGAGCCCTTCTTGACGAGTACTTCCGAGTTTTTCGGATCGAGGGCGATCGCTTCATCAAAGCATTCAACGGCTGCTTCTACTTTGTCCATGTGCAGCAGGGCTTGGCCCTTGCCAAGCAATAAAATCACTTGTTCGGCTTTTTCATCGGTCTCGGGGTGGTCAGCATCCAGCACGGGGCCTTCCGAATGAACGCCGCCATTGCGGTGTTTGCCATTTCCATTCGATCCATTGGCGTTGGGGAGCAGGGACTTGGTTTCCATGTCCTGGATCCGCCTTTCCAACCGCTCCAGAGCCCCTAATAGCCGGCCAGCAGGCATCTCTCCGTCGGTGAGCGCTGGCGCGCCATCTGTAAAAATGGAGGCATGGCCCATCGTCAGGGCCGGAGGCAAACTCGCTGCAACCTGGGCAACACGCTTCATCGCCCGGAAGAGCACGGCAATGGTGAGAATAAGCGCCAGCAGACCAACGGCGCCAATCGTGCCAGCGACGGTCATGGACGTCTTATAAGACTTCCGCAATTCCTCCGCCTCGCGCCTATTTTGGCCGGTGAGCGCCTGCTCGATCATGGTCAGGCGGGCAGCAATCAGCTCTGCATTTTTTTTAGCCGCTTCATCCGTCTGCTGTTTTGTCTGCTCGATGGCGAGCAAAGCGGAGTGCAACTGCTCCTGCAATTGCAGGTAAGTGCGCAGCACCTGGTCGGAATTCGTGTCGCTCGACTTCGAGGGAGGAAAGTTATCGGAAGGTTTCTCCGCGGCGGATGTTACCCATGCAATGCAGCACAAGATCCCAACTAAAATTGCCTGGCAAAATTTTCGTTTCACAATCTCTCTTTGTTTGGCTGGATACCTTCCAACGTTAAATACCGCGCGGACCTTTTTTTCAACAAAAAACGTCCGTGCGGCTCGTAAAAATAGGAAGCAAGTGAATTAGGCTGGCTCCTGCGCGGGAGTGGATGGCGTCTCACTCGCGGGAGCGGCAGAAACATTTTCACTTGGGGTCAGGGCGCCCGGTTCTGGAGCGGACGCGGAGGAAACCGAAGCCTCGGGCTGCGCGACACCTTCAGAAGCGGCGGCTTCAGCTACAATAGGAGCAGCTTCTCCGGTTGGAGCAGCAGGCCCCACCGCTTTTTTAGGCTGGGGTTCGGGTCTGACCGGCTTTGGCGCCGGCTTCTTCGCGGTTTCGAGAACGCCATTGGCAAACTCGATCACATGACCTTGGTGAATCAACCAATGCAGATCGGAAATAATCGCTGTAACTTCCGGAGAGACCTCCGGTTGTGGAGCGGGGGTAGGCGCTTGCGGCTGGCCTTCCCCGGCCGGTGCTTCAGCCGGTGGGGCTGTGGCAGGCGCAGGTTGTGCGGCGGGAGCAAGTGCTGCTGCTGGAACCAGGGCCTCAACCAGTTGCTTGCGGGTACACTTGGGCCGCCCACTGATGAAGTTAACAATATTACGAATCCCTTCAGAAACAGGGGTCAGTTCCAGATCCAGGTGATGCGGACGAGCTACAGCCACGTGAGTGACCGTTTTGTTCACCTTAAAGAACTGCAGGCCACGAGACGCGAATTGCTGGCTTAGCACTGTGGCTATTTGCAGCGGAAACCGCTTCTGTTCTTCCCAAATATGACGTGTCAGTCGAGTTAACCCGGGAGAACGGAGGGAACGAGCGGCCGTGCCAGTGAGCTGGTAGCTTTCCACCTGCTTAATAATGTTGCCCAGGTGAACCTGGCGGAAATGTTTCTCCACTTCTTCCCGGTTCGCAAGCTTCAGGGGCTCGGGAACGTTGAGGCAGACAAATTCGGTTTTCCAGCTTTGATCTTCCTGCCATTTTTTAACAATCGCTTCATCACGCACGATTTTGACTTTCGATTTGTAAAAATCAAAAGGCATCCGCGAAAACCGCTCGGTATGCAGCTTGTGGAGCTGGGTCTGGTAATCGTGATAATTCGGGGGCCCAAGGATGATACCGCTCAAACCGCATTGGGCTACGAACGTGTAAACGCCCTTGGGGGGTTCGATTTGAGTTTTCTCCGCCTGGTAAAACGTGGCGAAATGCTTATTTAGGACATGTTCAACGGCTTCGTCTTCTGACAACCAAAGAGTATCATCAAGCGCGCAGAGAAAGAGCGGCTGAACCACTGTTCCGTCCTGTTTCTTTTGCACGGAATAGGTGATTCCGTGCCGTTCCGGCTTAGCCAATACCATTTGCGCGATATCAAACAAAGGATAAGCACGGCCGGTCATTTTGATCTGGCGGGCGAGCGAATCGACACCTTTGTCATCAGGGATAAAAGCGGCATTTACCTCCGGCAAAGGCATCGGAGGAGCAATCGGTCTCTCCGGTCCGCGCGCTCCACCTCGTTGGTCACCACGACCACCACCACCCGGGCGGCGATCATCGCCGCGGCCTCCCGGCCGCCCCTGTCCAAACGGGGGACGAGGGCCACGTTGCTGCTGGCCTTGAGGTGCGGGACCGCGGCCGGCACCAACCCCACCGCCTTGGTCGCGGCGACCCGGGGGACGATCACGCCGGTCACCCCGGCCTTCGCGCCTTGCTGGTTCGCCCTGGAAGTTGGCGTAGCGGTTCTGGTCCGCAGACTTTTGAGCCCATGCGGGCAGAAAGTGCAGGTCCAAGTCAAAATCGGTTTCTGGTGATGTACTCATTCATGAACGCAGCTCGTATTTCTTACAAGCGGCGAAATTTGCAAAGTAAGCATGTAGCGCATCGCAGTGGATTGCAAGCGCCAGATAGCCAAGAAATAACCGAAAACAAAGAGGATCGAAAGCGGAAAATGTCTTTTGTTTATCGCCTCGACACAAAGGAGCCACGCCGCGCGCAACCTTGGGGCATGGTCGGACTCTCTCAGCGTGACCCGTTCAAAGCGCGCATTCATCCACAAAAGCGCTGGACAATCGCCCCTTGAGGAGCATTGGATCAATAGCAGGATGAAGAACGTTTTTGCAGGTGCCGGCCTCTTGATTACAGGGGTTGGGATTGGTTTTGGTTTGGCTATGATTTTCCATCCGGTCAAGTCATTCCTACCCAGGAGCCTCGCCGGAACGGCCACGTCCCCTTCAAAATCGGTCGCGATTACGATCTCAGCCATCATTGATGGCAGTGAGCGGTTCATATTCACCCCGGATAATGTTTGGGATGAACATGGCCGGTGGCAACCTCCCAAGGATGTGCTTTTTAATGGTGAACCATGGACGGACCTGACTACCCCGCCTCCGCAATGGGATAAACTCTCGCGCAATCTCGACCTGTCTCGGGCCGAACTCGTGCAGCGGAAAGGACGTGACATCATCGCCCTGGAAAGAACCGCCGATGGCTTCGACCTTTATTTTGCGGATACGCAGATGGGGGCTGCTCAGTACGAGGCGACTATTTCGATTCCAATCAAGCCTTGAAAATTCAGGAACCCTGCCCACAGGTCCTCAGCCATAAGCATTGCCCAAGTGATTGGGCGGTTTGGAGCTCGTGCTCTTGTTCTTGCTCACCATGAGGGAAATGGTCCAGACGCTCGCTCCAGCCCCACAAATCATTGCAAAGCAGGGTGGCTTGGTTACTTTGGCGAGGAACCATGAAGGGCTGGCTTTGCATTCTGCTGCTGGTTTTGTTGCTCGGGAATATTTCCTTTGCGGCGAGCTTGGTCCCCATGGTTCAAACCAATCCGGCGCAGCTCGCCTCGCCTTCGGGGGCGGAAATTGTGGCAGTTCCTCAGCCTTCAGAGAAGGCACTCCGCTTTTACCATCAAAGCAACTTCGTTTGGACCTTGCGGGCCATCGCAGGATTTCTGGTCCCCTGCGTGGTGCTCTTCACCGGCTTTTCCGGCCGCATCCGAAACCTCGCCTGTGCTATGGGGAGGTACTGGTATTTCATGGTCGTGCTCTACTTGGCGGTTTTTCTGTTGCTTGGATTCATCATCTCCTTTCCGTTGGATTATTGGTGGGGGTTTGTAACATTCCATGAGTTCGGGTTATCCAATCAAACTTTCGGAAAATGGTTTTCGGACAATCTGAAAAATCTGCTCGTAACTTTTTCTACCGGTGCAGCCTTTCTCTGGGCGCCTTATCTCCTTTTGAAAAGATTTCCGCGACGCTGGTGGATCTTCACTGCTGTTGCAACGGTACCTTTCCTCTTTTTTATGACCTTGTTGAAGCCGCTTTTCGTCGACCCGCTCTTTAATGAATTTGGGTCCATGAAAAACCAGGCGCTCAGCACCAGAATCCTTGGCTTGGCTGAACAGTCGGGCATTCACGGCAGCCGCATCTACGAAGTCAACAAGAGCGTGGACACCAAGACGGTCAATGCCTACGTCACCGGTTTTCTGGGTACCAAGCGGATTGTTCTATGGGACACCCTGCTTGCAAAGCTCAACGATGACGAGGTGCTCTATGTCATGGGCCACGAGATGGGTCACTACGCTCTGAACCATGTGGCGAAAGGGATTCTATTTTCCTCAATGCTCGTCCTCGTGGCGCTTTACGGAATTCAGCGCACCGCCCATGCGCTGATTAACCGATTTAAACTGAGCTGGGGATTTGATGAACTCCACGACATCGCCTCCTTTCCGCTGGTCCTTCTTCTCATCCACCTGTTCTCGTTATTGCTGACACCGATTGGTTTCGCTTACAGCCGACATATGGAGCATGAGGCAGACCGGTTCGGCTTGGAACTCACGCGCAACAATCACGTCGCTGCCACGGGCTTTGTGAAGCTTGTGCACGAAAATCTCTCCAACCCTCGCCCAGGCCCAATTTACAAACTCCTTCGCGCCACGCACCCGCCTTTGGGAGAAAGAATTGACTTTATGAACCAATACCGTCCCTGGGAAAAAGGGGAGCCGTTGAAGTATGAAGCCTATTTCCATGCGCACAAATAGCCATGATAAGCTTAAGCAGCTTTTCTTCGGGAAACGTTGCTCTGGTGACCCAGTAGCACTCCTTCCGATGTCTCTCCTGTCCGTTCTTTTTCTTACCTTTATGGCTATTCTTGCCAACACCGCCTCGTCAGCAGCTTACGACATTATTGTTCGCCGAGGGACGCTCTATGATGGCAGCGGACGGCCCGGCATCGTGGCGGACCTTGCCATCAAGGGTGATTCCATCGCGGCTCTAGGCAACCTTCAGGGTAGCTCTGCAAAAATGGAAGTAGACGCCAAAGGCCTGGCAGTCGCCCCCGGGTTCATCAATATGTTATCGTGGGCGACTGAATCCTTGCTTCAGGACGGCCGCTCTCAAAGCGATATTCGACAAGGGGTCACCTTGGAAATTTTCGGGGAAGGCGAGTCCATGGGGCCTCTCAACCCCGCTATGAAACAGGACCTGTTGAATGGCCAGGGGGACATTAAGTTCGATATTCCCTGGACCACTTTGAGCGAATACCTGGAATACCTCGCACAGCGTGGTGTTTCACCCAACATAGGGTCCTTCGTCGGGGCCACTACTGTCCGCATTCATGAGATTGGTTACGCTAACCGCCCGCCAACACCCGCCGAGTTGGACCGCATGCGTCAGCACGTGAGAAAGGCGATGGAAGAAGGGGCGCTTGGCGTGGGTGCTTCGCTAATTTATGCGCCTGCCTTTTACGCGCAAACCGAGGAACTAATAGCCCTCGCCAAAGAAACCTCCGCTTATGGCGGTATTTACATTTCCCATATTCGCAGCGAAGGGAATCGGCTGTTGGAAGCAGCCGATGAACTCATCCAAATCGCGAAGGCTGCCAAAATTCAGGCGCAAATTTATCACCTCAAAGCCGCGGGTGAATCTAACTGGAAAAAGATTGACGCGCTGATTGCAAAGATCGAAGCCGCCCGCAAAAGTGGCCTTCGGATTACCGCAGACATGTACACTTACACGGCCGGAGCAACCGGGCTGGACGCATCGATGCCACCGTGGGTGCAGGAGGGCGGATACAACCAATGGGTGAAGCGCTTGAAGGATCCTGCCATTCGGGAACGCGTCAAACGAGAGATGTCCTTGCCCGCCGATGAGTGGGAAAACTTTTTCGTAGCGGCCGGTTCACCGGAAAAGATTCTGTTGGTTCAATTCAAGAATGAAAAACTCAAGCCATACACGGGGAAATCCCTGGCTGAGGTGGCGCGGTTACGTAACACATCCCCGCAGGATACCGCGATGGACCTCGTAATCGAGGATGGTACACGTGTGGGCACGGTGTATTTTCTGATGTCCGAGGACAACGTCCGCAAACAACTGCGATTGCCATGGGTCAGCTTCGATTCAGATGCTGGCTCGATGGCTCCCGAGGGCCCTTTCTTGTTGTCCAACCCCCATCCGAGGGCATATGGAAACTTTGCGCGGTTGCTCGGCAAGTACGTGCGGGACGAAAAAGTGCTTCCACTGGAGGAAGCTGTCCGCCGGCTCACTTCGTTTCCCGCGGAAACGCTGCACTTGGAGCGCCGGGGCGCGTTAAAACCAGGTTATTTCGCGGATGTCGTCGTGTTTGACCCGGCCAAAATTCAGGACCACGCCACCTTCGACAAACCTCATCAGTATGCAACCGGCATGGCCCATGTGTTCGTCAATGGCGTGCAGGTGCTGCAAAATGGCGAGCATACGGGCAAAAAGCCGGGCCGCGTCGTTCGCGGACCCGGTTACAAACGGTCGTTGCCTCGCGTAACCCCGTAGGCTCCCGGCAGCAGGTCGCAAGTCAGGCACTCACACCACAAGCCAGCACCGTTTTATTCAGCCAAAGTGCGTCATGGATACAAACCTACATGTTTTTCCGTTACCGGAGCAAGAGGCGGTCAAGTTGAACAAGGTGGCTGAGGACTACCAAAGCCCGGCAGCCCCTGCGGCCTCTCAACGAGTTCCCCGCAAGACTCAATCTTCACCCTGGTCATTTTTCGGACTGGTTGCGGCGGCGACTTTGACCGGTTTATTTTTTGTGCGCCGTCGCGCTTGAGCTTGCCACATTTTCCTTGGCTCCGGTACAAACGGGCATCCTCAACCCGTTAGGGTAACTGCTTATTGTTGCTGATCTCTTCATGTATGACGGTTAGGCCAAGAGGACTAACACACATACTATGAAAAAGACCTTATTTGTTGCCGCGATTGCCTCGGTCATCCTTGTGACCGGTTGCAGTCCAAGTTCATCCGATAAAGGAGCTTCTGGGCAAAGCAGCTCTTCCGAGACTGGGAAAGGCCAGAGCGCTTCGGACCAATCTGCTCAAGCCAGCCAGGATGCCACTTCGGCTGCCACAGACAAACAGCCGGACAATACGGGCGTCAATAAGCGGGACCGTTCGGGCCAAGGGCTAACATCGGGGGACCAAGGGAACAGCAAGTCGGATCGTGAACTAACCCGCAGCATTCGACGGGCGATTACGAAAAATGACCAGCTCTCCACTACCGCGAAGAATATCAAAATCATCACTGCCAATGGTAAAACCACTCTCCGTGGACCCGTTAAGAGTGAACAGGAGAAGGAACAAATTCTTGCTGCCGTGAAGGGCGTCCAGGGCGTTGGCGAAGTGGATAACCAACTCGAGGTAAAAAGCCAGAGTGAGAAAAACGAACAATAACAAAAAAGGACTATATTATGGGAAAAGCCATATTTTGCTTAGTCAGAGATCAAGCCCAAGCCAGTCGTATTGTGGATGACCTGAAGGTTGCGGGATTCTCAAACCGCGACATCTCAGTGCTCATGCCGGATAAACAAGGTTCCCGCGACTTCGCGCATGAGAAAGAAACCAAAGCTCCCGAAGGAGCCACAACAGGTGCCGTCACGGGTGGTGCGCTCGGGGGCGTGTTGGGCTGGTTGCTCGGGATTGGTGCTCTGTCGATCCCAGGCTTGGGGCCTTTTATTGCAGCGGGACCTATCATGGCTGCGCTGAGCGGAAGCGCGGTTGGTGCTGCCGCCGGCGGGTTAACGGGAGCATTGATTGGCATGGGCATTCCCGAGTACGAGGCAAAACGATATGAAGGCCGCGTCAAGGAAGGTCACATTCTCGTTTCCGTACACTCAGAAAACTCCGACGAGACACGCCGTGCTCGCGAGATCTTTGAGCGCGCCGGTGCCGAGGACATCTCCTCCGCCGGTGAAGAAGGCGTCAGCTCCAAGGAGCGCAATGTTGACGTTCCTGCCGGTGGGACCAATTACAGTAATACTAACTATGGCGGGACATCCTCGGGAGGCACGAACTCGAAACTTTAAATAAGTTGGCGGCGGTTTCAAGCGGTTCAGAACACTGAATTCTGAACCGCTTTATTTACAGCTTCCCTGACCTCAGTGGTGGCAGATCTTCCTCGGTCCATGGGATTGAGCTCAATGACCCAAGTCGCTCTACGTTTTCCAGGCTCTGCCCTTGCTGGAAGTAAGCCTCAGAAAGCTCCAGGTATTCCAGCGAAAGCGTGTCCGCGATCCGCACGACTTTGGCATTCCTGGTGTCGGGTAAGGCCAGCGTTTCCAGCGCACGTTCAAGCACCTCGCGATCGGTTTCAAAGTGGATCGGAATCTGCACACTTTGCGGAGTCAGCGCAGTGAGCGCATTCAGGAACGTGATTTCCTTGTTGATGGACCGCACCAGTCGGGCAGTCGTAAAATCCGCCATCCCAATGCCAACTGCGTTGCCGTGTGTTTCAGCCGTCAGCTCACGGGCAAAAATGCGGCGCACGACTGGCTTTGTGCTCCTGTCGGCGAGAAGCGATGAATAACCATGGATGCTTCGCCCAATCACATTCGGGTCCATCCCGGCTCCGCTGATGTTCTTTCCAATCCGATCGATAATGAGCAAATCAATTTCATCCACGGGCAACTGTGGCATCAGTCGCTTGGCCTCGGCGTAAAGCTTCGTTTCAGCAGCCTCCATGTCTTCGGGCATGAGGGTCTCGATGCGCACCGTTGCATGCCGCTGATCTTCTACGAGGGCAAGGCCGCAAAGAATCGGCGCTTTTCGCAAGGTCAACCGCGCGCTGCTCCGGATCACATGCTCGTAACCATAACGGCTCGCTCGTGCATGAAAGTTGGCAGCGCCGACCCGTTTGCCCAAACCAATTACCAACATTTTAAGAATCCCGCTGCCCAGGGTATCGCTCATAAAATCCGTGTGCGGTTTCACACGGTTAATTACCACCACGCCATCCGACTGCAACGCAGGCTCGCTGAAAAATACATCCACGCCCTCCGCAGTTTGCCCGATACATGTGGCATCCATCGCAGCTTCAATAGGCGTCTTCAATGCTTCCTCGGTGACTCCGTATTCCGCCAGCAGCTCTTTCTGCCCTTCCGACGTTGCGCCACCGTGGCTGCCCATCGCCGGAATAATAAAAGGCTTTGCGCCTGCTGACTTCAACACCTCCAGCACGGTCTCAACTATCTCTTTAAGGTTGGTAATTCCCCTGCTGCCGACTGCCACCGCGATTTTCTTGCCGGGGGTGACTTTCACCTTTTGCAGCGAAACGATGACTGCGGTTCGCACATCCAGCTTCGGAGAAGGTGGAAACACCTGCCGCACCAAACACATCTTCGGGCACCCTTGCATGACCTGATTGTTCTCAATCGCCCGC
This sequence comes from Verrucomicrobiales bacterium, assembly GCA_028293425.1. GTDB lineage: Bacteria > Verrucomicrobiota > Verrucomicrobiia > Limisphaerales > JAQGOV01 > JAQGOV01. The sequence continues at coordinate 12,589 of JAQGOV010000656.1, forward strand.
CGGTGTCAAATCGCGCCGCTGCCATTTTGCAATTTCCAATGGGCTCGCTTTAGTGTTTAGTGCCGCGGTTTATGAGTAAGACAGCACTCCTTTTTGCAGGGCAGGGCGCGCAAACAATTGGAATGGGGAAGGATTTGGCCGAAAGGTTTCCTTCTGCCAGGGCTTGGTTTGATCGTGCTAACGCTGTGCTCGGATATGATCTGGCCAGAATCTGTTTTGAAGGGCCGGAAAGCGAATTGACCAAAACCGAGCACGCTCAACCCGGCATTTATCTTGTGGGCTGGGTGGCCCTTCAGCTTCTGAAAGAACAGGTGCCCTCGCTTACATTCAACGCAACCGCGGGTCTCTCTCTGGGAGAATTCACTGCCCTGGCTGCTGCCGGAGTCCTGACCTTTGAGGATGGCCTCAATGTCGTCCGGCAGCGCGGCAAATTCATGCAGGAAGCCTGTGAAACCACCAAAGGCGGCATGGCAGCGATTATCGGGCTGGACGAAACCAAAACACGTGAAGTTTGCGCTGAGGCAGGCGTGAGCCTGGCCAATTTAAATTGCCCGGGACAAATCGTAATCTCCGGCGAAACGGAAAAAATGGAAAAAGCGTGTGAAATTGCTAAAGCAAAAGGTGCCAAAAAAGCCCTACCACTATCAGTTGCCGGTGCTTATCACTCCCCCCTGATGGTGAGCGCCCAAGATAAATTACGTACCGCGCTGGGCATAGTCCCGATCGGAATTCCAACCGTGCCCGTGATATCAAATGTCACCGCCAAACCGCACGATGCCCCTTCCGATATCCACCGTCGCATGGTGGAACAGGTCACTTCATCCGTTCGCTGGGAAGATTCCATTCGTTATCTCATCTCGCAGGGTTTCAGCCGGTTTATCGAATTGGGACCCGGCAAAGCGCTGAGTGGCTTCATGAAGCGCATCGATGGCAACGTTCAAATGTTGAATGTGGCCGATGTCGCCAGTTTGGAAGCCACCGTTCAGTCTCTGATAGCCTGATTCTGATTCCTCAGCGCGCTCGGTAATTCCGGGGGAATTCAACTCCCGCATTGACAACCAGACGCTTAGGCCAGAAAAAGGACACCCTTTATGAGCATTCTGCTAAATCAGGTAGCCGTTGTGACCGGCGCGGGCCGGGGCATCGGCCGAGCCATCGCTTTGAAGTTGGCAGGGGCCGGCGCGGATGTGGTCTGCGTTTCGCGCACCCAGGAGAACTCCGACAAGGTTGCCGCAGAGGTCCGGGCTGCCGGTCGCAAGAGTTGGTCTTTTGCCGTGGATGTGGCAGACTCCAAGGCAGTTACAGCCGCAGCGGAAAAGATTTTGGCGGAAGCAGGCCGTGTGGACATCCTGGTCAATAATGCCGGCGTTACGCGTGATGGTTTGCTCATGCGCATGAGCGAGGAGGACTGGGACATCGTGCTGAATACCAACCTGAAAGGCGCTTTCTCCTTTATGAAAGCGTTCTCGCGACCCCTGATTAAACAACGTTCCGGGCGCATTATTAATATTTCTTCCGTGATTGGCCTCATCGGCAATGCTGGCCAATGCAACTATGCAGCCAGTAAAGCCGCCCTCATTGGACTAACCAAATCCATCGCTCGTGAGGTTGCTTCGAGGAGCATTACCGTTAACGCCGTCGCCCCAGGGTTCATTGAGACGGATATGACGGCCGTTCTGGATGAGAAGATGAAGCACGAAATTTCCCAAAAGATTCCCTTGAACTGCCTTGGAAAACCTGAAGATATAGCGGAAGCAGTGCTGTTTCTGGCAAGTCCGGCGGCACGCTACATCACTGGCCAGGTGTTGACAGTCGATGGGGGCATGGTGATGTAAATATCACTGGACAGATGGCACTTCTGACGATAGACAACACAACGCAAAACACTTGGTTTCAGTTCACGAGCGAAAGAAAAGATTAGAAATAGCGACAGATTCAGAGGCTTGACGCCTTCGAAAACCTGGCATAGAGACACAACAACAGAAACGGAGAAACCCATGGCTGAAAAATCAACTGAACAACGCGTAAAAGAAATTATTGTAGAACAGCTCGGTGTGAATGCCGACCAGGTCACCCCCGATGCCAAGTTCATCGAGGATTTGGGCGCTGATTCGCTCGATACCGTTGAATTGGTGATGGCCCTCGAGGAAGAATTCGGCCATGAGATCCCTGACGAAGAAGCAGAAAAACTGCAAAGCGTCGGTGATGTCACCAAGTACATCGAAGAAGTCCGCCAAAAGTAAGCGGGTCCACTTTCTCGGGGCAGCTTCGGCTGAGGTAAGCCTGGCTGCCCCGTTTAGTTTTATATGGCGAGTCATCCAAATGAACGCAGAGTCGTGATCACCGGTCTGGGAGTGCTTTCTCCTTTGGGCTTGGATCACGAAACGCTGTTTAATAATCTGCTGGCTGGCAAATGCGGCATTGAGCGCATTACCCATTTTGATGCTTCCGCCTTTGATACTCAAATCGCGGGGGAAATTCGGGATTTCGACCCAAGCGCATCGTTTCCATCTCCCAAAGAAGCTCGTCGTTCAGACCGCTATGCCCAGTTTGGCATCGTGGCCGGGCACAAAGCCTTGATGGATTCCGGATTGGACCTCGATAAGGTCAACCGGGACGAGGTAGGCGTTTTCATTGGATCGGGCATCGGTGGCCTGCATACCACGGAAGAGCAGCACAAGGTGCTCTTGAATCGTGGACCTGACCGCCTTTCGCCGTTCATGATTCCCATGCTGATCCTGAACATGGCTTCCGGCCTGTTCTCGATGTATTACAAGCTGCGCGGCCCTAATGTGGCCACCTGCTCGGCTTGCGCCACGGCCAACCATGCCATTGGCGAAGCCTGGCGCACTATCAAGATGGGTGATGCCACCATCATGTTCGCTGGTGGGACGGAAGCCACCATCACCACGCTCGGTATTGGTGGTTTCTGCGCCATGAAAGCCATGAGCACACGCAACGATGAACCTCATCGCTCTTCCCGCCCCTTCGATGTGGATCGTGATGGTTTCGTGATGGGTGAAGGCGCTGGTGTGCTCGTGCTGGAAGAACTCGAACATGCCAAGGCCCGTGGCGCGAGAATTTATTGCGAGTTGGCGGGTTACGGAAATACCGCCGACGCCAACCACATGACCGCCCCTGCTCCCCACGGAGAAGGCGCTGGCCGCTGCATGCGCATGGCCTTGAAGAACGCCCGCATGAATCCCACCGACATTCATTACATCAACGCCCACGGCACATCGACCCCGCAGGGCGACGTGGCCGAGACCGAAGCCATTAAACATGTTTTTGGCGACCACGCTAAAAAGTTGGCCGTGAGTTCTACCAAGGGCGCCACTGGCCACATGCTCGGTGCAGCAGGCGCTGTCGAGTTGGCCATTTGTGCCAAGGTCATCGAAAAACAGGTAGTCCCCCCAACCATCAATCTCGACAAACCCGATCCGCAGTGTGACCTCGATTACGTGCCGCACACAGCGCGCGAAATGAGAGTCACCGCGATCGTGAACAACTCCTTCGGCTTTGGCGGTCACAACGCCACTACGCTCGTGAAAAAGTTCGAGGGTTGATCCCGGGGGCTCACGCTCGGAGAAGGTAGCCCATGAATTGCCTTCCTCTCATTGAAGCCAAGCGGGAAGGCCAGGTTCTCACCCCTGAACAAATCTCCCAGGTTGTTTCTGATTTTACCGCGGGTAGCGTGCCGGACTACCAAATGGCTGCTCTCCTTATGGCCATTTATTTCCGAGGCTTGAACACCGCGGAAACGCGTGCGCTCACCCTCAGCATGCGGGACTCCGGGGAAGTCCTCCAATTTCCCCCGGACAGCCGGCCTCTGGTAGACAAACATTCCACCGGCGGCGTCGGCGACAAAGTGAGTTTGGCTTTAGCGCCGCTCCTGGCCTGCCTCGGTTTCCGTGTGCCCATGATTTCAGGCCGTGGCCTTGGGATTACAGGTGGCACGCTGGACAAGCTGGAATCCATTCCAAGGTTTCGCACAAACCTGTCGGCGGACAGGATTGTTTCCCAGGTGCAAACGCTCGGCGTGGCCATGGTTGGGCAAACGGAGAAAATGGTCCCTGCCGACAAGCAGCTTTATGCGCTCCGCGATGTCACCGGCACGGTTCCGAGCATTCCGTTAATCACCGCGTCGATTCTCTCGAAAAAGCTCGCCGAAGGTATTCAGGCGCTGGTCATGGATGTCAAATTCGGGCAGGCCGCTTTCATGGCTACGCTGGAACAAGCCCGCCAATTCGCGCGAGCGCTTGTGCATCTCGCTACGGAGTGCGGCGTGAACACCCGCGCTTTGCTGACAAATATGGAACGCCCACTCGGCCGCACGGCTGGCAATTGGCTCGAAGTCGTGGAAGCGGTCGAGTGCCTGGAGAACCGCGGCCCTTCCGACCTGCGGGAATTGGTGGTTGCGTGCGCGGCGAGCCTGTTGGTTCAAACTGGGCTGGAGAAGGACGAAGCCGCCGCCAGGCAAACCGCCGGGAAGTGCCTTGTCAGTGGTGACCCTCTCAGCAAGTGGGAACAGCTCATCCAGGCGCAAGGGGTCAACCTTCGTGATTACCAGCTTGCGCTCAAATCCTACCCCATGCGGGCTGCCTATGTCACGGAACTGCGCGCCAGCGAAGCGGGCTACATGGGCGTTGTGAACGCACGAATTATCGGTGAGGTGGTGCGCAGCCTGGGTGGTGGACGCTTCACAACGGATTCGCGGATTCATCCTGGCGTGGGTCTGGATCAAATGATGCAAATGAGCGAAAGAGTTGAACGGGGGATGCTTTTGTGCCGTGTGCATGCCGCCACGGAAGCAACCGGCGAAGCGGCGCTTGAGCCGCTAAGAAAGGCCTTCGAACTCGTTTCTGAAAAGCCCGTAATCTCCCCGCTGGTGCAGGAGGTTTGCGCGTAAGGAGCAACGCCCAGATGCGCTGAAGCAACAGCGGGCGGTTGTCCCAAGGTGAGACACGAAGCTCCCATTTATTGATGCTTTGCTAAATCCCGAATTCCGGAATTGCAGCGTTGCTTCCCCCAAACTAACCTTGCTCGAAGACCATGAAACAGATCCGGCTATACTTCTATCGTTAGCGACATGGCCGGGAGCAAAGACAATCCATGAAGGAACACACATTCACTCAGAAAATCTGGACACAGGCGTCCATTGGCTTTGCAGCCACCTCGTGCCTGATGTTAACGGCTTGCCAGCCTCTGACCTCATCCACGAACCGTGGAGATTCCCGCGTTCAAATCACCCGCGAAACTTATCATGGTTGGAAGGACGCGATCCGCGTGCGCAACGGTAAGGCCTTTATTATTGTGGTTCCGAGCATTGGGCGCGTCATGCAGTTCGGGACGGACAATGACGAAGGAGTTCTTTGGGAAAACACCTTCCTCTACGGCAAGAGCCAGGAACTCAACGCCACGGAGTGGACCAATTACGGTGGGGACAAGACCTGGCCCTCACCTGAAGGCGAGTGGGGCAAGCACACCGGCAACAAGCAATGGAGGCCACCAATCGGTTTCGATGGCATGCCCGCTGAAGCAACGGTCGAGGGAGATACTGTCATTTTGCGGCATGCAGCCGATCCATCCTACGGCATTACCGCCATTCGCCGCATTCAACTCGATCCGAAAGAGGCGAAGATGCTGATCAACACCACTTACGAAGTGACGAGGCCGGACCCGATAAAAGTCGGGATTTGGGTCATCACGCAATTAAAGGAACCGGAAAGATTGTTTGTTCCCGTGCCAAAAACCGCGAAGTCGTACGTCAATTTAGGCGCAAAGCTCCCACCGGACTTAAAGGTGGACAACGTGGTGGTGACCAAAGTCGGGGGAGGTTTGATGATCCAGGGTGAAGCGCCAGTGCTCGGCTTAAGCAGGAACAAGCTTGACCCCTACAAAATTGGCACCGAAGCGAGTTCCCTGCTGTGGGTGGGACCAAAACAAATGCTGCGCATCGATTCTACCCGCGTGCCCGGCGGCGAGTACCCGGATAAAGGCAGCAGCGCTGAAATTTACACCAATCCAGACCCGCTCCAATATATTGAGCTCGAAATGCTCGGCCCCCTTCAGACCGTCAAACAAAACCAATCCATTTCACGCGTGAACATTTACACGCTGCTCCCGCGCACTCTCCCCACCCCCGAAGCAGAAGCTCGAAAGATTTTCGGTGTTCGGTAAGGTTCAGTGCTGGATGGACTCCACTCGTTGTGGTGCCGCGCATAGCGCTATCTATTAATGGCTTTGTGTTTCTGAGCGAATGTCTGCACCTGGCCTTCGCTATTCCAATCCGGACCGATCGAAAAACCGGACAAGATTTCCTAGCTCGGGCTGGCGCGTCTTGAATGGAATCTCGCCCCAGGCGAACGCCTCAAGACTTTTTCAGCAAGGAGGCGTTTCTCCTTGCCACAATAAGACCTATGGGCAGGAGAAGCGTGAGCAACGAAGGTTCGGGTACACTTTGAATCGAGAAAGCGTCGTAATTAATAAAGTAAGCGGCGGCTTTTGTATTCCGCACCCCAACATCATAAGTGCCTGCCGAGGGTATGGTGAAATCTGCGTTATAGACGTTCCAGCTTGAGCTTTTCGGCACGGTGATCGTCTGGCCGATCGCCAGGTTTCCCAGCACAAAACTGAATTCTCCATCCGTGAGGGTTGAGGTGCCAACGTTCGGAATGGTTAAGGTGCCATCGGGTGCCGCCGCATAAACGGAGATGCGGTAATTACCCGCTGCTCCGAAAACGACTCCCTGGCGGATCATATCGCTTGCTGCATAAGTGCTGGCATATTGTTGGCCCTCAATTGGCACGAACGTCGCCGACCAGGTGTTGAGCGGTCCCGTCGAGGAATTAGGCGCAAACGGCCGCACAATGCCTGCGTCATTGCTGAAGGTCCATGGCCCCGTGGTTGGCTTCAGAAAGCCGCCCGCGGCAACAAGGTTATCCTCAAATCCCGCGTTCAGAAGGGTTTGCGCTTGGACCATTCTGGCAAGGCTGATTCCGGTAAGAATGAGCAGTATTCGGGTCTTCATTTGAATACTGATTGGACGGCAAAACAGTGGCTGCTCCTTCAGCTCTTTGTTGCCAAACGGCCGTCGTGGAAATTTGGTGGTTAAGGTGTTGGTTCCCCTGCTTACTTGCCAAGTCCGGCCTTTCGACGATAACGCAGGAACTCCTTAATTAGCAGGATGTGCAGTTTGTCCTTGGCTCGCCCAATCGCTTCTTTGCTTTTCAAAATACGCGTCAAGTCCAGCACCGGTACCTTGAACCCATGGATAGCCACTTTCCGGATATGCCGCTGTTCGCTGGAAAAATTACTAATTCCCGTGACCTCATAAACAAAGTTGACCGGTGTGCCGTCC
>JAQGOV010000012.1 GCA_028293425.1 Verrucomicrobiales bacterium
TTCCGAGGCGCTGGCGGTTATTGCTCCTAGCAACAAAGCATATCCCAGCAGAGACAGGGATCTGTCCCAAATCTTCCCACCGCTCTTTCCTTGAATGAACCTTACGTCCTTCATCTCAGTTGGTTAATGCGTGGCCAACGTGGCTGTGCTCGGAGGTTTGGGATCTGGGCGCGGCGGGGCAAAGCTAACCTTCCCCGTCATGAGGCCTTCTGGCCGTTTGGACTCCCCTCCGGTGCTCTGAAAGAATTGGAGCAACATTTGGGGAGTCAAAGCCTCAGTCGGTGGCTCTGGCGGAGGCGACGAAAAGAGGAGTGCAGCAGTCGAGATATACGGCTCAGGACTTTTTACAGTAATGCTTTCATCCATAGGGACGGAGAGTTCGGCTACCGAAATGGGTTGCTCTGAGCTTTCCGTCGGCATTTGGGGTGGATGAAGCCCTTCCGGATTAACCTTTGCCGCGGGCGCCTTCGCGAGAAGCTTGGCCGTAGCCATCACTGGCTTGGGAACTACCTGAAATTGAAATGGCACTGGTCCTAGCGTGGATAAATAGTCCGCCTGAGCCGAAAAGAAAGCCGCAATCACTCCCCAAAAGGAGAGGAACCAGCAAAGACGAGCACTGCGGCACGAATGTGACACTCTACCTTGGAATCGGCAGAAACAGGCAGGAATTAACTTCTAACCAGGGAGGATGATACTGGCCGAAAACGTTTCCAAAGCTTCCGCCCCAGGAAAACTGCTAAGAAAAGGATCAGGATTGCGGCCAAGACCGGCACAATCAGCGCCAGCAGGCTGACAAAAAAGGATAACACCAATTCTCCCGTCGAAACCAAAGGATTTCCGAGCCCCGCAGTGGTGGATGTAGAGGCAGCCCGGGTTAGCACCGTGCCACCCTGAATCACACCCGCAATGCTCCCACCCGCAATGGCCGCCAGGGTCCATTGCAAATATGGATCAACATTCACCAATTGTGCAGCCGTCACGACAATGCCAGCCACAACAGCGGCGGGGGTTGCCATTGTATCCAGCAAATGATCCACCCACGGGATGTAATAGCCAGCCACCTCAATGGCAGTAGCCACGCTGAAGGTGATCAAAGCGGGATAGGTGCCCATCCAGGCAAACCCTTTCGCCAACTGCACATGTCCGGTCAACGCCGCAACGCTGAGCAGCAGAAAGGGCACAAACACACGAAAACCGCAGGCGGCCGCAAGGCCGATGCCCATACAAACACTTAAAAAGATGTCCATAAGCAGATGCCGCATCGCTGGATGCAGCCGATTAAAACTATCCCCTTTAAATCCCGCTTTAGCAATCGAATTAGGTCCGATTTCGGTCCTAATCATAATCGTAATCCTACTTGTAATCGTCCCCCGTGTTTTCACTCTTCAGGCATGAAATTCAAACAGACTCATTCCCCCTCCCCTTCATACACCCGGTAATCAGAATTGGTCCTGATTAATCCGACCTGATCGAAACCATCCGTTTGAGTTGCTCCTTTCCAGGCAAACTTCATTTTCCTGGCAAATCCCTTTGGCTCTCAAAACATCCAGAGCCGCAGCGCATTCCAGCGCCGAGTCGCGCGAATTTTCGAAGAAGCGGCATCGATCGGGTTTTGTGAACTTGCCATTTCCCTCGGCCAGATTGAGCGGAATGGAATTACTCGCACGGTCCAACTGATCGCGGACCGCCATTGACTTGGGCAGCTTTCCCAATAATGGCTCCAGCCAGGTAATGAAATGAATTGACGCTTGGTAAACATCCAGCTTTTCGTGGTCAAACATGGGGTTTAATCAACTGGGATTATGGTTAAGAACACTGACTGCCCGCGTAAAGCCCTTCCATTTAGGATTGGCGCACGCTATAAACCCGCGCTAAGCTTTGCCCTTGCGAGTGAGAGGCACAACAACCGGCCTCCTCCAAATTCTGTTATGGTTTTGGTCATCGATAACTACGATTCGTTTACGTACAACCTGGTGCAATACCTGGGCGAGTTGAAGGTGGACCTCCAGGTCCGCCGCAATGACCAGATCACCGTGGACGAAATCCGCTCGCTTAAACCCGAGCGTATCCTCGTTTCACCTGGCCCCTGCTCGCCCCGAGAATCAGGCGTTTCCAACGAAATCATCAAAACCTTTGGCCCTGAACTTCCAATCTTTGGGGTTTGCCTTGGCCACCAATGCATCGGCCATACCTTCGGCGCGGACGTGGTGGTCAATTACCGCATGATGCACGGCAAAACCTCTCCCATTCGCCATAACGAAAAAGACCTTTTTGAAGGCATGCCGAATCCATTCGCGGCCACACGCTACCATTCACTTGTGATCCAGCGCGACACCCTGCCGAAGTGCCTCGAAATTACTGCGGAAACAGAGGAAGGCGAGATCATGGGCGTCCGCCATCGCGAATACCCAATTTGGGGAGTCCAGTTCCATCCGGAAAGCATCCTCACCGAAGAAGGCCGAACCATCATGCAGAACTTTTTGAAGCTTAAAAAGTAAGCTTCACTCCCGCGCATCGCCGAGCGTTTGTGGAGTTTCTTCTCCACGGCGTTTTTGAAACGGCGTACTCTTTACCACCTCCATCACCAGCGTGCTGAACCTGTATTTATTTTTAGCCAATGCCTTCGAGATTTGGTCTATGGCGCATTGGTCGTAAAATTCCATCCCCCTCCCCAGCGCGTAGGTCAGCATCTTCTCGGAAACGCAGCGTACAAACTCGTTTTTCTTGCGATTCAGCAGAATGGTCTCCAGTTCACGTGGGCCTTTAAACTCTTCACCGCTCACCAATTCTCCGGCAGGGTCTATGACGAACCCTGCGTCTTTTTCTCGCCAGGCTCCAATCCCATCGAAGTTCTCCAGCCCAAATCCAATCGGGTCCATGCGCGCGTGGCAGTTGGCGCAGTTTGGGTCCGCACGATGCTGCTCCATGCGCTGACGCAAGCTCCCAGTCAGCTTCGCCTGCTTGTCCTCCTTCAAGTCGGGCACATTGGGGGGAGGTGGTGGGGGTGGTGTGCCCAGGATATTCTCCAGAATCCACTTACCGCGCTTTACAGGCGAAGTCCGGGTCGGATTCGAAGTGAGCGTCAGAACGCTCGCATGCGTCAGGACTCCACCACGTTGGGTCCCCTTCAGCGACACGCGCTGGAAATCCGTGCCAGTCACGTTGGTCATTCCGTAATGACGCGCGAGACGCTCGTTAACAAAGGTGTAATCACCAACCAGGAAGTCCAGGATGCTCCGGTCCTCGTGCATCACGTTCTCAAAAAAGAGCTCTGTCTCTTTTTCCATGGCCGCGCGCAGTTCATCGTTAAAATCGGGAAAAGTTATTTTGTCCGGCGTCAGGGAGGACAAGCTCCGGATCTGGAGCCATTGTCCTGCGAAATTATCCACCAATGCGTGCGCTTTCGGGTGTTTTAGCATCCGCTTCACCTGCTTTTCCAGGTTCTTCCGCAGCGTCCCGCGTTCCGCTTCCGCGAACAATTCCTCATCTGGCATCGTGCTCCACAGGAAATAAGAGAGCCGGGACGCCAACGCAAACTCGTTGACCGCATGCACCGACTTGGAATCGTTAGGGTCAGGCTCTATTTCACCTCGGAACAGAAAGTAAGGAGACACCAGGACCGCCTGCAACGTCAGCTTTACACTGCTTTCAAAGTTCTCCCCATTTTGTCGGGCCAAATCTACAAATTTGAGCAGGCGATCCACCTCTTCTTTGGTCACCGATCGTCGCCAGGCCCGTTTGGCAAAGCGCGCAACAATCTGGCGAGCTGCCTCCGTTTCTTTGCCTGGTTGAGCTTTCACCACAAAAATCCGCTTATGCGTTTCCGGTGGCTCCGGCGGATGATCCTCTCGTGGAGCCACAATTTCCAGGTAATCGATCACCAGGTTGCGATCTCCGCGCAACTTCTTGTCCGGATTATCCTTGTTCACGTAGTTGTTAAGATATGAAGCGCCAAATTCATGCTTCCCGGCCGTCCCCTGAATGGTCATTTGGTAAACCTTCGGATTATCATGCACTTCCGGCACCTCAACCCGTTTGATCTCCTTTTTATCCAGCAGGAATGCCATGCGGGCTACGTCTGGCCCGGCCTGCTCGCCATAAGCGCGCACCCGCAGGTGGTATTCTCCGTCCTTGGGGAAATTAAAGACCAAATGAACATCCCCTTCCTTCTGCAACACGCGCATACCCTCGCCGTTGTCACCGCTGGGCGCTGAACCATCCAATTTAATTGCCTCGAAACGGTTCGTTGGCGAACGCGGCGTGAAGTCCGTCATAATCGCGGTATCAAGGATCTTCTGCGCGGCGGCCATGTATTTCTCCAGCAGCACTGGCGACAACGAGAGCACGTCGCCAATGTTGTCAAAGCCGTATCCCGTATCGTCCTGCGGAAAATCTTCGGCAGGCTGAAAATCCACGCCGACCAAATCGTGAATCGTGTTATTATACTCCGTGCGATTCAACCGGCGGATCGTTACCCGGCCTGGATCAGGTTTCGAACAATCACATTGGAAAACTTCCGTCTGGATCCATGCGGTCAGCTTGTCACGTTGCGCCGGACTTGGTTGTTTCTTATTCTCTGGCGGCATGCTTTGCGCATTGAGGTTCTGAAGCACCTTCTCCCAGGTTTTTCGATCCTCCAGCAGCGAGTCCAGGTCCCGGTATGTATCCAGCGAAAGGTCTCCCTTCTTTTTGCCATTCCCGTGGCAGTTAAAGCAGTATTCCCGCAGGACTGGCAGAATGGATTTATCGTAAGAAACAGGCTTCGAGCTCTGCAAAACAGGACCCTCCGGCCGGGCAAAAGCCGCCGAACTCATCAAAATCAACCCGAAAACCAGAAACACACTATAAACAACGCGAAACATTCACGGAACAGACGAAAAAGGGGGCTGATTTTAAGAAAGAATTTTTGGAAATGTTCAAGGAGCGAGACCGATGCTCCCGCGAGCAAATTGGTCATGGGAGTTGGGAACACCAGTCAACCTTTCAACCGAATTAACCAGTAAGGGCTTTTTTGCCTACTTCCCTTCAAGCCGCGCGCGCAACGGTTCCAGATCTTTGTCTGCTAAAGCCATTTTTTTGATGGTCGCGCCATCTCCGCAGGCATCGATGGCTTTTTGCACCAAGTCCCAGCCTTCATTGATGCGGCCAAGTTGGGTGGCGTAGCAGGCAAGGTTATACGGAATCAAAGCTTCCTTGGGAAATAATGCGGCGGCTGGAAACAGAGCGTCCCATGCCTTTTCGAGGCTGCCATTTTTTGCCCGGCGCATGGCGTAAGCGCGATGCAGCCAGGCGGATGGGCGATCGGGAGCTTTCTGCATGAGAAGTTCCGCGACTTCCAATGCGGGATCCCAACGCTGGCCGGCCGCACAAACCTGCCAACGCACTTCCAGCACTTCAGGATGGCCGAGCAACTCCGGCGAAATGCGCGCAATTTCCTCACCTGCTTCCGACGGATTGCCAAGCTCCAGCCATCCCACAGCGGCGGAAAGGTAATGGATGTCTGGGAGGGGCACTTCGGTCATACGAAAAGAGAATCAGGAAAGAACCCGAATGAACATATAATTTTGCCATGGGGGCTGAACAGCCGCATGCGGTCAGAGGCAGGACAGATCGAGGGATTATTTACGCGGCCTGACCTGCCCCGTGCCGAGGAGTTATGTCGTTTCCCGTGCTTCACGTGCAGAACGTCCCAGCCGCCATTTCCAGCGCTGGACCAGCGCACGCCAGTAGGTGCGGCTATAGCTTTGCTCCTCGAACTGGCGCAAGGAGGTGACAACCAATGCATCGCCTAGGGCCAGATGTCCTTTCTGACGAAGCCGGCGACAAAGTTCGAAGTCTTCCATAATGGGGACGTCCGGCACGCCACCCACGGCTTCCAGAGCCGAACGCCGCATGAAGGGTGCCTGGTCCCTTGCCACGCGCCGGAAAAAAATAAGCCGCAAAGCGCAAAGGATCCGGGCGCCAAAGAGAAGTCGCGGGGCATGCTCATATTTTTTCCAAAAACCGCCCCCGACTACGTAGGAATCGCGCAAACAGTTAATTGCAGCCAACCCGGCATACGGCGAGAGCAAGGTATTGACCTGCAGCAGGAGCACCACATCCCCCGTGGCCTGTTGAGCCCCTGCTCGCCATTGAGCGCCCCGGCGTGCTGGAGTTGTTATAACAGCACAGCCGAGTTCCGCCGCGACCTGACGCGTGCGGTCTCCGCTCCCACCGTCCGCCACGATGACTTCCTTCACCTCGGGGTTAGCCTTCGCCATAGCGATTGTCTCGGCAACAGCTCTTTCATCGTTCAACGTGGCCAGCACCACCGAGATACTTTGGAGCAGCGGCTGGTCTTTGGTCCGCCGATAAAAAGCGCCGTTTCTCCAAAAAATGAGCCCCCCGACCAGAGCCCAGACCAGCTTGTGACAGAGGGTCAGCAACGAAGCAGCCAAACACTCCTCGGCCGGAACACCGTAAAGACCGAGAAACGCCAGTGCCGCCATTTCTCGCGCGCCAGCGCCTGCTACGGTGAATGGCATGGCACTGGCCAGCATGATGGCGGGAAAAGTCCAAACCATTTGGCCCCATGGCAAGTGGTGGTGCGTGACGGCTTGTAAATTCAGGGCCATAACGCTGGTCAATCCAACTTGGCCCAAAATTCCGAAAATAGTCCCGGGAATAATAAAACTGGGCGTCACCACCATTCGACTGCTTCCGGATCTAAACGCGCGAACAGCACGGGCAAGCGAGCTCTCTCCTTTCGGCCGCCAGAAAATCACACTTAAAATAAGAGCCGCGATCAGGCCACCCGCTACAAAAATCCAACCGGATGGAAGGCGATGCTGCCATTGGCGTAGAACGGAGAAGCCACCGTTATAATAGGTAATCAGGAAAGCGGTGACCCCATAAAGAATTGTTCCGCCAAACCCGAGCACTCGATCCAGCGGGGCGGCCGCCACCACCTCGGGCAATTCGAAACGAAACCATCGGGCGTAAACGGCGGATTTGGCAAAGTCGCCACCGACCGCGCCGAACAGCACACAATAAAGAAAATGCCCCACGAGGAACAATCGATAGCTAGCCAGCAGATGCAGCGCGCGATGAGTCAGGTGCAGAGCCATGTGCCATCGGCAGGCGCCAAACCAAAGTGCGAGCCCGTAGGTGGAGAAGGCGATCACGAACCAGAAAGGCCGGGTACCCTTCAGTGTGCCCCAAAATGAAGAAAAAGGAATTTTGCGGAAAACAAACCAGAGCAACCCGGCCGTAATCACCAGCCCAGCCAGATGTTGCCAGGTAAACTGCTTGCTGGGCTTCCCGTCAGTCATGATTTAGTTCCCATTTTCACCTCCGCCCCTCACGCTTCAGGCCAGGCTAGCCCGTCCACATTTAAGCCCTCACCCTCAAGGTGCTAATTTCACGGATGAAAGGCTTCGTCAGTGAAAAGATAGATTTCCCGTGATTCCGCAGTCGCCAGCAGTCCTTCAGGCACAAAGGTACAGGCTTCAATATGTTCGTGCCGGAATTTGGTATGATACGGCTTCTGTTTGGCTAATTTCGAAAGGTCCTTGCCCACTTGGTAAACATAGGCCCCGCCCTTGGAAACAATCCCGAGCTTTTTCCCATCGGGGGATAGACACGCACCGGTCACGGGCGAATCGATTCTAAGTTGGGCGACCAGTTCCAAAACAACCGGCTCTTTTTGATCGGTCAGCGGGAAGCGAAAAAGTTCAGCCTTCGCATTTTTAAAAACCTTGGAAATGACGTAAGCGTAGCCGCCTTTGATGAAAAGGCTCTCACAATCGAACGGCTGCTTGGGGAAGCGAAGTTGCCAGCCGCGGTTTACCTTCACCATTCCAATTTGAGACTTGGGATCAGGTTCATCGGCTTCATAAACCGCAATTTGATTGCGGCGGGCCTCATTATTGCCAATGTCGCCAATGTAAATATGGCCTTTTCGGTCGGTGGAAATTTCTTCCCAATCATGCAGGGCAGCGTTGACTACCACAAACTCTGTAATCGGCTTGCCCTCGCGAGTCATGCCAAACAAATTGGCTCGTTTCCCATCGTTGTGGGTCCAAAAAACCAATGGATCCTTGGTCGATTGAATAATGCCTGAACTTTCAGTGATCCGGGCGTTGGCGATGTGTCCCACCAGATGCACGCCGGGAGCGACTTCCTTGCCTAATTCTCCTGGTGATGGCATGGATGGCTTTGAATGGCACGCTTGGGTAAAAAGAAGAAAAATGATAATCAAGCAGGCAGATGGGCACTGACGCCAAAAAGGCTTAAGTTCCATCGAGGCCTGGGCTTTAAATTGGTATATATTCAAGGTATGGTTCGTTGCTGGTTTCAACTATACCCGCAAACCGCTGCTTTGTTGAATAAGAATTTACCCTATGGGCGCACCTGCTATTGAGCCGCACCTTCCTCAACCCGTCGAGAGCTCGTTGTCAGCAACGGGCCAACCAACGGAACTGGCTGTTACCGGCATGAGTTGCGGCAATTGTGCCCGCCACGTGGGCGAGGCCTTGCAAAGTGTGCCAGGGGTCGCCAGCGCACGGGTAACGCTGGAAAAGAACCAGGCCTCCGTCCGCTGGGCCCCTTCCGCCCCGCAAAATGAAACCGCTCTGCTGCACGCTCTTGCAGAGGCGGGATATGGAGGAGAAATTATCCAGCCCCTGGATGCGCATGGGCATGACCACGCCGAGCACCGAAGCGGTGCCTGGAAGCTAAACCTGATCATCGGGCTTGCTGGAATGATTCCCCTGATGCTCGGAGAATGGATTTTCCACTGGGAGGCTCAAAACTGGTTCCGGTGGGTATCTTTTGTCATCGCAACCATCGTGCAGGTCTTTGCAGGCGCTGGCTTTTATCGAGGCGCATGGAATCAGTTCAAGGCCCGCAGTTCCTCCATGGACACGCTGGTGGCGCTCGGCTCCACTACCGCGTATGCCTACAGCGTCTGGGCGCTGTTCACTGGCGCATCCACGCACCTCTATTTCATGGAAGCTGCCTCGATCATTACCCTGATCAGCGTTGGCCATTGGATGGAGGCGCGCATGGGCACCAAGGCTTCAGCAGCCTTGAAAGACTTATTGCAACTGGCGCCTGCCAAAGCGCGCCTGCGCAACGCTGATGGAACGCTCTCAGAGGTTGCCGCCTCTGAACTCCGTATCGGCGATGCAGTGCTGCTCAAGCCCGGCGATCAAGTGCCGACTGATGGAATCGTGCTGGATGGCGGTTCAAGCGTGGATGAGTCGATGTTGACAGGTGAATCGGCGCCGGTGGATAAAGATGCCGGTGCTCTGCTCTTTGGGGGGACAACCAATCTCGATGGACAGCTCACGATGAAAGTCACGGCCACCGGTGAATCCACCGCGCTTTCCCAGGTCATCGCAGCGGTGGAAAAGGCCCAGTCCAGCCGCGCAAATATCCAAAGGCTCGGCGATAAAGTGAGTAATGTCTTTGTGCCAATCGTGGTCGTGGTCGCGGTGGCAGCCGGGCTGTGGTGGGGACTGGCACCGGGTTCTGCTAGAGCCGTGCATGATTGGCTCAGTCAATATTTGTGGCAGGTCCATCTGCATCCCGGCCTCTGGGCAGCAGCGCTCATCATCCCGGCTTCGGTGTTGATTATTGCCTGTCCGTGCGCCATGGGTTTAGCTACTCCAACCGCCATTATGGCCGGTTCCAACGCCGCCGCACGCAGGGGTATTCTGATCCGCGACGGGGTCGCGCTGGAAAAAGCAGGAGAAGTCACTGCCGTGCTCTTCGATAAAACTGGAACTCTCACGATGGGTAAACCCGCCGTGGCCGAGGTCAAGGTGTTGTCCACCGCTTATGCTTCGGAGGAAATTACCCGGCTGGCCGCGGGTCTGGCCCGTCCTTCCAACCATCCTCTGAGCAAGGCGATAGCAGCAGTTCAGCCTGAGGGAGGAAACTTTTTCGATTGGCAGGAATTCCGCGGTTCGGGTGTGCAGGGTAACCACACGGTGAACGGGGGAAAGCAATTGCTCCGCTTAGGTTCGCTCAGATGGCTCGGAGAATCCCAAGTTGATCTCAGGACTGGCCACGATTTCGTTGAAACTTGGACCAAGCAGGGCGCAACCGTGCTTGGGCTCGCGACGGAGAAAGAACTGTTGGCCGTAATAGCCCTTCGCGACACTATCAAGCCTGGTTCGAAGGAAGTCGTGGCAAAGCTCAAACGCCAGGGTCTTCGAGTCTATCTTGTAACCGGTGACAACGCCCGGACAGCTTCCATGGTGGCCGAGCAAGCGGGGATCGACTCCGCGAACATACGCGCCGAGGTGCGGCCTGAACAAAAGGCTGCCATTGTTCAGGAATTGCAATCCAGAGGAGAACGTGTGGCCTTTGTGGGAGACGGGATCAACGACGCTCCCGCCCTCGAGCAGGCGGACCTTGGAATTGCAGTCAGCAAAGCCAGCGACATTGCGCGTGCAGCTGCAGACATCATTCTTCTGAACTCGGAAATCGAAGCCGTGCCCGAAAGCCTTGGCCTGGCTCGTGCAACTCTGCGCACCATTAAACAAAACCTGTTCTGGGCCTTCTTCTATAATGCAGTGGGCATCCCGTTGGCTGCATTGGGCTTTATGAGCCCCGTGTTATGTGCTGCCGCCATGGGTTTCTCGGATGTCATTGTTATCGGAAATGCGCTCAGGCTCCGCAAATGGAAGCTGCGCTGAATTGCGCTGGCACCCCCCAGCCATCACTAACAAAAGCTCGCAATACATCAGCTTTTTCTGGATATCTGGTCGCGTGAGCATAACCCGGTTACTGCGCCTGGAAATCCTTTGTCTGGCCATTCTGTTTTTCTTTGGAGGACAGCATGGGACGATGGCTGTTTTGATGCGTCCGATGTCTCTCGAAGAACTCACCACGAACGCTCAAATGGTCGTTCACGGAAAGGTTTTGTCCAAGACCGTGCAGCGCGACAACGACGGCCAGATCATCACGAGGGTCGAGTTGGAAGTGATCGAAACGGTTAAAGGCAGCGTGAAGGAGCCACGCGTTTTCATTGTGCAGAGCGGAGGGGTGTTGGGCGATGAGGTGACGACTGTTTCCGGTCAGGAACATTATTCAGTCGGGGAGGAGGTTGTGGCTTTTCTGGTTTTAAATCGACGAGGCGAAGGCGTAACTCTTGGGCTCGCTCAGGGAAAATTTGACGTGGAAGAGGACAAGGA
>JAQGOV010000018.1 GCA_028293425.1 Verrucomicrobiales bacterium
GAGCGTACCGGGGTCACTCTCGTGAGGCAGAATGGAGATGAGATCAATTGAAAATGCATGATCCCGATTGAAGCGCGCTTCACAAAACCAAGCCCCTGGTTTATCCGACACTCTTTCAGGTCCATCGCATCAAAAAGTTGACTTTATCTTCAGCACATTCAGCAATGCAGGATGTTAACTCACAAATCCGACCGTGCAAAAATTTCTTCGGAGAAACCGTAGAAAACTGCCGTTTTGCCAGAGGTTTCTGAATTCGTAGCGCCGTTCAGGTTTTTTTTTACCTATTAACCTGATTGGACCCGTGCCCGTTGGAATTGCGAAGCTTTTTGCGCAACATCCAAACATCCATGGGCACGGTAATCAACTGCCCTTGAGGTGAGGTGTAAGAATAGTCGTCGATCATTGAGCCAATCATGCGGTAGCCTAATCGTTCATAGAAACGCTTAGCCGCATGGTTTTCCTTTTCGACACCCAACTCCGCGTACGCCAGACCCAGCTCTTTACAGCGCGCCTCGGCAGCCGCCATCAGTTTTCCCCCAATTCCAAGATTCTGAAGCCAAGGGATCACCCTCAAAGCCCAAATAAATCCAGCTGATTCCTCCTTGCGCTTTACGAGGTCAATCCATGTTTGACCAATTGGAAGTGTATTTACCTCAGCGACCAACATTAAGGTCTCCCCCCTTTCCTGACTGTCGAAAACTTTGAGGAAAATCTCTCGATGCTCCGTGAAAAGCCCAAACCATTCCAGATCGGGCAAATCATCCTTCACGCACATTCGAATGTCTACATGCAGGTGAAGCGGAAAATGATCAAAGACATCGCGTTTGATGACCACTGGGGGAGTGCTCATATCCAACCTCTCTATTTTTGACCCAGAGCGCCCGGCGAAAAGCAGGGGTGTCCTCCGCACCCCACTCGTATTTGTAGGCTTCACGCCCTCGCAGAAAATCAAAAACCGTTGCTCCCTCGCGGACGGCCCGCTCAATTGCATGGGCCAGGATCAGCTTTCCGGGGCTGACCTTCGAAAACTCGACATCGAACCCCGCCAAATAGAAATAAGTATGGGTTCGATGATGAAAACCATAAAAGACGGCCACTATGCGACTATCCAGATGGAGAGTGTAAACGCGGAGGAGACCGGCCGCGCAAAAGTTGTAGCAGGCCACGCGGTGAAATCGTTGGGTTGCCGGATCGTTCAACACACTTTGCAAACCTCTTTGCGACCAGCGCGTCTCCTCGAAATGGATCAGCGCATCCAAGGACATCTCCAAAGACTCCAAGTCCGAGGATTGGATTTGAACAGTGCAGGTTCGAGCGGCGCGGCGCCAATAATAATCCAGCTTTGTAAAACAAGGCTTTTGGAAGAAGTCCCAGTGGTCTTGCGGAGCCGCTGGCAAAGCCAAAGCCGGGCAACAGTCCTGCAGGGCTACGTCCTCAGAGAATTCACAGGACAGCCTGGACAGTGGGAGACGACGCAGTGGCGAACTTGGACGGAGTTGGAAAAATTCGGCGAGGTCCCACCTGTCCTGCGAAGCAGCCAACCAGGCACCTAAATGGTTCAAAACAAACGGTTCATGTCCGGGACGAACCAAGATATCCAAGTAATCCGAGTTGCCAGAGCCCAAGAGCAGGAGCTGGCGTTTACCATCAGCGGGACGGGTATAGATATAAAAAGGAGCCAGACCGCAAAGTTGCTCCCCTTGCCAAAAGGAAAGACATTGTAACTTCCCCTGCCCTAAATGACGCCACCAAGGGATCAGCCAACCAGGAAATTGAAACGGAGTGCTGTCTTCGACCGCGTGCCAGAGAGCTTCCCATGCGGGACGCAAAGCTTCCAGACCCCCGGCTTCGGTGGTTTCCTTCAGCTCCGTTTCATCTCTGAGAACAAGCATTTAGCCAATCTACTCTCGTCTTACTTTCGAGTTTTTTCAAAGGTCTCCGAGTTTGTCTGACGAGCATCTGGTAGCATTCCAGGTAACACGTGCACATCCGCTGGAGCGAGAACCTGGTTTGCGCCGCCCGGCGGCAGGCTTGTGGGTCGAGCTGGGTGACCTTCCGGATAGCGGCAGCCATTTCCGGCAGGTCGCGGGCCAAAAATCCTGTTTTGCCATGATCAATGATGCTCGGAAGCGCACCTGTGGTAAAAGCAACCACGGGTGTGCCGCAGGCAAGAGCTTCCATGGCTACCAGGGAACTGGTCTCCGGAACGAGGCTGGGCAGGATCAGGCAACGGGCACGCCCCAACCACCGGTGCTTCTGACGAAAGCCAATCGGGCCAATAAATCGGCAGTCGGGTCCAAGTCGGGGACGAATTTCATTATCAAAATAGTCCTGGTGGGCTTGGTAAGGGAAAACAGCCCCCGCCAGTATCAGGGGAACGCCCGCTTGGCGGGCGGCATCTGCGGCCAGATGAAAACCTTTTTCCGGGCAGATTCGTCCCAGGCAAATGGCATAAAGACACTTCCGGAACATTTTCTGGCCGAAAAACTCGGACACACCATTTTCAATCACTGGAAGCAAATGCATGCCGGGACACTGTTCCATTTGAGAACGGGAAACGCAGTGGAACCAGGTATTGGGCCTTGGCGTCCTGAGTATCGCTGCCGGATACCAGGAGGGAGGCAGGTGCAAGGTCACCAGGGCGGGAGTGTCGTCCTGTGGCAAATACTCGTAAAAGTCGATTCCGTGGTAATGCACCAAATCAACCTGCCATTCGAGGCAGATTTCCCGGATTTTGATAGTGCATTCACGCCAGTGCTTTTGGCGGACCTCATCGGTGATCGGTTCCGAGCACTTGCTTGTCGGAAAAAGTCTTCCCTTTGTTTTTGACCCTTTACAAGCCAGCACCAGGGACTCATGTCCTGCTTCCACGAGGGCGCTTTCAACCTGGGACAGGACCTGCTCAGCCCCTCCAATGGCGTCCTGGCCGACGTGGGCAAAAGGGTACGCCACGTTCAGGACTGTTAGTCTCATGCCACCGGCACGAGTTGAAAGTTCCTGGATGCTTCTGCAGCCAGGGCACGCCACCGGGCACCTTCCATGCCCCATTTGAACTGCTCGTAAAACAGTTTCCCTTCATGAGGGGGTTTGCTGAAATTATACCGAGGAGCAACGCGGAAGGATTCGTTTTCGATGGGGAACCAACGCAAAGTCCGTTGCTGGCTCTTATAACAGGCATAAAGCCGGCGTTTAAAAGAACACTCCTCGTGCGTAAGTTCATGAGCCACGATCGGGGTTTTGCAATCCGGCAGGAACTCGCCCGCCACCATCCCATAAACCCCGTTGTGATACGCAGTCATCTCGACGATCACAGGAGCAGTTTCACCCTCTTGTTTCAATCGGTCGCAAGCCGTTGCCACTGCCCACGCTATAGAATCATGATCAGGATGCCCGCCTTCGTACGGGTGGGTGAGAACCACATCAGGTTTCAAATCGAGGAACGTGGCTTGCAGTTGAGCAGCCAATCCAGCCAGGTGAATCGTTGTTTCCTGATCAACAAAGTCCAACGCCATTTCAACCCGAGGAGATAAATTCAATAATCGGATTGCCTTGTGGAATTCCTCCCGCCGTGCTCGGGCATAGTCCTCACGGGTTGCAAAGCCACTCTCCCGGGCGTCCTTCATGTCACGGGGAGCTCCGTCGGTAACATGTACAAACCCAACGTTTTTCCAACGAGCCAAGCGTGCGCCCGCGCCGACTACTTCATCGTCAGGGTGGGCCACGACCATCAGTATGGAAGGCTGGTCTTCGCTTGCCTCGCCATCGAACAGACATGAAAATACTTTCTCAGATTGTAAGCCACTCATGGTTTGCAAGGGTAGACAGTGCCAAAGGAGTTATTCATCGCGCGGGTGCGACAAATAAAAACCTCTTCCTCGGGGTGTTCAATGACGTCGAACCCGGCACTGCGCAGCATCGCTTCGGAGCAAGCCCGGTTCGGGATCCACCAATTGGTATTATCGCCCGAGTATTTTTTTTCTATGAAATACATCTGCGGAAACCCAGGGCTTTCGAATACTTCAGTTTCCCAGAAATGGTAGTCCTCTTTCAGCGGCATGACCGCATTACTGCCGCGCTGCATCGATTGAAAGAGAAGCAGGTCACCGGCAACATGCTCATGTATCAAGTCGAGAGCGAGCAAGGGATGCCGCAGGTGGTAGAGAACACCCATGAAGATAACAATATCAAATTTTTCCCCAATTTGAGCAACATCATAGACTGACAGTTGCCGGAACTCAATGTCTGCCTCGTTCACCTCGGCTGCAAAGCGGGCCTGGGCGAGGTAACATTCGTCGAAATCGATCGCAACCACTCGGTCGGCGCCCCGGCGTTTCATCTCAATCGAATAGAAACCGGCATTGCACCCAATATCGAGAACGGTCTTGCCCCTGAGATCCTCGGGGATGGCATGAGCAAACTGCTGAAATTTAACCTGCGGATAATTTCCCAAAAAATGGTTCGGAGCCGTTTTAACACCTCTCAAATCCAAATTGTGAAACCATTCACCCAACTCGCGCACACGCTGTTGAATACGGTCTTGGGTCAAACTTTCCAGAGTGCTGCTTTGTGCGTTCATGTTCTCTACCTATTGCCGGCCTGGTGCAAATCTCCATCCGCGTGGAAAGCGGTGGCTTTGGCTCCAGGCAGGCTTTTCATTTTGCTGTGCCTTTCGGCGAGTTCTGTCAAAGGTTTATCAGGGCGAGCGCCCAGGAGTTTCATCGCTTCGCGATAGCCGTTAAGAGTTCCAACATCGACGTAAGCCTGACCACCAAACACTCCCCGGGCTTCCCCGCCCTTTTTCAGCCAGTCGTTCACGAGAGTGCCGAAATATTCATCACGTGGCTCCCGCTCAAGCCAAAGCTCATGGAGCTCCTGCAGGACGTTTCCGGGCATCCCAAAAGCGCCCCAAATCCATGTGGAACTCGCGTCCTTCTTTTTCACCTGGATTTCCTGAACCGAGCCATTCAGATCAGTCACGACTGCATCAAAGAACTCGGGGTGCTCGACGGGAAAGAGAAGGAAAGAGAGAACATCCTTCGGCAATAAAGAAAAGCCATTGTCCGGAAACCAGATAGTGTCGGGAAGACCGATGGTCACATACTCGTTGGCGGGGATAAAAGGTACAGCCCGAAAGATAGCGTCACAGAGGCCGGCGGGACGAGGCTGTACGACGTAGGAGAGAGAAACTGAGCCGATGTTGCCTCCATAATATTCGAGGATATCTGACTTCCCGGGAGAAATAACAAAACAGATTTTTTTTGCCCCGCCGAGAATCATCCGCTCGATGAGGTATTCACTCACGGCACGTGGGCGTTCCGTGTTGCCGTCCAGACGGCTGCCGACCGGCAGCAATTCCTTGGAAAATGCCAGAGGCTGAATCCGGCTTCCTGCTCCTGCTGCTGGAATAATTCCCCACATAAATCAAACCTCCATAATGCTTTCCACAGTGTCTTGGGCCGCGACTAACTCTCCGCCTTTAGCCAGGCCTTCCCTGTCGCCAATTGATTCCAGGGCCCTCTCCAAATCCGCAGCCCTGCAGTCAGCCGTGTGCTCGGAGAGGGTTTTTTCACGTGCCGCTTCAGCAATGCGTGAGATTTGTTCCTCCGGTAACCGAAGCGCTTCAACCGCTTCAGTGGTGGAACGAGCGACCAGGATTTCTTTGCCTGGCTCAAAGAACATATCCAACCCTTCCCACCAATCGGTCAGGATGGGTGTCCCGCATGACGCAGCTTCAAAAAGCCGTCCCGAAGGACAGTAACCCATCTTTGCCATTGCGCCACGGGTAACATTCAAGGTTAGCCGGGAGGATGAATAAAAAGCCGGGTGCTCAGGAGGCGGAACGTGTTGCACAAAAAAGATGTTACCTGCCCACGGAAAGTGGGCTGGATACTGTGCTCCCCCAATCAGAAACCGCTGCTCAGGAAGAGAGCGAGCCGCCTCAATGAACAAGGTATTTAGAATAGCCTGCCGGTCCTCTGCATAAGTGCCAAGGTAGGAAAAGTCGGCGCGGTACGCTTCTGAGGGTATGACTGGATGGTGCACCTCGGGATCAACACTGCCGTAAAGCGGAGCGACTCGAACCGCCCCCAGGTGGGCTTGCAACTGAGTCAGGGCCTCGCCGCCCGTGTAGCTCAGAACCAAGTCAAAATCCCGGAGAGCCCGTGGACCTATGTAGGGCACGGTATTACCTGCGCTAATTTCACTCAGGGTCACTGGCGTATCCAAGTCATAGAAGACCCTAATCCTGGCATTCGAATCGAGTAGGAGGTCGGTGGCAACAATTGCATCCGGGCAATACGAGGTTACTATCCCAACGTCCGCGTCAGCCAGATGTCGTCGGGCCTGTGAGAGGAAGTCATTTCGCTCGCCGTAAATGACCAACTCACCCCCAGGCAATTCGGTGTAATCGCGGTGAGCCGCGTAATAAGGAACGTCCTTCTCAAAAAACACTATCTGATGTCCTCGCCTAACCAAGGCCTTGGCCAGCCCCCGCCAAAGCGTCGCATGGCCATTGCCCCAAGAGGAGCTCATAGAGAGGCCAAATATAACCAGTTTCATATGACCCTTAGGCAACTGCCTCTGGTTTCGATAACAGTTCACGAGCATACGATTCCAATTCCAAAGCGCGATGTCGCGCCGTGTGCTCTGATAAAACCCGCTGCCGAGCCCGTTCGCCGATGGACCGGCATTCATCCTCAGAAATTTCGCGCACAAATTGCAGCGCTTCCTCGCTGGTGCGAGCAATCAGGATTTCCTGCCCGGGCTCAAAAATGGTTTCAAGACCAGCCCATGGATCGCTGATGATGGGAGTGCCGCATGCTGCTGCTTCGAACAGTCGGACACTGGGCGAATATCCAGCTTCCACCATGGCCGCTCGCGTGATATTCAAAGTGAACTTTTGCGCATTGTAAAAGCTGCGGTGTTTCTCGGGGGAAAGGTGAGTGAACCGCGTTACATTGTCTGGCCAATCATAGTCCTTGGGGTATTGCGGTCCCGCCACCACGAAACAGCCTTCCCTCCATTGGCGGGCAGGTCCCAAGAGGAGTCGTTCCAACGCGGGCTGGCGATCATCACTGTAGGTGCCCATATAACCAAGATCCCATTTGGAATCGACCGGTTCCCGGTAATAAAGCTGAGGGTCAACGGAACAATAAAGCGGTCGCGCCATCGGGGAACCATACTTCTTCTCCAAAATGTCCAATGTGGGGCCACCCGTGAATGAAAGGTAAAGCTGATACCGCGGAATTAGATCTTCGCTGAGATAATCCAGCTCTCCTTGTGAAAGCCTGGCGAGTGTCACCGGAGTATCAATGTCATAGAAAGCAGTTAAGCCGCTGGCGACGGTATTTGCCCACCTTCCAATTTCGACTCCATCCTGGACATAGGAGCCCACGATCACCACGTCCGCATTAGCCACCTCCTCCGCGAAGCGCTGCTTCAAATCCTCGGTGGAAATGTAGAGTTCCGTTGTGCCGAAGGGTGGTCGTGGCATATCGCGGTTGGAGGCATACCACTCCACATCCCGCTCGAGAAACAAAACCCGGTGCCCGCGGGCTGAGAGTTCGCGAACCAGTCCGCGATAAGTTGTTGCATGTCCATTGCCCCAGGAGGAGGTAATAGTCAGGCCGATGATAACAATGCGCATGGGTTGGAACCTCATAACGCTGCCTCCTGCATCTTGCCTTCCAAGATGCCTTCGAGTTGCTCGGCCCGATGAGCATAGGTATGATAGCTCAAAATCCGCCTTGCAGCGGCCTGGCCAATTTCACGCGCCTTCCGCTGGTTCAAGCCATCAAGGTGCTTCGCGACCTCCGCGCCGCCCCTTGCCACCAACACTTCCTTGTCCGGTTCCAGAAACAACTCAATTCCTTCCCAAAAATCGGTGATGATGCAGGCACCCGCCCCGGCAGCCTCAAACACCCTGGTTGCCGGTGAAAAACCATACCGAGCCATGCTTTCCCGACTGATGTTCAACACGGCTTGTGGGGTGCAGTTCAAAGCATTGTGATCTTTGGTGTAAACGTGGCCGAGGTAACGCACATTCGAAGACATCGGTTTGTCGGCCCATCCGTTGCCTCCGAGCAGGAACTGTTTGCCCGGAACGGTTTGAGCAACCTTCAGGAAAAACTCCTCTACACGCGCTTCACGGTCCGGAAGACGGTTGCCCAGAAAAGCCAGGTTGCATTCGAAGCGGGCCTCCGACGGCACTGGATGATGCGTGGTAGGATCGAGCGCATTGTAAATCGGAATACATTCGCGAGCGCCAATCGCTTTGTAAGCCTTGACCACTGGATCACCGCCACCATACGTCAGCACCAGGTCATATTGTGGCACCAGCGCTCTGAAAGGATCAGAATGGTCTTTCTTT
>JAQGOV010000041.1 GCA_028293425.1 Verrucomicrobiales bacterium
CCAATGAGGCAATTCGTAAACGAGTAACCGCCGTTCTCAAGATACAAACCGTCGTTGTCCTCGTCCGTGAACACGCTGTCATCGGAGGGAATCTCGATCACTGCCGAATCATTCATCACCATGGAGCCATTGCTGAACTGGCCTCCGGCAGTGCAACGCTGGATCAACATGTGGTTAAAATTAATATTTCCGCCATTCAGGTAATGGGCAAATTGGCCAGCCAGGGACATCGCAGCGCAATCCGTCAAATTAACTGAGCCGGCGCCTGCAAAGTGAAAAAGCGACTGTTCAGGGCGATGACTTGCCGGAGCTCCGGCGGGAGCGCATGAGGATCCACGACAGCACGAGCTGTCATAGAAACAAGGATTACCACCGCTGCCAGTCCAGATCGTAGCCGTAGCCGTAATCTGGGAAGCGTTGCTCAGCATAATTCCACCCCACGCCTGCGAACTGCTGGACGGAGCCCACACCACAGGCTGATCGAGAGTGCCATTCGCGACGATCGAGCCGCCCAGATTTACGTTCACGCGAAATCCCAATCGGATCACCGACCCCGCCCCAATGGTGAGTGTCGCCCCCGAAGGAATGGTGAGATCAGATGTAACGGAGATGCGAGAATTGTCCGGCCAGGCGGTATTGCCAGCAAGTGTTCCACTCACGACGGTCCAGCTTGTATTAGTCTCGACATGGATAGGTTTATTCGTGGCAAGGGCAAGAAGCCGGGGAGCGTAGGCTACCGTGCCGGCCAAAGCAGCAGCAGGCAAAAGAGCTGAGCCAACACCACGTCGTATCTGAACCGGCGGCAGATTGGAATCTGTCAGAAAGCCATTGGCGCGCACCGCATGGCCCTGAGCGTTTTCCACCCACGCGATGACGGGGATCTGCATGCCGGAGGGATAATCGCGTGGAACAATCACTTTCAGGTGCGCACCCGCAAATTCAGCGGCCGTGGAGTTGATGGAAGGATAAGGTACCCACGCCGGGATGCCCGCATCGCAGCAGGCTCGGTTCGCGTTTACGACAATAAAGCGAATGAGCCGGTTTGAGGCGGTTAGATTCGACGTATTGGTCCGCCAGATGGAAAGCTGATGAAAGTCAATTTTGGTGACCGGCACGGTTACACCAATCGGCACAGATGCACCGTCGAGGGTAGCGCCGTAGGTGAACCCGGGACTGTTGGTGATGAAGAATGTCGCCTTGTCATTGTAGGTAGCCTTATCAGCGACACCGCTAACCCCTATGGTTTGAGCACTGCCGGCCAGGGCCAGGCAAAGATTCAGCAGCAGAAAGCTGCTCCAACGGAATGAATTTCGAGAGAGCATAATGACAGTCAGGACCTTTCCAAGTGAAGTCTCACTTTAGCCACAATCCGCAGGGATGGCAAGAACTGGACGCGGCGTGGGCATTTGCGTTTGGATTTGCATCTGCTTCATTTCAACATGCTGGAAATAAAGAACGGCGTTTTGCGCGCGGAGCTTTGGCTGCCAAAGCCGCTGGAGGAGGTGTTCACCTTTTTCGCAGACGCTCAGAATCTGGAAAAAATCACACCACCCTGGCTGAGTTTTTGGATCGTCAGCCCAAGACCCATCGCCATGAAGCAAGGAACGCTGATTGATTACAAGTTACGACTCAAGGGTTTCCCATTAAGATGGCAGAGCGAAATCAGCGTTTGGGATCCTCCACATTGTTTCGTCGATGAACAACGCAAAGGCCCCTACAGAAGATGGAGGCACGAACACCGGTTCCAACCAAAGGACGGCGGCACCCTGGTGCGGGATGAGGTGCAATTTGCGGCCTGGGGCGGGAGAATTGTGGAGCGGCTTTTCGTGGAGAAAGATTTGAAACGCATCTTTGATTATCGCCAAGCGGCAATGGGAACAGCCCTTAACCCACATTAAGGGGTTCCCCGCCGACGTTCCTCTGCCTGAGGAATGCTTTTGAGCGCTGCATCAAGAATCGCGTAAACTTTTTTGAACTGCTCCGGGGAAGCCCGGCCGGCAGTGTGGAAAAGAACTTTCCCAGTGGTGTCCACCACAAACACGTTGGCTTTTTCTTTGGTGTAACGGAAGTCTTTGGAAACTCCTCCCTCCCAGTCGAGCATCACGGAGTAATCCAACTCGTCTTTAAAGGCCCGACGGACAACCCCACGCAAGCGTTTCGGCACTGGGGTTAGGTCCGCGATGCCATCGATTTCAATTTGGGTGTCGAAACGCCGACGAACGGGGCGCACCCAGGCCTCTATCTCCTTTGAGCCTTTTTGATCCGACACAATGAACATGGTCGGTTTGCTTCTGGGGAATTGCACATACCTCAGCTTGTCGTGTTGATCTGGGAGTTTGAAATTTGGCACGTGGGTGGGCGCGGTGGGTTTCTCCTGCGCTAAGGCGAGCTGTTGAAAAACGATGACGAGTAAAAGAAGACGGATCATGATGCTTGTTGCAATGGTTTGCTGGCCGAGGGCGACAAATCCAGCCGACCTTTCCATGGCGTACTTTTGCCACGAATCCTCCTCAGGAATGAAACCCACTGAATGGTAATCAGCAGGAGAACACCGGCAGGATGAAACAGAGCCCCTAGTTTGGACTGTTTGAAACGAACGGACGAAACCCATCGCGGGAGGCAGCTTGCACTGATTCCCAGGATGGCAATGAAGAGGGTCCAACCTCGTTGGCCCGAGAAGAGCAACAGCCAAGGCAGCACCTGGCCGCCGAATAGGATAACCGTGGCAGGTATAATAGTAGCTGGCGCCGCAAGCCCTTCATGAGCGTTCTTCACAAAACCGCTCCAAACCTCGGACGCATTGTGATACATCCGGCAGACGGCAATATGAGTCGCATCGAATAGATCCGTTCGGAAACCTGACCTTCGGAACGCACGAGGCAGTTGCACGCCATCGTGGCGGGAACCCCGAATCGCGGAGTGGCCACCGACCGTGGCATAGGCGGCTGCGGAAGCGATGAAGAGTTGCCCGCAACCAGCGCCACAGGCTGGTTCACTTGAGCCACGCATTCGGCGCAAGGGTAAAAAGCCAAGGAGCACAAAATGGATCAGTGGAACCAAAAGCCGTTCCAGGAGGGTTTCGGTGACTTGATGTGGCACCCCGCTCGCCAAAGCCACGCTCTGGGATTGCACGAAGCTGACCATTCGTGAGAGGGAATGGGGTTTCAAGCAAACATCGGCGTCCATAAAAACAAGCCAGGGAAATCGGGCCTGCTGGGCCAGTTGATAGCAGGCATGCTGTTTCCCATTCCAGCCTTCGGATAGAGGCGGGCCGGAAATTAGCCGAACCCGTGAATCCCGAGCGCTCATTTCTCGAACTATCTCTGCAGTCTGATCCTCGGAATGGTCGTCTAGGATGAGCAGTTCCCACGACACATCTCGGTTGACCTGAATGGACCTAATTGCCGCAGCTATATTCTGTGCTTCGTTCCGGGCTGGGATGAGCACAGAAATTCCTGGCAGATCCGCGCCTGCACGAACGAGCGAGGGAGGCGATTGATAAAGCCGAAGGTTTTGCAGGAGCAAGAGACAGGGGATCAAGGCTAACATCAAGGAAATGCAAGCAAGGATAATCATAAGATTCCATGAGCTGGCTTAAACTTCTCCCCGCGCCAACGAGCACGGCACCCGCGCCACAGATCGTAAATGCCCCCTACCCCCGCGGAGCCGCCAAGGAGAGTGTTGAAATCGGCAGGCCGGCGGGCTTTGGCTTTTGCAGAAAGAATATCCTGCACATCTTCAAGTTGCCCCTCCAGTGAATGCTGGGCCTGGGTGGGTTTCAAATAGAGGAAAGCAGGAATAGGTTTGCCGAAATGCACCAGGACTTCGGGATAGCGTTCCTCCCAGAAGGTGTATTCCAGTGCTAGTGGAACAAAGTGTGCGTTCGAAAGGCGAGCAGCCAAATGTGCGATCCCTGCTTCAAAATGGACAGGTCTCTCGCGAACATCCGCAAACCTCCCTTGGGGCGTGAGCCAGAGAACACTATTGGAATGCTGCAGGATGCGCTCAGCGGTTCGGAGAAACTGAACGCCTCCGCGGACGGTTTTCTGTTCCACTCCAAAGAAACCAAGTTTCCTAAAGAATGGGTAACGACGAAGCGCGGAGGCATCGATCGGCGCAAAGGCTCGGCGTTCAGCAAAGAATTCTGATTGCAGAAACAATGCAACCATCGGGTCCCACCACGAGGCGTGGTTCAAATAGATAATCATTGGTCCCGCAACGGAAGGTGGGGGACCATCGCAGGACATCCGAATTAAGTGAAAGTTCTTCCGTAACAGCCGCCGCCCGTACCAGCCAAACCACTTCACAAGCCAGGCAGAACTCAAAGGCAGCGAACCTGCGTGAATTGAGCGACGCCCGCTAATCGATGTGCTCGGTTGATCCTGGACGATGGTCGTTTTCATGAAAGTTAAAAAGCGATCGCTTAAGTTGAAATCGCAAGTTCAGCGCGCTTCGCCCTCGGCCCCTCCCGGTCGGGGTCCGGACTCAAGGGGTCGTCTTTGGTTAACGTATCCGCAGCGATCCAGCCTGACATCAGGACCATGGGCATACCTGGGCCGGGGTGAGCAGAACCGCCAGCAAAGTAAAGGCCGCGGATATCCGGGCTTCGATTGGCTGGTTTGAATGCTCCCAAAAATCGGCCATGGCTCGCCAAACCGTAAATGGCCCCGTTCAACACGTGGTAGCGATTATGTATATCCAACGGTGTGAGGGCCTCCTCACAAACAATGCGATCTTCGATGTCTTCCAAGCCGCCGGTCTTCTTTAACTTATTCAAGATCACTTTCCGGTAAGCCGGGAGCATCCGGGTCCAATCCTGATGGGGCCTGAGGTAAGGAGTGTGCACGAGGACATAAAGCGCTTCACCGCCGGGGGGCGCTACTGCGGGTTCAGTCAACGCCGGGGCGCACACGTAACAGGTAGGATCGGGGGCTGGCTCGCCTTTCCGATAAATATACTCGAACTCTTCTTCCGGTGAGCGGGAGAAAATAAAATTGTGGTGGAGCAAATGTCGATAAGCCTTCTTCAGCACAAGGTATAGCACCACTCCCGAGCAAGCAGGCTCATATTTGCGACGTACCTGAAAAGCCTGTCCTGACTTTTCGTCCAACAATTCTCGATGCGTGCGGACCGTGTCTGAATTGGCAACAACCGCCCCGAAATGCAAAACCTCGCCGTCATCGGTTTCCAGCCCACTTACCCTCCCCTTCTCCGTGATGATCCGGCGAACTCCCGTGTTGGTTCTAATGGTCACGCCCAAATCAATGGCCAGTTTGGCGAGAGCCTCGGGCACTGCTCGCGTGCCTCCCTTGGGATACCAGATGCCCTCTGCTGTTTGCATGTGGCCTATTCCGCAAAGGACAGCAGGTGACGCATCCGGAGCGGAGCCAACATATTGGGTGAAATGATCCAGCATTTGACAGACACGCTCATCGGAAACAAAGGACCGAATCGTTCCCGCAACGGTCCGGCCCATGCGCATCGCCAGAACATCCCCCAACGTGCCGGGCTGGAAAGTTCTCCGGGCATCGAACATGTCCTTAATGCCGCCAATGGATTTCCAGAAGAAGTAACGGTCGGAAATATCGTGCAGGCGTTCTGAAAGATTCAGCCATTTGCGATAGCCCTCGCCGGAAAGTGTGCCGGGAGCAAACGAACCTATGTTGCTCACCATTTTCTCCTTGTCCGCCACCAGGTCGAGCGTGGTTTCGTCTTCGAAAAAGCAACGCCATTGCGGGTCCAGCGGCATTAACTCCAGGTAATCGCTCATCTCGCGGCCGGCCTCGGCAAAGATGCGTTGAAGAACCGAAGGCAGGGTCAGAATCGTCGGCCCCATGTCGAAACGAAAACCCTCTCGATGCAAGACCGCGGCTTTTCCGCCGACCCAGGAATTGCGCTCGAATAGCGTGACTTCATGACCTCTGGCGGCAAGGGTGCAAGCGGCGGCGAGACCTCCCAGCCCTCCACCGACCACGGCAATAGAATGATTCGTTGGCATAAATTTTAATCCATTTTGAGAATGTTTCGAGCGTGGCTTGATGGACGACGGCGGGACGCTCCAAGCCTGAACAGTTTGATCGCTGACGAGAACCGCTGCTTCCAGCTCCCGCTATGAACGAGTTGAAGAAAATGGGCAAATAAATCGCCGTCTCCCGATTGTGGCTCGGCGTAGTGAGGGCGCCATTTGAAGGATCGTGTGGTCACAACTTTGACCGCGGTCATTTCCAACAAACCCTCGGCCCCGCGCGTCACTCCAAAACCGCTTCGGCCTCTTCCGCCGAACGGCAGCCTCGGATCGGCCGTGGGCACAATCAAGTCATTGATGGAGATCACCCCTACTTTCAGTTTGGTGGCCAAGGCTTTTGCAGCGTCACAGTCAGCGGTAAAAATAGAGGCTCCCAAAGCGTAAGGACTTTGCTTGAGCCCGGTCAGCAGGTCCTGCTCCGTTTCGAAGGGGGCCACGGCTGCCACCGGCAGAAAGAAATCTTCGGACCACAAAGCGGAGTCGCGGGGAACATTGGATACAACGAACGGGAACCGCGGCTCCCCTTCAGTCATGTCCGAACCAGCGACCAACGTTGCCCCGTTGTCCAAGGCATCTCCCAGGTGCGGAAGGAACCCGGCAATCCGGCGAAGTGGAAGCGCAAAGCATTCACGCTCCTGAAAAGCCGTGCGAACCACCTGCAAAAATTCCTGGAGCCTGCTTGCGGCAACGAAAATTCGACGCGGGGCAATGCAGATTTGCCCTTGGTTTAAATGCAGGCCAAATGAAAGAGCCTTTGCGCTTAAATGCAAATCCGCGTCCTCCAATACAACCATCGCGTCGGAGCCGGATAGTTCCATGGCTGAAGGCACAAGCTGCGGCGCAAGCTCCTGGAGGATGCGGCTGCCAGTGACCGCTGATCCAGTAAAGAACACTTTGTCCGCATCCCGATAGAGAGCCATCCGGCCGGCATCTTTGTCTTCCGACAAAATTTCCACCAGATCAGCAGGCAGGCCTGACGCTTCAAGGAGGCGCACAATGGCTCGGGCCGCCGCACTGCCGCCAGGGCCGGGCTTCAGAAGCACGCCGTTCCCGGCCGTTAAAGCCTGTAGCAATTGAACCCCGGGCAGAAGGATTGGGTAATTGGCGGGAGCTATGATTAAGACCACCCCCCAATCGACCCTTTGGACCTCGGCGGAATGCCCGAACAACCAGATGGGCCGTCCGCGCCTGCCCAGCTTCCGCGGCTTCAGCAATCTCCTGCCATTTTTTTCAAGGAACCGGCATGCATCCAGCAGCGGGAGGATTTCCGCGCTAAGCATTTCCGCTGCTGGACGGGCGGAGCTGACCGCTCGTAACAGGGACAAAGGCTCGGCGGCGACCTTCTCTCGGAATACCCGCAAGATCGCAAGCCGCTGGTCAACGCACCGGCTTTTCCAATCCGCTTGGGCATGCCTTATTTTGGCTCCTGCTTCCTGCATCGTCGACCAACTCTCCAACTTCAGGATTGGCTCGCTGAGCGGAATAATGGTGGGCCGGTTGTTCATGTCGTCTCTACAACCCTTTGTTGAGGGGGTGTCTGGTTCATCCGGGGTGTGGCCAGCCCGAGATCATCAAGGAGCAGCTTCGAAGTAATGCGCGCCGATTCGAAGATCACCGGTAACCCGCTGCCTGGATGCGTGCCACCGCCCACCAGATAAACTCCATCCACATCCTCGAATCGATTGCGAGGCCGAAGGTGGAGCAATTGATCCAGGCTGTGGGACAAATTGAAGGTTGCACCACGAAAGATCTCGTAGCGGCTATCCCAATCGGCAGGAGTTATGATCCGCTCGTATCGGATTCGTTTACGGATGTTGGTATGGCCAGCCTGTTCCAGTTTGTGCAGCAGAAGCTCTCGATACCGCTGGCGTTCCTTCGACCAATCCACGTTCGAATGCTGGTGCGTAACCGGCGCAAGCACATAGAGAGTGCTTTGACCACGCGGCGCCAATGTCGGATCCGTCACGCACGCGTTTTGGACATAGAAGGAAGGGTCGTCGCTCAACACGTGCCGTTCCTCAATATCCTGAAGATTTTTCCGGTAATCCGAGGCGATATAGATGCTGTGGTGTGGAAGGTTATCCTGACCATCGACACCCAAGTACATCATAAACGTGGAACAGGAGAACTTCTTCTTGGCGATCTTCGCATCTGTCCAGCGCTTCCGGAGTCCGTCGGGCACTAGGCGAGTCATGGCCCGGGCAAAGTCCGCGTTCACCACCAGCGCATCAGCATGGTAGACATCCTGTGCAGTCCGGGCGCCGGTTGCCTTTCGACCAGTGAACAATATTTCCTCCACGGGCTCATCCAATCGAATCTCCACCCCCAACCGTTCAGCGACCCGAGCCATGGCGGCTGTGACTTCCGCGCAGCCGCCTTTGGGATGAAAGACGCCGTATTCATATTCCAAAAACGAAAGGATCGAGAAAAGGCTTGGGCAGCGGAATGGTGACATGCCCAGGTATTTGGATTGGAAACAAAAAGCGAGTCGAAGGCGCGGATCCTTGAAGAACTTCTTTAGGTAAGTGTCAATCGATTGATGAGGCCGCAGCATTGGCAAAAGCTTCAGCAGGCGAACATTTAATAAATCCTGAAGCCCAAGGTATGGGTTTTCAAGACAAGGCAGGAATTGCTGAAACTTTGTCCGATTATCCGTTAAAAACCTTTTGAAAGAGCCCACATCCTGCGGGGAGATCGAGGCGATTTCCCGCTCCATGCGCCCGACATCCGGAGTGCAGTCCAGCTTGCCGCCCTCTCCAAAGATCAAGCGGTATTGCGGATCCAGGCGGATTAACTCGACCTCATTCCTTAACCGAGTGCCGGCGGCAGCAAAAATTTCTTCGAGCACCCGCGGGTAAAGAAAGAAGGTAGGGCCAAGGTCGAATTTGAAACCTTCCGCTTCCAGGGATGAAGTACGGCCCCCGATGGTGGGCAGACGTTCCAAAACGGTAACGCGGACGCCAGCGGATGCGAGGAGGATGGATGCAGCCAGCCCACCCGGGCCTGCACCGATAATAAGGACGTGTCGATTCATAGCAAAGGTGTTTAAGCTGAGCGGGGTTGAACGGTGCTGAGGCCGCCATCGATGTGGATTATTTGCCCTGTGATCCACGCCTGCTCAGGATCGACGAGCCATTCAATGGTGGAGGCGATCTGATCGGGACTGCCAATTCGGCCGAGCGGGTGCATCGCCGCGGAGGCTTTCGCGGCATGCTCGTTTTTTGTGATACGCGCCGTCAGCGGCGTGTCTACGAGGCCCGGGGCAACACAGTTGACACGGATGTTGGCAGGCGCGTAAGAAGCGGCAGCGGAAACGGCCAATCCTTCCACCCCGGCTTTTGCCGCGGCAATCACTTCATGATTCGCAAAGCCCCGCCGAGCCGCGACCGAGGAAAAGAGAATCACGGCTCCTCCCTGCTGCCGCATGTGTTGGACGGCGGAGCGCAAAATGTAAAAGGAAACACTGAGGTTAGTGGTAATGGTGGCAAGCCACTCCTCGTCCGTAGTGGAAACCACGGGCTTCAACAGGAGTGACCCGATGCAATTGATGACGCCGGTTACGCTCCCCATGGTCCGCAACGCTTGTTCAAAAACCCGGCGGACCTGCTCCGATTGCGTTGCATCCGCCACTTCGAAATTGCTGCCAGTTTCCCGCGCGAGCTCTTCAAGCTTTTGACGCGTTCTTCCGGATAAAAAAAGCTGGTGCTGGCTTTGAGCCAGTCTCCGGGTAAGTGCGGAGCCAATTCCGCCTGCAGCACCGAAAATGAGGAATGACTGAGCCATAAAACAGAGGTGTTAGGGTTTTCCGTCCTTGGTTTAAGCCGCCTCCGCCACACTTTCCTGTTCCTCCATCATCCTCCGAAGCTTAACTAGGGCGAGGTTTTGTAATTGCCGGATCCGTTCCCTGGTAACACCAAACTTTTTGCCTACTTCTTCAAGGGTTTTTTCTGGCCCGCCATCCAGCCCAAATCGAAAGGAAAGGATTGCTGACTCACGGGGCGGAAGCTTCGGAAGTACCTCACGCAGGAGTTCGAGCTGGCCCTTTTCATCTAGGTCCGCATAAGGAGATTGCGCATTCTCGTCCTCCACGATATCGGCCAAGCGGCTGCTATCATCCTCAAAGCCAAGAGGCGCATCGAGAGATGCGGGACGAATGGCAGCCGTGCGCAGTTCCCCCACGCGAGTCGGACTCAATTTCAGTTCCCCGGCCAGTTCCTCGTCGGTTGCGGTTCTTCCGAACATCTCCTGCAAACGGGTTTCGGCCCGCCGCAGGTGGGAAATCTGATCCACCACATGCACCGGCAGGCGGATGGTTTTGGATTGGTTAGCCAGGGCGCGGCGAATCGATTGGCGGATCCACCACGAGCCATACGTGGAAAGCTTCCCCCCTTTGCGAGGATCGAATTTTTCCACCGCCTTCATGAGGCCCATGTTGCCTTCATTAATTAGGTCAAGGAGCGGAAGTCCAAAATCCTCGTACTCGCGAGCAATTTTGACCACGAGCCTGAGGTTCGCCAGGATCATCCGTTCGCGTGCTTTCCTGTCTCCTTTGCGAATCAGCGCCGCGAGTTTGGCTTCCTCCCCGGGCTTTAACAAAGGAACAACTCCGGCTTCCCGCATGTAGAGCCGGAGCGCGGTGTTGCCGTCGTATGGAAGCCGTTCGACAGCAGTCGGGGCTAAGACCGTGTCACCCGGCAAAATGGAAGCCCCAAGTCTGTGCTGCGGAAGCGAGTTCTGAACGGGAGATGGCCTGCGGGCTGTTCGCTGCTTCGGGAGCTTAAAGGTGGTCCTACGAGCGTTGCTGGGAGCAAAAATGTTCTTCATAAACGTGAGTGTTAAACTTTGCGGGAGGATTTGTATTTTTCGGCCGAGCACCTCGTGACAGCACCTGGGGGGACACGGCTCAAATGACGAGAAGCCCTCGGTCTCGGATGCACCTTCAGCTCAACTACAAAACCGGTTGAAAACCAGGCCACCCGTAATGACCCGGTGACACGACGAGTCGCCGTCCTGCCAAGCCCACGTTGATCTTGAGCGTGCTTCATGTTGGCTCCCTTAATTTTGCGGGTGGTTTTCACGAATTTTGAACCGGTCACTTGTTATAGTTTTGTTTATGCTTAACACATTGTCAAATATTTGTTTATATTTCAGGGGAACTATCGGAATCCAAGCTTTGCGCTGTAACTATCCTTTTCACAAAGGCTCAGCCTCAGAATATTCCTTTGGCGGAGCTCTGAATTTGACCTTTGTCTAATTTTTGTTAAACATTTACCGATGTCTAAAACGGAAATGCAGCACACCATCAAGGCAGTCTCAAAGCGCACAGGCTTGACTCCCCACGTCATCCGGATCTGGGAAAAGCGCTATGGAGCTGTGGTGCCGAGCCGAAACAAGACCAACCGGCGCTTTTACAGCGATGAGGAAGTGGAACGCCTGCTTCTGCTGCGGGAAGCGGTTAGCCGAGGCCACAGCATCAGCTCCGTGGCTCAGCTTCCGTCTGAAAACTTGCAGAAATTGGTGCGCAAGGCGATGCCAACCCACGCCGAACTGGTAGCAACACCTCAGGACAAGGCGCAGCACTTAATTGAAAAGGCCACAGAAGCAGTCAGGCAATTGGACTCCCTCGAGTTCGAAAAAGTTCTGACGGAAGCCGCAGTCGAACTCGGCAACCAGGGACTTCTCCAACGGTTTGTCGGCCCACTGGCTTACCACCTCGGTGAACTTTGGAGAACTGGCAGCATCACCGCCGCGCACGAGCACTTCGCGACCGCGGCCATCCGTGTTTTCTTGGGCAAAGGAACCCGATCCTTTGTAGCGGATCAGAATGCGCCGGGATTGATTGTGGCGACCCCCAGCGGACAATTGCACGAACTCGGGGCCGTCATGGCTGCCGCGGCAGCGACCAATGTTGGATGGATGGTTACTTATTTGGGAACAGGCCTGCCACCGGCGGAGATTGCCGGAGCAGCGCTGCAGAACGGGGCCAAGGCAGTCGCATTGAGCATCGTTTATCCGGAGGACGATCCGAACCTTGCCGCTGAGTTGAAAAGCCTTCGAAAGTATCTCCCGCATGAAGTGAAAATTTTGGTCGGCGGCCGTGCCGTGGAAGGCTACAAGGAAGTCCTGAATCAGATTGGGGCAATTCGGACCCGGGACATTAATGATTTTGCCGAGCAACTGGATTTGCTTCGAGGCTCGCTAAACGCTCGGAAAAGCTAAAATCATCGTCGGCTGAGAGCTTTAAACACTTCGTCTGTTCAGCACAAATATGCGCCCCATCCGCCCAGACCGCACTGAGCATTCAAAGATTAAGAAAGCATTCCGAGCTGCCACGTTCATGAAGTGGGGTTCGGTGCCGTTGGTGGGAATCGCTGCGATTTTTGCCCTGCGGATTGGCTCGGCTTCACATTGGTATTTCGGAC
>JAQGOV010000051.1 GCA_028293425.1 Verrucomicrobiales bacterium
GCTGTCGCCGGATTTCGTTTCGATCGTGGTCATTTGGAAATCGGTGCCGATGACGGCGTCGGGATCGATAATGTTTTCGAGGAAGTAACGGATGCCGTGCTTGCCGGCACCGGTGAGTTCGGGTCCAAGGCGGTTTCCTTCATTGCCGATGCGGTGGCAGGATGAGCAAAGCTTCTGGAAGTGTTCCTGGCCGGCGGAGGATTCATAGGCCCAAAGGGGAGCTTCGTTGAAGATCTTTTCCAGCTTGTCCATTTTGCTTTGTTTCTCGGCTGGGGTTTGATTGATGCGGCCCCAAGCGGCGATGACACGCTTATCGACGTCGGCGTTCTTGAGGCCGGTGAGTTGGCGGACGTAGAAAGCGGAGAGCTGATCGCGCTTGATGCGGCCAGCGGCGACGGCATCAAGCAAGGCCAAAGCAAAGCTGGCGCGACTGGTCAAGGCATTCAAGGCCAAGGCTTGGTCAGGTTTTGGCCATTGGTCGAATTTTGCAATCAAAGCTTCGGGGATTTGCGGGTCGTCGAAACGCGGGAGGAGAGTGATCGTTTGAGAGCGAAAATCCTTATCATCAAGGAGACGGAGAAAGGCAGGCAGGGCAGGTCGGTCCTGGGCGAGGCTGAGGACGGCGAATGCATGCTTGCGAGATTGGAGGTCCGCCGTCCTGCTGGCCAATGCTTCGCGGAGGCGGGGGAAAACCAAGGCGTCGCCAAAAACGGCGGCGATGCGCTCAGCCTGACGGCGGATGCGAACGTCATCACTGGCGTAGAGCCTCGGGGCAACGGTTTTCCACATGTCGGGCATGGGGACGCTTCCGCGCGGTTCGAGGGCAAGCCACAGACCGGCGAGCCGCCGGCGCAGGGTGTCACCGGAGGCTTTGCTGAGAGCGCTAATTACCTCATTCAACGATCCCTTGGGCAAGGTAGCGGCGTACCAGTAAATGTAGTCCGCAAGTTGTGGCAAGGCGGTGCTTTCAGCGAGCTTCAGGTAGGTGATTTCCGCACGAGGCATTTGCTGGGCGATGGCGTCCCACAATAGCAATGGCAGGTTGCGGTCATCCCGATCCTCCTTGTGGGTTGCGAGGCTATAAAGGAGGTCGCTGGTGATGCCATCATTTGCTATTCGCTGCACGGAGGAAGCCAGGTAAAGGCGCACGACTGGCGATGGGTCCTCTTGCGCGAGGCGTGAAAAGGTTTTGAGGACGGATGAAGGCAGAGCCTTGCGCGGATTATCGGTCCAGAGTTGCACAGCCCAAGCGCGGACGTATTCGTCGTTATCCCTCAGGGCGTGGCTGGATAGGTCTTCATTCCAAAGGCCAACCGCATGAGCCGCCCAGAGCGCGTGTAAGCGCTGG
This sequence comes from Verrucomicrobiales bacterium, assembly GCA_028293425.1. Taxonomy (GTDB): domain Bacteria; phylum Verrucomicrobiota; class Verrucomicrobiia; order Limisphaerales; family JAQGOV01; genus JAQGOV01. Next base: position 1,349 of record JAQGOV010000051.1, read on the forward strand.
ATGGGAGCGGGGTCGGACTGGGCAATGCGAAGTAATTCTTTCCCGGCCTCGGAGTCGACGCCATCGCTTTTTGCATCCGAGAGGCCAGGGGACGAACGCTCCTTCAGGAGCCGCTGAGCGGTGCGGCCGTACCAAGCGTTCTTGTGTTGGAGAAGGTGGACCAGTTCGAGGTCGGTTTTGGCGGAGAGATCCACTTTGGCTGGTTTGTAGGTTGCGGCCCAGCTCATGCGATAGATGCGGCCATTGCTGCGGTCCCAACGTTCGGTGTTCGGGTTGTGGCAGTGCTGCTGGTCGTACCAATCGATGCTGTAAACGGCACCGTCGGGTCCGTATTGGAGGTCGACGGGGACATATTTGGGATCGGTGCAAAAGGATTGGTCTTTGCCGGCGTGAACGGTGTCGAATCCGGAACCGAGGCGATGATTGATCTGCTGGTTCATCTGGTGACCGCCAAGGTTGTGAGTAAAGAGATGCCCGCGGTATTCATCCGGCCAATTGTCGCCCTGGTAGATCATGGTGCCGACATGGGAGTGGCCGCCGTAAATAGCATCGCTGCCGGGCTTGCCAGCACCGCCGGCACCGTGGTCGTAGCGGGCTGAAGCGAGCATGAAATTGCGGAACTCGGGAAATTCGGCGGGAGGGTTGGCAATAATGAAAGGCGCGTAGTTGGCGTTGGCCTGGTTCCAATAATGGCCGCCCTGAATGACATGAGTGGTGAGGCCGCGTCCCCAATAGCTGCGGCAATGGGTCATGAACATCTGGCCGTGCTCGTCATAATCGAGTCCCCAGGGATTACTGCCGCCGTGGGCGAAGACTTCGAATTCGTGGCGGACGGGATGGTAACGCCACACGCCCGCACGTAGTTCAGTGCGTTCAGCCTCAGACGAGCCGGGCTTGCCGATGCGCGCGTAGTTGAAGACGCCTTGGTTGCCGTAAAGCCATCCATCCGGACCCCAGAGAAAGCTGTTGAGACATTCGTGAGTGTCCTGATAGCCGAAGCCATCGAGCAACACCTCCGGCGGGCCATCCGGGATGTCGTCATGATTTCGATCGGGTATGAAGAGCAATTCCGGAGCCGCACCGACCCAGACGCCGCCGTAACCAACTTCCAGGGCCGAGGCAAGGTTGAGGCCTTCGGCGAAGACTTTGCGGGTTTCGAATTTGCCGTCGCCGTCCTTGTCCTCGAAGATGACGATTTTGTCGAGGCCCTGGCCAGCGGCGCGCTTGGTGGGGTAGCTGTAAGCCTCGATGACCCAGATGCGTCCGCGTTCGTCCCAGGCAAAAGCGACGGGTTGGTGGAGGTCGGGTTCCGCGGCGACGAGGTCCACCCGGAAACCTTCGGGGACATACATTTGAGCGACGGTTTGCTCGGCTGGGGTTCGGGCTGGACCGATGGTGGGGTTAGGCTTCAGGTGGCGCAGGACGGGGCTGCTTTGGAGGCGTTCCTTGTTGGGCAGGGCAGGTTCGGCGAGAGCGGTGATGGTAAACGCCAAGCTCAGAAAGGCGGAAAAACCAGGCAAACGACGATTCGGATTTAAGCTTCGCATGAGTGAGAAAAGGGTAACCACTCATGGACACGAATCCACACTAATTTTGGGAAAGGCAAGCACGCAATGGCGGCGCCATGCATTAGTGATGGCATGAAACTACGCAACCGGTGCAGTGTCGCAAAATGGCAATTTAAGCTTCCTGGAGCGGCGGCGGGTTGTTGATGATGCCATGAGCGAACGCGTGACGGGTAAGACCGGCGACATCGTGCAGGTTGAGTTTGTTCATGACCTGCTGACGGTGTTTTTCAACGGTCTTTATACTGATGGCAAGTTCGGCGGCAATTTGTTTATTGGCGTAGCCTTCGGCAATCAATTGAAGCACTTCCGATTCGCGATTGGTGAGAGTCTTGTTTCCCGGCCTGGCATGGGAGCCATGGATGGCGAAATTACGACGGAGTTCGTCAGACAAGCGTTTGGAGATGGAGGGGCTGAGGTAGGAGTTTCCTTTTTTAGCTTCGCGCACGGCAGTGAGCAGATCCGCGGCAGCGGTTTGCTTGACCAGATAACCGGTGGCTCCTTCCTTGAGGAGTTGCAGCACGCGCTGGTCATCATTGTAGGAGGAGAGAATCAGGACCTTGACGGCGGGTGCTTCCTTCACGATCTGCCGCATGGCATCCATTCCATTCAACAAAGGCATGGCCAGATCCAGAACGATAACGTGAGGAGCGAGCGCCTTGGCTTGCTGGACCGCCTGGCGACCGTCCTCAGCTTCGCCGATTACTTTGATGTCGCTCGCTGATTCCAACAGCAACCGCAGCCCTTGCCGCACGATGTTATGATCATCCGCCAAGAGAACGGTGATTTGTTCCACCGCGGATTTTGAATCTGCTGAGGTCGTTTCTGTGGGTCGTCCCGGGCTGAGTTTTTCGGCATCAACCAGGGTGCGGTTTTTACTGCCAGAGTTTGTGCTTGCCATATTATTCGACTAGGTTTGCCGATCGATAACCTACCTCCCTCAAGTAGGCACGATTGATTTTGCCGCTTCCAATTTATCCCATGTCAATTTAGTAGGAAACCTTGGAGAACAGAAAGCTTTAAGAAACAAAATCTCTGCGAAGAAAACTTTACACGAGAACCGGCACGGCATACCGCGCCACCGGCGCTGTTCTCAAAGTCCTGACACCGGTGGCGACGACACAATCAAGGAAATTTAAGTAGGCATGCACCCCGGTGTGAACTTGTGAGGGAGGCCGTACGATAATGGGAGAATAACGTGGTTTGAGTTGCTCAGCACATCACCATCGCGGCTGTGCAGGACCATTGAGACTCCCTACGCCAAATCGAATATGAAAAAAAACAAAACAGGCACGGTTTCAAAAGTGGAGCGCAGAGCTGCGGAGATCGCTCTGAATCACGGCAGGACCGCCAACGAACAGACCAAGGCCGATATAACACGGGCGAAACGGGAAATGAAGCCATTGAAGATTACCTCACCAGGAAAAGGTTAAACAGGTGGCTTGCCCCTTGGTTCGTGACGAACTGGCAAGAGATCCATATGGCGGCCGAAAAAGCTAAACAGTCACCGATCAAAACTTCAATTATTCCCCAGCGAGGAATTGATTGCCCTCTTGGGCGGGACCACGGGGATGAACCGCGTCGATATTTCGCCAAAGCGTGGCCAGTTGATTGCGGTCCGGCGGATTTTGAGGTTTCAGGGTTGCAATAAAGTTGCGGAACTGTGTGTTTGGTTCCTGCCCCTCTTCAGCCAGTTGCAATTGGTTCAGGATTTGCTTTTTAGGAGAGGCCCCCAAGTGACCGAACCGGTGAACGAGGCGTGAGATGGGACCGATTTCTATCGCGTGGTGGTGGAACGATTTCATAAGCATACGTTAACAATAAGCCATATACCCACTATGGGCAGAAACCCCAAGGTTTCACCCACAGAGGAAAGCTAAAGGACGTTCAAGTTTTAGACGGCAGCGAGGTCCCTGTTTCCGACTTAGTAATCGAATCAGCCACGCTGGGAAGAAAGCGAGCAGCCCATTCTAAAGCCTTGTCACGATCCTGAGCCGAACCTCCGCACAAAGAAATAGTGCCACAGAGATTTCTTATGACCTGAGCATCGCCCACGCTATACAGGATCTGTTCACGGTTTTGATTGTAGCCTTCACCTTCCACCAAGGAACATACCACATAAGGGGTAATGGGATAGAGAAGATTTCCCAGGAATCGACGAATGATGAGGGGGATCGGCTAATTTTAATTACAGGATACGACGAACATGTCACTCATCTCCAGGTGTCGGCCAAAGGTTTTGCAGGGCAGGGTCCTTCCGAGAGAGGAGTTTTAGCTGCCTGGACTGGCTAGAAGTTTCATAAGCTCTTTCCAACCAGGAACGCGCCTCATCCAGCTTGCCGAGGCAGCAGCCGTAGACAGCCAAATTGTAGAACAACGAGGAGGATGTTGGAAAAACGTCGGCAACCGTCGACAAAGTCTCATAGGCTTCCTCGGTCCGACGCTGTTTGTGCAGAGAGTGGGCCAATTGGCTCCAGCCTCTCGCCTCTTCCGGCCGGAAGGCGGTCAGAGCCCTGGCCACATCCTCGCAAGCTTTCCATTGCCGGGCACGGGAAAAAATTTCCCAGCGCACCGCGAGCACATCCGGGTGGCCCAGATTGGAGGAAGAAACCTCATCAAGTTCCTCCTTGGCTTCGGAATAGTTGCCGAGCTCAAGCCAGCCTTCAGCGGCCAGAATGTGGCGACCGTCCGTGGCAGGTATAGTGTCGTCCATAAAGTAATATACGGCCAAAACCTAAAGGGCTTTAGCGCCGATGACGAGACGGCGTTCACCCCAATACCATGAGAACATACGAACAGGAGTAAACGGCGCCAAGCAGGTAGCATTATTGCCCCTATGAATAATAGCAATCACGGGCCAAAATTGAAACAACTTAAGATTCACCTTGAGCCTTTGCTGAGGCCGGGCGAACAAAGGTTGGTCCGGCCTCATTTCGCGAACTGATTGACTAACCATTGGAATCGAAAAAATGGGTAGTTAGGAGGCATGGTTTTTGCCCATTTTCAGAAGCACGGAAACAGGGAATAGTGCGGGCAAATGAAGCTTCCGTTGCGAGCGCACCAAAATCAGAGTTCATGAAAAATGTTATTGTCATTGTAGATGACCGTGAGGACGATCGCCTGCTGCTCGACCGGACCCTTCGGAAGCTGGAGGTGACTAATCCCATTCTTCACCTGGAAGACGGGGATGAAGCCATTGCTTATCTTAGGGGAGAAGGAAGGTTTTCTGATCGAACTATTTATCCATTTCCCTCGATGCTCTTTCTTGACTTAAAAATGCCGCGGATGAGCGGCTACCAGGTCTTGGATTGGATTCAACGCCAGCAGATGAAGGATGGCCTTCTGGTTATTGTGCTAAGCGATCTGCATGCAACTGAGGTAATCAGCAGGGCCTATCATCTCGGCGCCGATTCTTTCCTGATTAAACCTGCGAAAGAGGAGGATCTCCACGAATTTATTCTTAGTTTCCCAAGCTATTGGAACCTAGCCAATCGGGGAGTGGAGGTGATGACCGCGGAAAGAAAAGCGGTTGCCATGGAGGCTTCTGAAAGATAAATTCAACAATTGCTTCTCATCAGCCTGAAACCCGCTAGACTGCGGGATGTCGTTTACTAATTTAGGGTTGTCCGCGGAGGTTCTTCAGGGCATTCATGCCATGGGTTATGTGGATCCCACGCCCATTCAATTGCGGGCCATTCCCCTGGTTCTGGCAGGGAAAGATGTTATCGGAAGCGCTCAAACTGGCACTGGAAAAACCGCCGCTTTCGCACTCCCGCTCCTTACCAAACTTGCCAAGGGAAATCGAATCACCCGAGCGTTGATCCTGGAACCCACTCGTGAGTTAGCAGCCCAGGTTGAAACGGCCATTCGTGATTTTGCACGGTTCACCGACATCAAAGTGGCGGTGATGTTTGGAGGGGTAGGTTATGGACGGCAGCGAGAGGCGCTGAAAGAAGGCACTGATGTGATCGTGGCCACGCCCGGACGGCTGCTGGATCATATCGGCCAGGGCCTGTGCCGCCTGGATATGCTTGAATACCTCGTTTTGGATGAAGCTGACCGCATGCTGGACATGGGTTTTCTTCCGGATGTGCGGAAGATTGTTCAACGCTGCCGTAAGGAGCGACAAACCTGCCTTTTCTCAGCCACTGTTCCCCCAGAGATCGAGTCATTGATCAAGTGGACCATGCAGAATCCGCAAACCGTGGAAATCGGCCAGCGCCGCTCCCCAGCAGAGACTGTGAAGCATGTGATTTACCAAGTGGCCGAAGACCAGAAATCGGACTTGCTCCGTGCGATCCTGGACCAGGTGCAGTATGAATCGGTGATCATCTTCTGCCGAACGAAACATCGGGCGGATCGGATTGGCAGCTTATTGAAGAAGAATAATCACGCCGTGGCAATCCTCCATTCCAACCGCACGCAGCGGGAACGGGAACAGGCGCTCAAAGGCTTTCGCGACGGGCGCTACGAAGTTTTGGTAGCAACGGATATCGCGGCGCGGGGTCTGGATGTAGCGGATGTGAGCCATGTGATAAATTATGACGTGCCGCACCATCCCGAGGATTATGTTCACCGAATTGGACGCACCGGACGAGCCCAAGCGACCGGCGATGCCTTTACGTTGATGGTGGCGGAGGACGCGAAACACGTGGCGTCGATTGAAAGATTTATCGGAGTGAAGATCGAGCGCACCAAGCTGGAAAATTTTAACTACCGGTACACGGCATTGTTCGAAGAGGCGAAGGACCAGCGCACATCCAATGAAAAGCGTGTGCGCGGAGTGCGATTAAGCGGGGGTTATTTCTGTGGTCCCGTGAAAAGACGCAAGCGTTAACCGTGGTTCGGCAGCGAAGCGGCGAATTCTTTTGGTGAATGGCAAGGAAGCGGTTTTCCCAAGCCCACGCTTTGACTCCGTGGGGTATTAACTTGTTTTCCCCTGAACAAGCTCCATGGTGTAGTGATGATAAAAGCTTGGTTTGCCAACATGTTTTCCGGAAGCCCTCCAAAGCAGAATTTAGGTACGATCCTTGACAGGGCGACGAATGGCGAAGCCGATGCTCAATTCGCTTTAGGCTTAAAGTTCAGCTCTGGCGAGCAACCAGACTTACCCCAGGCGGCCCAATGGTATCGCAAGGCAGCGCTGCAGAATCATCTGCTGGCTCAGTTCAACCTGAGCATCATGCTGGCTCGAGGGCAGGGGATTGGACAAAATGACACGGAGGCCGCGGCGTGGTTATCCCGGGCCGCTTATGCCGGGGATCCGGGAGCGCAATTTCAGATGGGCAACCGTCTTTCCCGGGCGGATTTACACCACTCCGAAGCGGAAGCGAACGAAGCCATGATTGAGGCTTATAAGTGGTTTCAACTGGCGGGAGCGCAAGGCTACAAAGGTTCCGTGGCTAACTCGGAACGAATCACCTTCCGCATGAGCCATCATGATGTCAGCGAAGGAAACCAGCGTGTTTCCACGTTCGTGGCAACGCTGGCGTGAGTGGCTGGTTTTTGGGCGCTCTGGGCAGAATCGCAGAGCGCAATTTTACAAATGCCGCTTGAGTTTTGAGTCCTCGCCAATTTGGCCAGCCGGGTTGGGATTTTCAGGCCGTGCTTCATTTACTGTAATGTAGCGATCTCCCAAAGGGAAGCTGTGCAGGCTATCCAAAGCCGTCCGAGCCTGGTCGGGCGTGGACATCGTGACATAAGCAAAGCCGCGTGACCGGCCGGTAACTCGATCCAACATGATCTTTACCTCGCTCACGTTGCCTTTGCGGGAGAATAATTCCAGGAGCATTCCTTCCGTAATCCCGACAGAAAGATTTCCTACATATAACTTAGTATTCATAATAAAAGCCTTGAGCAGCGTTTCAGGCAGAGTATCGAAACAATCACTGAGAACTCTCGGAATCAAAAGACCTGGAGAGGACAGAATAGATGTGCCAGCTCAGGAAGAAACATGGCCCAACTTGCGTTAATTGCAAACAAAAAACCGATTTATTCAACCCAGGCGGTATAATACACGGGCCAGCCGTTATTCTCGCGCAGTTCATCATCGACATTGGTTAAGAACTTGCTCACGGTAAGACAGTGGGAAATTTTCGAGCGGGCCCCGAGCTGATAAGGGCTACAAAGCAGTATGCGTCAGACCAACCTGTCAAAAGCTGGTGGGTGATATTATCCACAGGAGTTTTGCTCGCAGCCGTGCTTGCGGGGACCCTTTTGATTCCCTACCTGCCTGGAAAGCTCTTCTGCAGTGTGCTGTCCGGCCTGTTGATCCTTCGACTTTTTGTCATCTACCATGATCAACAGCACCATTCCATTCTGCCCAATTCCCGGCTGGCTGAGATACTGATGAGATTCTTCGGGATGCTGGCGCTGAGCCCCAGCAGCATCTGGAGAAGTTCACACAATTACCATCACAAACATAATTCAAGGCTGAGGGGTTCTCACATCGGCTCCTTTCCGATAATGACTCGTGAACATTATTTAAAGGCTCCGTGCTCGACGCGCCTTAAATACCTGTTTATGCGTCATCCGCTGACCATCCTTTTCGGGTATGTTTTCATGTTTCTGCATGGCATGTGTATTTATCCATTTTTTAATGATCGCAAGGCACACCTGGATTGCTTGTTCGCATTCATCCTCCATTTGGCAATTGGAGCGGTGTTGGTCGTGTTTGTTGGCTGGCAAGGGCTTATCCTCACCCAAACCATCCCGCATTTAATCGCCTGCGCAATAGGTGCTTACCTGTTTTACGCACAGCATAACTTTCCGGACGTCACCCTCGCCGACAAGATAGGTTGGACTTATGAAAAGGCAGCGTTGGAATCGTCCAGCTATTTGAGAACAAACCCGGTCATGGCCTGGTTCACCGCCAACATTGGATATCATCACGTCCATCATTTGAATGCCAAGATTCCGTTTTACCGTCTGCCGGAAGCGATGGAAGGGATGCCAGAACTTCAGGCGCCCAAAACCACCTCGTTGAGTCCACGCCAAATTTATCAATGCCTGCGCTTGAAGGTTTGGGATGCTCAAGCCCAGCGAATGGTGAAGCTCACCTGATTGGGATTCAGGTAAAAAAAGAGGCCCGGCGGAGCCGGGCCTTGCGTAAATTAAATTAAAAGAAAATCTTAGTAGCGATTTGTGCGACGTTCGCGACCACCACCACCGCCTCCTCCGCCGCCGCCACTGCCACCACCGTAACCACCACGGCCGCCGCCACCACCGCCACCGCTGGGGCGTTCTTCACGGGGCTTGGCTGCGTTCACAGTCAAAGCACGTCCATCCATT
>JAQGOV010000059.1 GCA_028293425.1 Verrucomicrobiales bacterium
AATGGTACGGCCTCAACTTGCCAGCCCGTGCAAACCACCACCGAAAATAAACAACGCGACCGAAACGCAATCCGCCATTCCAACAACATCATCCGCCTCACCACTTTCCTCTCCGCCATGCATTCGGACGAGGAGCAACTCACCGGCTCCTCCGCGCATCCGCACCGGGCTGCCGTCGGCTAAAAGCAATTTTCACCCAACTCATTATGAAATCAACGAACCTGAAACTGCGTCGGTCGGAGCGGACCCGTCATTTGCGTCCGAACCCAACGGCGCATCCATTGCCATTTTGTTAAGCTCAGACGCTGACGACGTTGCCTGTCTCCCTCCACGCCATTTGATAAAATGGGGGGGAGGGTACGGGGAGGGTACGGGGAGGGGTGGTGTTGAACTGCGCAAACCAGTGAGGTCGAACACGTCCAAAGTGATAAATCGCTCGTGGCCCTCCTACCAGCTGCTCTCCTTTTCCTTAACATGATGGCAGCGAACCGCGCATCTTGGCCTTACCCACACTCCTTCCCCAAAGAAGGCGATGCCGAATCGGAAACGAGCCGGCCGCGTTTACCTTGCCTTCCCACCGGCGCGGAAGTGGGCGGGCGTGACGCTGGTCACGGCGCGGAAGGCGCGGGTGAAGGCGCTGTGGTCGGCGTAGCCGCAGGCGTGGGCGATGTCGGCGATGGAGCGGGTGGTCTCGCGCAGCAGGCGCGAGGCCGCGGCGATGCGGGTCTTGGCGATGAGCTGGCTGGGCGTGATGCCGAAGATGCGCCGGATGATGCGGGCGAATCGTGCGGCCGGCAGTCCCGCGATGCGCGCCAGGTTGGACGACGTAAGCGGGCCGGCGAAATCGGTTTCCAGGTGTCGCAACGCGGCGGCGATTTTGGCTGGAATTTCCTTCACGGGCATCGGCGCGCGCACGTCTTTGGAAATGCCGATGAGGCCGACGACGGTCCCGTTCGCGTCGCGCATGGGGAGTTTGGTCGTGAGGCACCAGACGGGTTTGTTCGGCGCATCCCAATGGAGTTCGAGGCGCTCGATAATAGGGCGGCCAGTGCGCAGCACGGCGGCATCCTGCTCGGTGGGAATGCGCCCGAACTCGCCGGGGCACACGTCGCACGGCCGGCGTCCGAGCATTTGGGCTTTGCTGCTCAAGCCGTGGCGTTCAACCAGGGAGTCGTTGACGACGAGGTAGCGGCCGGCGGCATCCTTGATGAAGAAGGCGATGTCGGGCGTGTGGTCGAAGATCAATTCCAGCAGGCGCGGGTCCACGCCATTGTCCGTGGCGGACGCGGCGGCGTGAATCTGGGCGATTGTGCTGAATTTCATGCTGGCATGCGAGTTTAAGTCAAGACAGCATCATGCGCGGCCGGTAAATTTTCTTCAAAACAAAACAATCCGTCCCCAGAATCTGCCATGATCATTACTCGCATCCTCGCCTACCGCGTCGAACTTCCGCTGCGCGAAACCACTTACAAGTGGAGCGGGGGAAAATCCGTCACCGTCTTCGACAGCACGATCGTGCGGGTGGAGACGGATGCGGGATTGGTGGGCCACGGCGAGGTGTGTCCGCTAGGGCCGTTCTATCTTCCCGCGTATGCGGAGGGTGTGCGGGCGGGTTTGCGCGAACTGGGGCCGCACTTGCTCGGCGAGGACCCGCGCGAACTCGGGAAGCTGAACCGGACGATGGACGCGGCGCTCAAGGGGCATCCTTATGTGAAGAGCGGCATCGACATCGCGTGCTGGGACATCCTCGGCCAGGCAACCGGAATGCCCGTGTGCGAGCTGCTCGGGGGACGCTACGGCGAGGACGTGCCGCTTTACCGGGCCATTTCGCAGGAGTCACCGGAGCAAATGGCGGCGAAGGTGGCGGGCTATCGGGCGGAAGGCTACCGCCGTTTTCAACTCAAGGTCGGCGGGGATCCGGACGTGGACATCGCGCGGATTTTCGCGGTGGCGGAAAAGCTCCAGCCCGGCGACCGGCTGGTGGCCGACGCGAACACCGGCTGGGTGCAGCACGAAGCGGTGCGCGTAGCGAAGGCGGTGCGCGACGTGGACGTGTATATCGAGCAGCCGTGCCTGACCTACGAGGAGTGCCTGGCGGTGCGGCGGCAGACCCCGCATCCGTTCGTGCTGGATGAAAACATTGACGACCTCGCCATGCTCCTGCGCGCGAAGGCCGACCTGGCGATGGACGTAGTGAATTTGAAAATCAGCAAGCTCGGCGGCTTGACGAAAATCAAACAGGCCCGCGACTTGTGCGTCTCGATGGGCATCGGGATGACGCTCGAAGATTCGTGGGGCGGCGACATCGCGACTGCCGCCATCGCGCACCTTGCACAGAGCACGCCGACCGAATTTCTTTTCACCACGACGGACTTCAACAGCTACGTCACCGTGAGCACCGCCGACGGCGCACCGCAGCGGAAGCAAGGCCGCATGGCCGCGAGCAGAGCGCCCGGCCTCGGCATCGCGCCGAAGATGGACGTGCTCGGCAAGGCGGTGGTGGAAGTCTGCGGCAAATGGGTCCCGCGAAAAGAGATATGATTGCCGCGCTCCGACTTTTGCGATTGCCGGCTTCGGCCACACCGCCGAATGACCCCAGCCTGCGCGCGAGGATGGGCAGTTGAAAACTTCAGCATGATAATCGCCCACCGACCATGAAACGGCCCGCGCTCATCATCGCCCTCGTGTTCGCGCTGACGTCGGCCTTCGGCGCGGCGAAGCCGAACATCCTCTTCATCTTCTCCGACGACCATGCGCAGCACGCCATCTCGGCCTACGGCTCGAAAGTGAACACCACGCCGCACCTCGACCGGTTGGCGAAGGAAGGCGTGCGTTTTGCCAATTCGTTCATCCCGAACTCGATCTGCACGCCGAGCCGTGCCACGCTGTTGACCGGGCAGTATTCGCACCTCAATGGCGTGCCCGTCTTCAACCGCTTTGACGGCTCGCGGGACAACGTGGCAAAGCGCCTGCAGGCCGGCGGCTATCACACCGGCCTAATCGGCAAGTGGCACCTCGGCTCCGACCCGACGGGCTTCGACCGCTGGCTGGTGCTGCCGGGGCAGGGGGCGTATTGGAATCCCACGTTCCTCCTGGCCGGCCGCAAGCTGACCATCGAGGGCCATTGCACGGACATCACCACCGAGCTCGGCCTCGAGTGGCTCAAGACGCGTCCGCAGGACAAGCCTTTCTTTTTGATGCTCCACCAAAAAGCGCCGCATCGGAACTGGGCTCCGGCCACGCGGCACATCGAGATGTTCAAGGACAAGGTCATCCCCGAGCCGGACACGCTCTGGGACACCTACGCCACGCGGCCGGCCGCGCTGCCGGAGAACGAGCAAACCATCGCGCGCGACCTTACGCGCCGCGACCTCAAGCTCATGCCGCCAGCGGACCTCAAAGGTCCGGCGTTGCAGAAATGGCTGGATTTCACTCCGGAGGAGTTGGAGGTGGACGGCAAAAAGCTCACCGGCAAGGAACTGGTCCAATGGAAATATCAGCGCTACATGCGCGACTACCTCGCTTGCGTGCAGGGGGTGGACGACGGCGTGGGCCGCGTACTCGATTACCTCGACCAGACTGGACTCGCGAAGAACACCATCCTCATCTATTCCTCTGACAACGGCTGGTATCTCGGGGATCTCGGGCTTTACGACAAGCGGTTCTCTTACGAGCCGGGTTTGCGCGTGCCGCTGCTTGCTCGGGGCCCCGGCATCAAGGCCGGCCATGTGCCCACGCAATTTGTCGGCAACATCGACCTGGCGCCCACCTTCCTGGAGCTCGCCGGGCTGCCCGTGCCGGACTCGATGCAGGGCCGCTCGCTCGTGCCGCTGCTGCGCGGCGAATCGCCCGCCGACTGGCGCGCCACGTTTTATTTCCGCTACTACCACTCGCCTGGCGATCACCACACCGCCGCGCATCTCGGCGTCCGCACCGTCACACACAAGCTCATTTACTATTGGCAAAAGAACGCCTACGAAATGTTCGACCTCACCAAAGACCCCGCCGAACAGCACAACCTGCTCTACGAAGCGGGCGAGGCGAACCAGCCTGCAGTTGCCGCGAAGTTCGCCGAGCTGAAGGCCGAAATCGCCCGGCTGCAAAAGGAATACAAAGACGACGGCCAGTATGCCGAGGCGTCCACCTGGCCCAAAGGCGAGGTAGACGGCCCGTTCGATCAGTATAAGCCGATGGGCAGAAAAACCATCGCTGAAGCCATCGCCGCCAGTGCCGGAAAATAGCCCAGAAAACCATTCAACATGAAACCACACATCATCCTCCTCACCACACTCCTGACGCTCTCCTGGAACGCGCAGGCGAAACCGCTCAAGGTCTTCGTCCTGGCCGGGCAGTCGAACATGCAGGGCCATGCGAAGATTGAGACCTTTGACTACATCGGCGACGATCCGGCGACCGCGCCGATCTTGAAAGAAATGCGCGATGCCGAAGGCAAGCCGCGGGTCTGCGACCAGGTCTGGATCTCATCCATCGGCTGCCTCGGTGATGCGTATTCGGATCTGACCGAGAAGACGGGGAAGCTGACCGCCGGCTTCGGCGCTCCGTCCGGCAAAATCGGCCCGGAATTCACTTTTGGCATCTACATGGAGAAACAGCTTAGTGAGCCGATCCTGCTGATTAAAACGGCGTGGGGCGGACGCAGTTTGCATACGGATTTCCGTCCGCCGAGCGCGGGGCCCTACGTCCCCGTCGGGCAGGAAGCCAAAAGGTGGGCGGAGAAACCGGAGGCCAAGGCGAAGGTCGATAAGGCCACGGGCGTATTCTATCGGGAAATGGTGGCGCATGTGAAGAAGGTGCTCGCCGACCCGAAGCGCGTGTGCCCCGCGTATGATGAAAAGGAAGGGTACGAGCTTGCCGGCTTCGTGTGGTTGCAGGGTTTCAATGATCTCGTGTCAAGCGACACATATCCGCCGAAACCCGGGGAAAAAGTGCGCGACTATTCCAAATACGGAGAGTGGCTGGCGGACTTGATTCGCGATGTCCGCAAAGATCTGGCCGCGCCGAAATTGCCCGTCGTCATCGGCGTGCTCGGCGTGGATGGGCTGAAAGCAAACAACGATACCAAAGCCTTCCGGGTGGCGATGGCGGCACCGGCGGCCATGCCGGAGTTTTCCGGCAATGTCATGACGGTTGAGACCGCGCCGTTTTGGTCCGAAGAACTCGCAGCCATCATGGCGAAAAAGGAAAAGGTGAGCCAGATGGCGTATCTTTTGAAATCCAAGAATAAAAAGGAAGCGAACGCGGATGGCTCAATGACCGAGCAACAGCAGCGCGATTTTGTGAAGGACTACGAAGCGAAGATTATTACGCCTGCCGAAGCTGCCACGTGGAAGCGCGGCGCATCGAACGCCGGCTACCATTACCTCGGCTGCGCCAAGACTTTCGCGCTCATGGGCAAGGCGTTCGCCGAAGCCAATCTCAAGATGATGCATGCAAATGATCCAAAGTAACGCCTCACCGGGATTTTTGACAATCCACCGCAACGCGACCCACCTGGCCGCGTTGCTCATGCTCACATCTTCCGTCTTTGCGGCGGAAGGTGGGAAGCCTTCGGCTATCCCCGATTCAGGCAAAGGAGAAAGCATTTCCGCCAACGCCCAAACCGAACTGGAAGCGCTCCGCCAAAAGGCATCCAGTGGCGATGTCAAAGCCCAGCGGACCCTGGCGTTTCGCTATCGGGATGGAATCGGCGTAGCCAAAGATGAAGTTGAAGCCCTGCGTTGGGCGCATCGCGCGGCTGACGCCGGTGATGCGGAGGCGATGGATTTTGTCGGCTTTGCGTACCTGCGGGGCAGCCTGATCCAAGGCAATCCGGTCATCGCCATCGGCTATTTCAAGGCGGCGGCGGAGAAATCCGCGCAGGCGGCCTTCAATCTCGGCCAGTGCTACTTTGGCGCCCAAGGCACGGAGCAGGACATTCCGAAGGCACTCGAGTATTGGAAGAAAGCGGCGGCAGCGGGCCATGGCCGGGCCGCAGCCTGCGCGGCCATGGTCTATCATTCCGGCGAAGGCATCGCGCCCGATGCTGCGCAAGCACGCCGGCTCGCGGAGCGGGCCGTGGAGCTGAACGATCCCTCGGGCCTGGTGGTGCTGGGCGAAATGCAGTTTCAAGCCGGCGAACTGGATGCGGCGAAAGCAAACTGGACGCGCGCCTCCAAACTCAAGCCGACTGGCCCGACCGGGCATCCCGCGCAACCTTCCGCCAACGCTTCGGCGCAGCAGGGGGCCGATCTCCTGAAGCTCATCGAATACCGGAAGCGCAAAGGCGAGCCGGGCAAATTTGCCTTTGTGCCCATGCCGCACATCCACCAGGGTTACAACAACTGCGGCTCCACCGCTTGCGCCACCTTCGCGCGTTTTCAGGGGAGCACGATTGGCGGATGGGACTTCAAGCGCCTCTGCCCGTCGCCCCTCGGCACCGGCACCGACTGGGGACATCTGCTCGAGGCGTCGACGAAGATCGGACAGAAATGGAAACTCATCACCTTCACCCCGGATGACGCGGGCTTTGACCAAGCCACCGCCTTTCTGAAAAGCGAACTCGATGCCGGTCGTCCCATCGTGGTGGATTTCAAATATATCGGCCCGCAATATCCCGGCGGCAGTGCCGGCCACACGCTCAGCGTCTGCGGCTACATCGCGGAGGAGAATCTTTACATCCTTTGCAACCCGGCCGTTGCCACGCCCGGGCTTCAGCTCATTACTGCCGAAGACCTCAAGGACTTCTGGCGCTCGGATCATTACGGCAGTCTCTCCAAAGGTGTTCTCTCCCGGCCAGCCTTCGTCATCGCCCAATGAAAACCCATTCACTCATCGTTGTCGCATTTCTCTTTATCTTCGCACTGCCCGCGCCGGCCGCCAATGTCCCGGCGAAGCGGCCCGCGCTGCCCACGAAGCACACCACCCGCAATATCGAAGGCTGGACTGTGCGCGTGGATGACCGGCTTCTGAGCGGGGACGGCGCGGCCCAGGGCGAGCGAGCGCTCAAACTTCTGACCGCCCGGCTCGTCGCCATCACGATCGTGGTGCCGGAAAAGTCGCTGGCGAAACTGCGCGCGATCAATATCGAACTCGACCTTGACTACGGGGCCCTGAAGCCTATGCAGTATCATCCCGATGTGGGCTGGCTGAAGGAGAATGGCTACAGCGAGAAGCTCGCGAAGTGCGTGCACATTCCAACCGCGGATGACTTTCTGTCACCGTTTGAAAACCACCGAATGCCCTGGGTGGTGCTGCACGAACTGGCGCACGGATTTCACGACCAAGTCATCGGCTTCGAAGACCCTCGCGTCATCGCGGTGTGGAAGAAGTTTCGCGACAGCGGTAGATATAAATCCGTCCTGACCAGCCCCGGCCAGATGCGTGAGCACTACGGGCTGACGGATCAGATGGAGTTCTTCGCGGAGATGACCGAAGCTTATTTCGGCTCGAATGATTTCTACCCGTTCGTAACCGGCGAGCTGAAACAGGCCGAGCCGGCGGTCTTCAACCTGCTCGAAGAAATTTGGGGGCCGCTGCCTGGACGCGGGCAGCCAACACCGCCATCTAAATCATGATGCGCCTCTTCGCCATTGGGATCGTCGGAATCATGCTGTGGCCCGGCCTGGTGTCGTCCGCACGGGCCGAAATCGTTATTCCGGGATTGGTGTCGAGCCAACTGGAACCGGAGTTGAAGGGGGCGGTGTTGATTGAGGAGTTGAATTGCGCGGCGTGTCACTCGGCCGATGCGGCTTTGGCGAGACGGTCGAAGAAGGCACCGAGGCTTTCGGCCGTTGGCTCGCGGGTGAACCCGGGGTACCTTGAGGCATTCATCCGCGACCCGCACGGGACCAAACCCGGCACCACCATGCCGGACGTTCTGGGCAAACTCGGCGCCGCGGAAAAGGGGGTAACCGCTAAAGCCCTGACGCACTTTTTGCTGTCGCTGAAGAAAAACGACTTTGCCTTGCAGCCGCCGGATGCAGTGGCAGCGAAGCAGGGAGAGCGGCTGTTTCATTCCCGGGGCTGCGCAGCGTGTCATTCGCCGCGCGATGCGAACGGGACCGAGCTTCTCCAAAAATCTTCCACGCCGCTCGGGGCGTTGGAAAAGAAGTATAGTTTCAGGAGTCTGGTCGATTTCCTTCGGCAACCGCACGCCAGCCGGCCTTCTGGGCGCATGCCCGATCTGCGGCTGTCCGGACAGGACCTTGAACGCATCGCGAATTATCTACTGCGCGACACCCGGCTGCCTGGAAACCTCGCCTACACGCTTTATCGCGGCGATGTCTGGGAAGGGTTGGGCAGCGACAACGTGAAGGCGGAGCGGGCGGGAATGGTTGAGGATTTTGCGGCAGCGAGCCTGGGGAAGCTGCAACACCACTCGGCGTTGAAGTTCGAGGGGTGGCTGAACATCGCACGTGCGGGGCGCTACACGTTCGCGCTGCTGGCGAACGGCGGCTCGCTGTTCGTGGACGGAAAGGAACTCATCCAGCAGGAGCCGAGCGACCGGCGTGGGGTGAAAATGCTGGAAGGCGCGGCAGAGCTGACCGCAGGATGGCGGAAGATCGAACTGACTTATTTCCACACCGGGCATGAACCGAAATTCTCCTTCGAGATGGAAGGTCCGCAATTTGCGCGGCAACCGATTCCGTCGTCGATGCTTTCCATTTCCGACCAGCCGATTCCCGTCTTTGAGCCGTTGAAGGTGGATGCTGAACTCGCTGCGCGTGGGCGGGAGCACTTCGGCAAGCTCGGTTGCGCGAAGTGCCATGACGATCTTGGAGTGCTGGCCAGCTCAGCCACTGCCTTTGCAAAACTGGATCCCGCGCGCGGATGCCTGAGCGAGTCTGTCGGGCCGTGGCCACGCTTTGATCTCACCGCCGAACAACGCGGTTTGATCGCGAAGGCTTTGCCTACGGCAGAAAAGCCGCTGCTGGACGACAGGCAGCAGGTCAACAAGACGCTGGTCACGTTCAATTGCCTCGCCTGTCATGAACGCGCCGGCCTCGGAGGGATTGCCCCGGAGCGCAATGCCTACTTCACCGGAACCCGCGAGGCGCTCGGGGATCAAGGCCGTTTGCCGCCGCCCCTGACCCACGTTGGGGCGAAGTTGAAACCGGAATGGATCGCCGAAGTGCTCCTCCACGGGAAACGCCAGCGCGATTACCTGGATGCGGCCATGCCGCAGTTTGGCGAAGCGAACGTGGGGCATCTGGTGGAGTTGTTCGGCAAGGTCGACGCCTTGGAAGCGGTGAAGTTCCCGGAAGTTGCGAGTGTTCAGGCGTCGAAGAACGCGGGCCAAGAAATGATGGGCACGACCGGCCTCAGTTGCATCGCGTGCCACGATTTCAACGGGCAGAAATCCAGCGGAGCGGGCGCGCTCGACCTCGTGCACGTGACCGAGCGTCTGAAGAAAAACTGGTTCCACCTCTATCTGCGCGAACCGGCGCGCTTCCATCCCACGGTGATCATGCCCAGCTACTGGCCGGGCGGTCAATCTGCGCGTCCGGACATTCTCGGCGGCGACGCCGCGCAACAAATTGAGGCGCTGTGGACTTATCTGGAGGACGGCACTCGCGCCAGGAAGCCGGTGGGATTGTCCCGGCAGTCACGCGAGCTGCGCGTCGGCGATGTCGCGGAGATTTGCCGGGGGCGCGGACCGGTCGGCTACCGCGGCATCGGGGTGGGCTATCCGCAAGGCATCAATCTCGCCTTCGACTCCGAGCAGATGTCGCTGCGCATGCTTTGGAAAGGGGAGTTCGCGAATATTGATCTCGGTTCCTTTGAGCCGCGCGGCACGGAGCGGATTGCGTTTCCTCCGGGCATTCCTTTTCACCGTCTAAAATCACTGGATGACAACTGGCCTTACAAAGGCAAAACCAATTATCCGTTCCCACAGGATCACGGCTACCAGTTTCGCGGCTATCATCTGGATGGCCTGCGCAGGCCGACGTTTCTGTATCACTACGGCGATGTCGCGGTGGAGGATTTCTTTGAGGATGTTCGCAACCAGGACGGCAAGGCATGGTTCAAGCGAACCCTTCGCTTCGAGGCGCGTGAGGCCCAATCACCCTTCTACTTCCGAGCTGCTTCCGGCAAGAAAATCACCACGCAAACGGATCGTGCCTTCGCCATCGATCGACTCCAACTGCGCATTATCAGCGAGCACCCGGGCTTGGTACGCGCTGGCGAGCCCGGTGAAGTTTTGATTCCGCTGACCCTTCCTAAAGGGCGCTCCAATCTCATCCTGGAATACCAATGGTAACCACTCGCTACATCCTGGCTCTACTGGCCATTTCGATCAGCCCACTCTCCGCGGCAGAAGACCTCGGAGCGATGTGGGGCAGCGCTGCTCAGGAGGCGAAGTATTATCCGATCGTCAACATCCCGATTCCGCCCGAGGTTCCGATGCGGCCGGGCAGTTTTGAGGTTCTGCCGGATGGGCGCCTGGCGGTGGGCACCCGGCGGGGGGATATTTATTTCATTCGGGGCGCCTTCGAGTCGCCGCCGAAGCCGGATTACCAACTCTTCGCCAGCGGGCAGGATGAAATCTTCGGTCTCGCGTGGAAAGACGGAGCGATGACGGCCACCACGTTCGGGGAAGTCACTCGCATTTCCGACACGGACGGCGATGGAGTGGCCGACCGTTACGACACATTGGCCAACAACTGGGGCTACGCGGAAGGCCATGAATTCGCCTTCGGTTCCAAACACGATCCGGAAGGCAATATTTGGGTGGCGCTTGGCCTGAGCGGTTCCTACGAATCGCACAACCTCTTCCGCGGTTGGGCGGTGAAGGTTACGCCCGACGGCAGGATGCTTCCGGTGTGCAGCGGACTGCGCAGTCCGGCCGGGGTAGGCACGAATGCCCAGGGAGTGATGTTCGCCATCGAGAGCCAGGGCCCGTGGAATGGATGCTGTTCGCTGAAGCATCTCAAACAGGGCGGCTTTCTCGGACATCCCGCGAGTTACAACTGGTATCCCTTCGCCCCCGGTGTGAAGGCCCCAGCGCTGGAACCCAAGAGCGGTTCGCGCATGGGGATTGAGAAGAAACGCTTAAAGGAACTGGTGCCGCCGGCGGTGAAGTTTCCCTACATTAAAATGGGCCGCTCCATTTCCGGCTTCCGGCTCAATCAGACGGACGGAAAGTTCGGTCCCTTCGACGGCCAAATTTTTCTCGGCGATTACACGTTGAGCATTGTCATGCGCGCGACGACCGAGGAGATCAACGGGGTGTGGCAAGGCGCGTGCTATCCTTTCCGCGAAGGGCTCGCCACCGGGATCATGAACGTGGAGTTTTCGCCCAAGGGACAACTGTTCGCCGGAGGTTTTACCACCAGCAGCCAGTGGCCGGTACGCGGAAAGGAACCGTTCGCCATCCAGCGCATCGACTGGAGCGGCCTGGTGCCCTTCGAGATCAAGGAGATCAATATCAGGAAGGCCGGCTTCCTCGTCACCTTTACCAAGCCCGTCGATCCGCAAGTTGCCGCGAACCCGGACGTTTACAATATCACGACCTACACCCACATTTATCATGCGGGCTACGGCAGCCCGGAGGTGGACCAGACGACGGCCCACGTGACGAAGGCTGTGCCCTCGGCAGACGGACTGTCCGTGATGGTGTATCTGGACAAAATCATGGAAGACCACATTCACGATTTCGATCTCGCCAGGATGACATCCAAAGAGGGCGAGCATCTTCTCCACAACAAGGCTTACTACACGGTGAACGAAATACCGAACAACTAGAATTTAATTCCCATTTTTCGATGCCAAAACTTCTACTTCGCTTGTTGGCCGCTCTGCTTGTTTCCGGCGGCCCGTTGCTGGCGCATCCCGTTCCTGAGAGCCCCCAATGGCTGACCTACCCCGGCGGGGACGGTCCCGGCAAAGGCAAACACATCGTGCTGATCGCCGCGGAGCAGGAATACCGCAGCGAACAATCCATGCCGATGATGGCCAAGATCCTGAGCCGGCATCATGGCTTCGATTGTACCGTTCTATTCGCCGTGAACGACAAAGGCGAAGTGGACCCAACGATGCCGGTCTATCCGGAGAAGGGAAAAGAATTCAAACCGCATCACATCCCCGGCACCGAGCACCTTGCGTCCGCCGACCTCGTCATCTTCTTCGCCCGTCTGCTGACTCTGCCCATGGAAGAGCGGGAGCGGATCGTGAAGTATATTGATTCCGGCAAGCCGATCATCGCCATCCGCACCGCCAACCACGGCTTTGAGGCCCCGCTCCCTTACAAGATCAACGGCAAGACTGTGAGATGGGGCAACGATGTGCTGGGCGGCACGTTCATGGAGCATCACGGCAACTACCACGCCGACTCAACTCGCGGCATCATCGTTGAAGCGCAGAAGGGCCACCCCATCCTTGCCGGTGTGACTGACATCTGGGGACCGTCGGATGTTTACCGCACCTACAAGGTGGGCGGGAGTCTTCCGGAAGGCTGCACCGCGCTCGTCTGGGGACAGCCACTCCTGGGCCGCAAGCACGACGACGCGCCGAATCCCAAGAAAGAGCCACTGCCGGTCGCGTGGTCCAAAAATTGGCAGACCAGCGACGGCAAGACCGCCCGCGTGTTTCACACCACCATGGGCAGCGGCACCGATCTGGAAAGCGCCGGCTTGCGCCGGATGATCATCAACGCCGCGTATTGGGGCATGGGCATGGAAGCGGCCATCACCCCCACTCGCAGCGTCGAGATCGTCGGTGAATACAAGCCACTCGGGACCGGTTTTGACTACAAGAAACTTGGCGTCGTGCCGAAGCCGGTCTCCGCCTACAAATAACGTCTGCCGAACGCTCCCCATAAAATCCATCCACCTGCTCGCAGCTCTCTTTCTTTCGCTCCGTGACCTCTGCGTTCTCCTGTAAAAAACTCAGCAGTCGGAATGCACGCGACCGAAGATCTACACCCGATTTCGAGTTGGACACGCTGGCATAGCCGATTTACGGTCAGATCAAGATCCAAAACGACCAAGGGATATTTATGAAGAGGAACAAATCAACCTGCTGCTGGGCTATCGTGTGTCTTTGGCTTTTTATCGGGGTTTCGTCCAAGGCCGACTCGTATCCGTTGCCTGACATTATAAAGAAAGGTTTCGCTTTATACGCCAAGGGTGGAGGTGCCCCCACGGTAGAAGCGTGGCGGCAGGGAGGGGGAGCAGACCTGGAAAGGCACCTTTCCTACCAAACCCAGGGGCTCAAGCAATTGGCGACTCCTCTCGGGAATTATAAAACATTCGAGGTAGTGGAATCCAAAGGCATCGGTTCGCGCTCCAGAATTTATTATATCTCCATCCAGTTTGAGCGCGGAGCTATCTTCTCCAGCTTCCTGGTTTACAACACCAGCGGCACCGACTGGGTCATCCAACGTGTGCTCTTCAACAATGCTCCCGAAAGCATCATGCCCTGGCTGGCGGTGCATCAGGAAGAATGATAGTTTGAGGCGTCCGCAAGTCGGTTAATCATCAACGAAACAGGGAAACATTATGGGATTACTCAACGATTTCAAAAAGTTCGCACTGCGGGGAAACGTGATGGATTTGGCGGTGGCCGTGATCATTGGAGCCGCTTTCAGCAAGATCATCAACTCCCTGGTGGAAGACATCCTGATGCCGCCGATCGGCAAAGTCCTGGGCGGGATGGATTTCAGCAATCTTTACACTCCGATCTCGAGCAGTGTTCCGACCGGATTGGCTTTGGGCGAGGCCCGAAAGCTGGGGCCAGTGATCGCCTGGGGTAATTTTGTGACCATCGCGATCAATTTTCTGATCGTTGCCTTCTGCATATTTATGGTCATCCGATTGCTGAGCCGGTTTCAAAAGAAAGAGGAGGCGAAGCCAACGCTGCCACCCGAACCGAGCAAAAGCGAGGTGCTGCTGACAGAGATCCGGGACCTGTTGAGGACTCGGTAATATCTGGGCTACGGGCGGTGAGTATTGAGAACTTCCACCGCGCACATGGCGGCAGCGCCGCGGGTTTCGACGCCGAGCTTTTCGAACATTTCCTGCACGTGCTTCTTAACCGTGCTTTCCGTGATCCCGAGAATACTCGCGATGTCCGAGTTCGTCTTGCCTTGGGCAAGCCAAAGCAGGGCCTCGGCCGCGCGCGGCGTAAGGCCGAGTTTGAGCAAAGGCTCATAGGAGGAAAAGTCGGGCTTGAACTCTCGTTTCGTTTGAAGTTCGGAGCGGCGCAAACGCGCTTCAATCGTGCGGATGAGGTCCGCATTGGCCACGGGCTTGGTGAGATAATCATCGGCTCCGAGGTTCATGCCGCTGCGAAGATCCTGTTTCTCTCCTTTGGCGGTGAGAAAAATAAATGGAATCGGCGCCAGCGTGGCATCTGCCTGCAGTTCGTGCAGCACCCCATGCCCATCCAGTTCCGGCATCATGACATCGCACAGGATGAGGTCGGGCCGCTGTTGGCGGGCCGCCTCGACTCCGATGCGGCCATTTTCCGCCGCGATTGGTGCGTAATTGTGATAGCGGAGAAGGGCGGTGATGTTCCTCCGCATTTCAGGTTCGTCTTCAATGACCAGGATTTTTTTCATACGTTCCCTCCAAAAATGGGGATTGTGACGATCACGGTTGTGCCCTGCGAGACCTTGCTATGCACCTGAACGGTGCCGCCATGCAATTCGGCGCAGCGTTTGACCAGGAACAAGCCCAGCCCGGTGCCCGGCCGGGTTCCAACGTTGGTGCCGCGATGGAAGGCCTTGAACAACTGCTCGCGATCATCCTCGGAAATGCCAATGCCCTGATCACGCACAATGCAGACGGCGTTGGTTCCCTGGCGTTCGATGGCAAAATAAACCGTGGCTCCCGGTTCCGAGTATTTGACCGCGTTGCTGAGGAGATTGGTAAAGATGTGGGTGAGCAAACGTTCATCGGCCACGGCTTGTGACGGGACGGCATCCAGGCGCAACTCTATAAGGCATCGTCGATTGGTTGCCGAGAGAACTTCGTCCACGAGCGAACGGCAAAAACCAGCCAGGTCGAGTGAGGCGGGTTGGAAATCCAGTTTGCCTGCATCGAGGCGGCTGAGCACGAGGACTTCCTCCATGAGCCCGGCCATGCGGCGTGTGTTCCTGGTGATGGAGTCCAGCATCTCCTCACGTTCGTCCGACGGCATTTTCTGGTAAAAGTTTCGAAGAAGTTCCGCCGAAGACTGGATAATGCCAAGCGGCGTGCGGAACTCATGCGAGACCATGGAAACAAAATTGCTCTTGAGCTGGCTGAGCTCCTTTTCGCGGGCCAGGGTCTTGAGCAACTCATCCTCCACGCGCTTTCGCTGGGTGATGTCGATGGCCATGGAAAGCATATGGGGCTGGTCGTTCAGTTTGATGGCTTCGGCTGAAAGCAAGACTGTGAATTGCTGGCCTGCGCGATTGCACCAGCGACACTCCTTTTCACGGATGGAACCGGAGGCGCGCATCTCCGCCAAAACCAGATCGCGGTCCTCTAATTTTTCCCACAAACCGAGTTCGAGGCAGGTTCGCCCGAGGACATCCTCGCGCGGATAACCCAGCCAGTTTAAAAACGCATCATTCGCCAGGACATATTTCTCGTCGCTCGCCCGCATAATGCCGATGAAGGCCGGGCTGGCCTGGAAGGCGGCGCTGAAGCGGGCTTCGCTCTCGCGCAGCTCCGCTTCGGCACGATGCCGTTCCGTGATGTCCAGGGCCATGCCAAGCATGTGCGGCACGTGGTTGAGCTGGATGACTTCCGCGGAGATGAGCATGGTGAATTGCCTGCCCGCGCGATTGCGAAAACGGGATTCCCTTTCCCGGATGGAACCAGTGCGCCGCAGATCGTCCCAGAAAGCCTGGCGATCCGCCGCTTGCTCCCACATGCCAAGCTCCGCGGCATTTCGTTCAAGCATCTCTTCGCGCGAGTAGCCCGACCAATTTACGAAGGCATCGTTTACCAGCACGAAATGGCCGTCGCTCATGCGCGAGATGGCAATGAAAATGGGGCTGGCCTGGAAAGCCAGGCTGAAACGCGCCTCGCTTTCGGCCAGGTCGGCCTGGGCGCGTTTGCGTTCCGTAATATCGGTGATGAACGCCTGAATGATTTGGCGTCCACTCCATTCAATCCGGGTAAGGGCGACCTCCAAC
>JAQGOV010000063.1 GCA_028293425.1 Verrucomicrobiales bacterium
GTTGGAGGGTGTCACCATCGTGCAGGATGGCAACTTCATCGGAGTGACTGCCCCGGATCCCTTGCTGGCCAGTCAGGCCTTGGAAAGCATCCAAGCCAAATGGGAGGCCAAGCCACAGCCCTCGAGCGCTGAGTTGTTTGATTACTTGAAGAAGAACGTGCGCCAGGGCTCAGGACGCGGCGGCTACACCGCAGGCTCGATCGAGGACGGTTTATCCACAGCCGAGCAGAAGCTGCAACAGACCTACACAATCGCCTACATTGCCCATACTCCGCTCGAGCCCCGTTCCGCCGTCGCCGAGTGGCAGGATGGCAAACTCACTGTCTGGACCGGCACCCAGCGGCCGTTCGGTGTTCGCGGCGACCTGGCACAGGCCTTCGGCATCCCGGAGAACAAAATCCGCGTGATCGTGCCCGACACCGGCTCTGGCTATGGCGGTAAACACACCGGCGAAGCCGCGGTTGAGGCCGCTCGGTTAGCCAAGGCCGCAGGCAAACCCGTGAAACTGGTTTGGACCCGCAAAGAAGAATTTACTTGGGCTTATGCCCGCCCGGCCGGGGTCATCGAAATCAGCAGCGGAGTGAAGAACGACGGCACGCTGCTCTCCTGGGAATTTTATAATTACAATTCCGGCGGATCCGGCATCCGAACCCCATACTCCGTCGCCAATCAAAAAATTGAGTCGCACGAAACCAAATCGCCTCTTCGGCAGGGTTCCTATCGCGGACTGGCTGCCACCGCCAATCACTTCGCTCGCGAAGCCCACATGGACGACCTTGCTCGCGCCATCAAAATGGATCCACTCGAGTTCCGCCTTAAAAACCTGAAGGACGACCGCATGCGCGGAGTTCTTGAAGCGGCTGCGAAAGCCTTCGGCTGGGGCAAAGCAAAACCTGCGAACGGAACTGGCTTTGGTCTGTCCGTCGGCACCGAAAAGGGATCTTACGTTGCCACCTGCGCCGAAGTCGCAGCGGATCCAAAGAAAGGCGAAGTCAAAGTCCTGCGAGTAGTCGCCGCTTTCGACTGCGGTGCCGTGGTGAACCCGAACCACCTGAAAAACCAAATCGAAGGCTCGATTGTCATGGGCCTCGGTGGCGCCTTGTTTGAGCAAATGGAATTTGCCGATGGCAAGATCACGAACGCCCGCCTGTCGCAATACCGCGTCCCCCGCTTCAGCGACGCTCCCAAAATTGAAGCCGTCCTGGTGGACCGTAAGAACCTCGCCTCCGCTGGCGCTGGTGAAACTCCCATCGTCGGCATCGCCCCTGCCGTCCGCAACGCCATCCTCGACGCCACTGGCATCCGCCTGAATAATATGCCCATGGTGCCCGATGGCTTAAAACCGGCCTAACCTAAGTGAGCGGCTAGTCTGTAGCGCACACTGCCAGCCTGCATCGGGTCGGTTAAGAATCCAGCGCAGTAATCAAAACAATGAACTCTCTTCCAGGCAGTATTTGTTTAGCTCTCGTGATGCTCGCGAGTGGTATTACCACCCTCGCGGCTGAACCGACTTTAGTTCTGCATCACGGCAAAATCGTCACAGTCGACGGACGATTCTCGATTCAGCAGGCCGTGGCCATTGCGGACGGGAAGATTCTAGCGATCGGCTCCAATGCGGACATCCTGAAACTTCGCGGCACCGGAACCGAGGTGATTGATTTGCACGGCAGGATGCTGCTGCCTGGCCTCATGGATTCCCACGCCCACTCCGCTCATGCCTGCATGACTGAGTTCGAGCACACCATTCCGACCATGGAAACAATCGAGGACGTCCTTGATTACATCCGGGACTGCGCCAGCAAAGCGAGGGAAGGGGAGTGGATTGAAGTCCGGCAGGTATTTATCACGCGTTTGAAAGAGCAGCGTTATCCAACACGCGCGGAGCTGGATCGAGTCGCTCCAAAGAACCCGGTTCTATTCGCTACCGGGCCGGATGCTTCCTTGAACACTCTGGCCCTGAAGCTCAACGGCATCGACAAAATTTTCAAAGTCTCCGACGGTGGAACCGGCTTCGCTGAGCGAGATTTAACCACAGGCGAGCCAACCGGCATCCTGCGCAACTGCACCCGCTACGTAAAAATCCCGACCAACTCGGTCGCACCCACGCTCCAGCATAAAGCCCAGCGGCTGCAGGAGTTGTTTGCCGATTACAACTCGGTTGGCATTACCACCATCTGCGAACGCGATGCATACCCCGATGATGCTGAACTTTACCAATATGTCCGCGAGCACGGCCAACCGACGGTCCGCGTCCGGCTCTCCAGTCATGTCGATTCCATAGGCCCTATTGAGAAGGTGATCGCGGACATCCACAAAGTAGCAGCCGATCCGCTTTTCCATCGCAACGACGATTGGCTCCAGGTAATCGGCATCAAGACCTACCTCGATGGCGGCATGCTCACAGGCAGTGCGTACATGCGCCAGCCCTGGGGTGTGAGCCAAATTTATTCCATCCGCGATCCCGATTACCGTGGAGTCCTTTTCATTCCGAAAGACCGCCTCGTCCCTATGGTGCGTGCGGCCGTGGAGTCTGGCCTCCAATTCACCGCTCATTCCGTCGGCGACGGAGCCGTGCATACGCTCCTCGACGCCTACGAAGAGGTAAACAAAACCACCCCCGTGCGCAAATCGCGTCCGTGCATCAGCCACTCCAACTTCATGAGCCGCGAAGCCGTGGAACAAGCAGCCCGTCTGGGCGTGATGATGGACATCCAGCCCGCCTGGTTGTACCTCGATGGCCACACTCTGTTGAAGCAATTTGGCTACGAGCGCTTGAGCTATTTTCAACCCTTGCGCAGCTTATTTGAAGCAGGCGCGATCGCCGGTGGTGGCTCAGATCACATGCAGAAAATAGGCTCCCTCCGCTCCGTGAACCCGTACAATCCCTTCCTCGGCATGGCCACCGCCATTACCCGGCAACCCAAAAACACTGCTCGCAAGCTCCATCCCGAGCAGGCCTTGACTCGCGAGCAAGCCATTCGCTTTTACACCATCAACAACAGTCAAATCCTCGGCTGCGAGAACCGGCTCGGTTCCCTGGAACCCGGCAAACTGGCCGATTTCATCGTGCTTGATACGGATCTCCTCACCTGTTCAGAGCGGAACATCACAAAAACGAAAGTGTTGCGGACCTACGCCGGAGGAAAGTTGGTGTACCGAGCCCCCGGCGAGAAATGAAGGAAATCTTCCTCTTGAGTTGGGGAAAGAATTCAGTATTCTTTCGTTGGCGCGGCGGGGTAGCCAAGTGGTAAGGCACGGCTCTGCAAAAGCTGCATTCGTCGGTTCGATTCCGACCCTCGCCTCCAACTAAATCACCTGTATTTACAGGGGTTTGGTGGGGCTGGGAGGTTGGGTTTCACCGGATTCTTCACCGGTTTGATGGCCCGCGCAGAAAACGGTCTCTGCACGGTCAACGCTCGTCCACTGCTCGCTATGGCGTCGGTGCCAACTGCTTCACACTCGCAACATGTGCGAAATAATGAAGCAACAATATGGTCTGGTCCGCCGCCCCTGGGGGGTCTTCTATCTCAAAAACAAAATCACGGGGGCTCAAACGAGTCTCAAAACCAGCGACAAGCACGAGGCGCAACGGCTGCTCCAGGCAAGAAATGAATCGGAAAGTCAGCCAGCGATGAACCTGCAGCTGGCCCGGGTGTATCTGAACGGCGCCGACCCCAAACTCGGCACGCGGACATGGCAGGATGTGATGGAAAGCATCGTGTCGCAAAGGACGGATGAAACGCGGCGGCGCTGGGAGGTCGCGATCAAGGACAAGAATTTCGACGGGATCCGTAACCGGCCGGTGGCAGAGACGCGGCCAGAGCATTTCTACAAGGCGCTGGAGGACGGCAAGGTGTCCACGAATGTTTATCTGCGGCGGATCCACAATCACGCGCTGGGGATGGAGTGGCTGCTCAAGTCAGTGATTCCGCGACTGCAATGGCCGAAGCCGGTGTTCAAATCAAAGCGGGCCATCACGGCGGCCGAACATGCGTCCATCGTGGCACGGGAGCTGAACGCGGAGCGAAGGGACTTCTACGAGCTGCTATGGCACACGGGGGCATCGCAGACGGATGCGGCCTGCCTGATGGCGGAGGATGTTAACTGGAATCAGCGGACGATTTCCTACTCTCGGCGAAAGTTGAAATCCCGTGGGACGGCCGTCAAGCCAGCGCTGATTCGATTCGGGGTAGAGGTGGAGGCGATTCTGAAGCGTCGTCCCCAACCGGGGGCTTTGTTTCCGTATCTACGGACGGTGCGCCCCAGCGATCGGGCGACGGAGTTCAAGCAGCGCTGCGAGGGGTTGGGGATTGCAGGAGTTTCGCTGCATTCGTATCGGTATGCGTGGGCGGAACGGGCGCTGCAATGCGGGTACCCGGAACGGTTTGCTCAGCAGGCGCTGGGGCACAACTCAAAGGCCGTGCACCACGCCTACTCGAAGCATGCAGAGGTCACGGTGCCGTCGTTGGATGACTGGGAGAAGTCCTTTCGCAAAGGCGTTCAATCCGGGGAGATGCCGAAAGCGAAGCTGGTGCCTGTGGATTTTCTGGCGCCCGTCGGCGAAGCGGCTGCCGAGGCGGAGGTTAAAACGGCGTGAAGGTGAGCCGAGGGGGACGCGCCCTGCACACGCGGCCTGAGCGAAAGAAATGATGCGGATGGTCAGTGGTTCTGGTATTCGCGAGGAATGAAAAAATATCGTACCCGGAGGAGGTCTACCGATCCCATTTTCGAAATGCACAAAGCCGCGGCGGAACGCACAAAGATGAACCAGGAACTTTTGATTTCCCTGGCGCACGCGGTGGCTGCAAATGAGAAGGCGCAGCGGAAGTTTAGAAATGCGGTGCTGTTACGGCTGTCCAGGATCGACTCTCTCCTTGTCGAAATTCAGGGCGCTCAGCTGGTCCAATTCTGGCCCCCGGAAAAGGTCTCAGATGAGAAGCGAGAGGAACTGGTGCGGGAAGTCGAGGACCGGATGTCGAGAGCCAGCGAGGAATTGTGGCTGAAAATGTTCAAATACATTTACGGGACCCCCGAAAAGTCGGAGGCGCCGCGTGACCAAAGGCGGAAATGGTCGGACTGGGAGATTTGAATTATTGTACTGGGACCGCGCCAGGGTG
Source organism: Verrucomicrobiales bacterium (assembly GCA_028293425.1). GTDB lineage: Bacteria > Verrucomicrobiota > Verrucomicrobiia > Limisphaerales > JAQGOV01 > JAQGOV01. The sequence continues at coordinate 5,118 of JAQGOV010000063.1, forward strand.
CTGCAGTAACAGACGCTGCGCGATTGACGGCAACGGCAACCCATTGAAGGTACGCGCACTCTGGAGAGGTAGGAGGCGGCGCGGTGTGCCCGAGTGAGTCAAGCGCCTGGGCGAGAATGTGCTGAAACTCTTTTAACAACTCCAAGAGTTCGGCTTCTTTGGAGAGTGTTCTGGCATTCGGGCAGGCTGCCAGTCCAGTGCTCCATATGCAAGTCGACTCAACCGAAGTTAAAGGAATGAAGGCAATGGTTTAGTGGCACGCGAAGGGATCCGCAAAAGGATTTGCTGTCATGGTTTAACTTGATGGATTTGTCATTGCGGAATGAAAACGGCTCAACACTATGAACATATGAGCCACAAACGAATAATAACAGGGTTGTTTTTCATCGCGATTTTTTTAGCAGCATCGATGCTCGTCGGCTGTGGAAAAAAAACGAGAACGCACCTTGAGCTTATGCAGATCGGTACGGTGGCCGGGCTCGTATTGGATGCTAGTGGCAAGGATGTGGCGGAGCTGATGCAGATTGCTGCGGTGTGCGGCGGTCAAGGGCATACCCTCTTCCTGAAAAATTGCGCGAGTTTTGAGACCGCTGATTTGATGAAAATCGGGGCTGCGGGGAGCGGTCACGTTGTTGTGGAATTTTGACGGCTCTCTACAGCCCCGCGGCAGGATCGTCGATGGGGTGTTGGTTGGCGTCCGCTTACTGGATGGATTTTGCGGGCTTTAGCATTGAAGCGGCGCGCTTTTGGCTTTCTGCTATTTGGTCGGGTGTCAGGCGCTTAGCCAGGGTCTCTCGGTTCTGAATGGCCACGGTATCACCCTGAGCAGCAGCCAGACTCCACCACTTGTAGGCCTCCACGAAATCCTGAAGGACTTGCGTCCCGTTTGCATATCTGAATCCGAGGGTTGTTTGTGCTGAGGCGTTCCCTAGGCTGGCCGCTTTCTGAAACAGCTCCAACGCTTTTGCGGAATCCTTAGGAACTCCATGGCCTTCCTCGTAGAGAGCTGCCAAGGCATTAATTGCCATGTCAAGGTTCTGATCCGCAGCTTTCTCCAGCCAAATCTTGCCCAGACCTGAGTCCTCCTTCAGCCCGCCTTGTCCGGTTAGGGATGCAAGTCCCATATTGAATTGCGCCATCGGCTCTCCTCTCGCAGCCGCAATCCGGATTTTGTCCATGTCGAGATTCTTGAAGTAAGCCGCCGGGCTGTTGGGACCTTCCTTGGCTTCCTCGTATACAATGACCTTCGCCTTAAACACCCAAGCGGTTGTTTGGAACAGGGTGCCTCCGCCTTTGATGCCGGCATAGTCCACACTGAACAGAATTCCATTTCCACCCAACTTTTTGGCCTCGTCGATAAAATATGAAGTTGCTTTGAGTTCATCTTCACGAGGCCCTAGAAATGACAGCTCCGCTATGGACTTGAACCCAGTAGTCGGCCCGACCTTGCCTTTGAAAACATCAACCGCTGTTGTTGGGGAGCGCTTGCTTGAGTCTAAAACAACTTTGTCCGTGGTTGCGCATCCGGTTAAAACAGCGACCGCCGCCAGGATGATTAAAGCGAATTTATTTATGGGGTCACTCATTGAGGATGCAAATGATGGCGGAACCCATTTTTGACGGCAAGGGATTTTACAAGCTGGCGTGGCAGTCCGACCGAGAGCTTTTGAAGGCAGGAAACAACGTTTCCGACTGCGCTGCCCGCGCGTAGGGCTATGAGGACTTCTTTGCAGTGAGAGGTCAGGTGTGGTGTGGCGAAGGCTGGAGTGGCTTGGAAATCAGGTGACCGCGAAACTGCCCACTAGAGGCAAGGTTTGGGTCAGAGCGGATTGTCTTGGAGACTTGGACAAAGGATAACGGTAGCCTTGTGCGCGTCCGTTCGGGGAACATTCTACGATAAGCTTCGAGGTCTCGCATTCGTCAAGCAGGTTCCCTTCAGAAGAGGCCTGCTCTGGGCTGACACCTTTACACACCGAGCTCCGAGCCTGGGTTGTTTTGAAGAGACTTTATGCGCTCACGTGCCGCCTGGATTCGGGCTCTCAGGTCAGGGTCTTGAAGAATTGTTTCCATAAGCTTGGGATGGTTAGACTCTCTTCGTGCTGCCTCGGCTTGGACAATACCACCAAACTCCTTTTGTGCTGCAGCGACGCGCTCTCGTGTCAGGACTTTTCCCACCGCATGGAACTGGGTGTCGTCAACCTTGCAGACCAGGAGGTGTGAGGCCATGGCGTTGAAGGGAATTGGGCCAACGTGGCAGACCTCAACCCAAGGAATCAGATTACCAATCGTTCCTTCTTTGTTGTGCGGATAACGGACGAGGTGCCCTGGGATTCTGGCTGGGTCGAGCCCTATAATAATGGTAAGCGGACGGAACAGCGTTAGAAACATACGCCATTTTAAGGCCTCGCCTAAAACGATATCTTCGGTTGGGGTATGGAAGTCGAAGATTGAGACTGCGCCGAGTTCCTGGCAGGCATAGCATCCCCATTTTTTGACCCGGCCGTCGTTGGGTCTAATGAATCCGTCCATGAGTATCTGCTCGTACTCGGCCGGCCCTGTGCAGTGCCAATAAAGAGCTTGGCGCAGCCTTGGAAATAAGGGATGAGAACGCTCCATATCAAGCTTGCACAAATCGGACTAATCGTTCGCTTGGGAGATGAGCTCGCGGAGACGGGCTAGTGCATTGTCAGCCTCCTTGCCTCTGGCCTCAATGAAGTCGAGGAGCTCTGCAGGGGTACGGGTGTCTTCCTCCGATTTACGGTTTGGATTTACAGCTTTGAGGTCGTAAACGGCGTCCTCGATTTCCTGAGCCTTGGCTCGGAGCTCTCGGGCCTCGCGTTCGAGAGCTTTCCACGCGTCGGCGGCGCCCGCCGGATCCTCCTGCTTTGCGGTTTTGTATTTGCGTTTGGACCTGAATGCTTCTTCAAGTGCTTTAGCCTGGGCGGCCTTTCCTGCAGCCTGTTCGCGGTATGGCTTTGCTTCCTCGGTAGCCTTCTCGAGAAGGGATGCAAACGGAACTGACCAGCTTCGTTCCGAGTCCCCGCGTGCCGGTAGCAATTTGAAAAAATCTTCGAAGTGGGCTTGGGTAATGGGAGTCTTTTTTCCGACCTTCACATCGGACAAATCGTAGTACCAGATTGTTTCCG
>JAQGOV010000088.1 GCA_028293425.1 Verrucomicrobiales bacterium
GAAGTAAGCGGGCATTGAATTATCCTGAACCAGGGTGAGAAGTTGTTTTTAACCGGTAAATTCTTTTCCGACCCAGTCGCGAGGACCATGGCTAACACGAGGTCCAGCCAAGGAGTCAATTGCTGACCTCCTGGGTGATGCTTCGCCAGTTCCCGCCAACTCTCCGCGATGCCTGACAACGATAACGGTGACCACCCTATTTACGGAATGCAGGCGGGATCTATTGTGGACTCGGATGTGCCCTTTTCTCCTGTCGCGTGATGAACGCGGATCCTGAATCCAAAATTGGGAAAGTGGCACCGGAAGGAAGGAGAACACCAATGAAAAGACCACCACCACCCAATCACGTGCCAGGCACTGCGCGCGGCGAAGAAATGGCGCTCAAGCACAAGGAGCCCGGGCGTTCGGAACATGGGAAGAATTACCGGACTTCGCGGGATTCGACGGGTATCAACCCGGAGCAAAAAGCCCCAATCGATCGCGCAATGCCTGAAATGCCACCGCCCTGAACGTGAGTCTTCGGTTGACTCGGTTCATCTGCAGCAGGCAGCCACGCTGACTGGTGTCGGCTGGCAGGCCTGGTGTGAATAACTCAAGTCCAAAAACCGCGCGCGAACACCGCATGTTCTGCTCCTTGACTGGGATCGTGCGGAGACAGCAACGCTCATGAACTCCATTTCGATCAGTGGGAATCGCGGACCCCTTCTGGCTCTCCAAAGGTTGGCACGAGCACGGAAGGCCCGGGAAATATGTGAACTTTGCAGCGTGGAGTTATCGTCAACCCACCGGCACCTGTTCGAAGTGGCTAAGCGCCAAATCCTTTGCGCCTGCCCATCATGCGCCTTAACGTTTGAAAACGTGGCCGGAGGGCGATTGAAGTTAATTCCTCGCGATGTTCGAGACCTTCCGGGTTTCCAGATCCCGGACGCGCAATGGGACGTTCTGGCCTTACCCATCGGTCTGGCTTTCTTTTTTTATAGCACCCCGAACGGCAGGTTTACGGCCATGTATCCGAGCCCGGCTGGTGCGACGGAGTCATTGTTGCCCGTTGGGAGATGGCAAATCATGGTGTGCAGTGAATCCAGGCTCGATAAAATGCAAGCGGATGTGGAGGCGCTGCTGGTTAATCGCACCAGGAGCCCTCATTCCTATTACCTGGTTCCCATAGACGTTTGTTACAAGTTGGTCGGACTCATCCGCGTTCACTGGCGTGGACTGTCCGGTGGCGAGATGGTTTGGCTTGAGCTCGAGCGTTTCTACGAAAAGCTCAGCGGCGGAGGGACATTTTAGCGGTGTTTAGACCAATGACTTATGCCCGAGCTCAGTTTTAACATCAAGGGGGTAGAATCCGCTGCCAAAGGATTGGTGCCCTTACTGCATTTCAAGCTCGAAGTCATCAACGGCGACCCGGAAGAGGTAATTGAAAACGTGCTGTTGCAAGCGCAAATCCAAATTCAGCCAACTCAACGTTGCTATGTCGCTGAGGAGAAGGAAAAGCTGGCCGATTTATTCGGCACTCCGGAGCGGTGGGGCCAAACGCTGCGAAACCAGTTCTGGGCTCACAGCCAGGCAACCGTGCGACGCTTCACCGGCAGCACCGAAGTGATTTTACCAGTGCCGTGCACTTATGACCTCAATGTGCTCGGAAGCAAATATTTCAATGCCCTTGAGGGTGGAGACGTCTCGCTGCTCTTTTTGTTCAGCGGCTCGATCTTTCACCATACGGACGCGGGCCGGCTCCAGGTGCAGCAAATTTCCTGGGAGAAAGAGTCCAGTTACCGGATGCCGGTAACCGTCTGGAAGGAAATGATGGAGCACCACTACCCGAACAGCGCCTGGCTCAGCTTGCGCCGAGATGTTTTTGATGAGCTCGCCGCTTACAAACGGCGGCATGGGTTAGTGACCTGGGAGCACGTGTTGCAGCAGTTGCTCGCCAATGAGCAATTCGCCGAACGAAGCCAGCGTCGCAATGTTTCAGATGAGCAGGCGATAAAAAATTTATTATGAGCGACTCCGCTGTGGAGAAAATCGTGGAGGCAGTTTTATATGAGGGTTACATTCTTTATCCCTATCGGCCGTCCTCAATTAAAAACAAGCAGCGGTTCACATTCGGGCGCGTTTATCCGGAGATTTACAGCCGGGCTCAAAAGGACATGGAACCCTGGGTCATGCAAACGGAGTGCCTGGCACGGATTCGCGATGAGTCAGCCAGCGTCGAGGTCACGGTGCGTTTTTTGCACCCGATGTGGAGGGAGGTTGCCGTGGTGGAGCATGCCCCGAGCCGCGCAATCGACAGCGAGCCGGGCAGGTTGAGAGTGGTGTCGAGGCTGCAGGTGGACGGCAAGCTTTTTCAAACCTGGCAGGAGGCAGTTGAGCGGCAAATTGAGAGCGAACCGGTGACTTTCTCTTCCGTCGGCAGCGCTCCGCCCCAAGCCCAGTATCTTCCATTCGTGTTTCCTTCCGCCTACAGCGTGGAGGAGCTTCGAAATGGACAAGGCGAATTGGCAGGCAAACTGATCCGACGACAGGAGGCTTTGGAAGGAATAATCGAGATTGTTTGCAGGCCACTGGACGCGCGGATGTCCCTGGTAACGGTTCGAATTCTGAACCGCACAGCCATGGAAGAAACAGCCCTCGACAACGCGGACGCTGTTCTCATGCGAACATTCGCGTCCGCCCATACGATCTTAACCATACACGGAGGCGAGTTTGTCTCGATGATGGATCCTCCGGCAGAGCATCAGGCTTGCGTTGACGCGTGCAAAAATATCGGCACGTGGCCAGTGCTGGTGGGCGATGAGCAAAGGGGGCAGCGGGATACAATGCTCTCCTCACCAATCATTCTTTACGATTATCCAAAGATTGCGCCAGAAAGTCCGGGCTCCTTCTTTGACAGCACGGAAATTGACGAGCTGCTCACCTTGCGCGTAATCACCATGACCGAGGAAGAGAAAAGCGACATGCGCCAAATTGATGAACAGGCCAGGCGTGTCCTGGAGCGGGCCGAAACCGTTGATGGCGCGCATCTCATGAAAATGCATGGCACGTTGCGAGATTTACGCTCTTTTGATGAGCAAATCTTTGGGAACAACGTGCAATTGCAGGGTGTCTCCGTTGCGGGGGTCCACATCCGGCCCGGAGACAGAGTGCGAATTAGACCCAGAGCGGGCGGTGACGTGATGGACCTGGCGTTGGCCGGCAAAATCGCACTGATTGAGGCAGTGGAGCAGGATGTGGAACAGCGCATTCACCTGGCCCTCGTAGTGGAGGACGATCCCGGCAGGGATCTGGGCTTGTTGCGCCAGCCAGGACACCGCTTTTTCTTCGGAGTGGATGAAGTAGAACCTTTGCGGAGTGCTGAATGAAGAAACGATTCCTCGTGGCGGGTATCGGTAATATTTTTTTTGGAGACGACGGCTATGGTGTCGAGGTCGTCCGAGAATTGTTGCTAGGTTCCGTGCCCGAAAATGCGCACGTTGTGGATTTTGGGATCCGGAGCTTCGATCTGGCTTATGCACTGATGGATGGTTACGAGGAGGTCATCCTGATAGATGCAGCCTTTCGAGGCGAGCCTCCAGGGACCGTTTATCTGATCCAGATCGAAACAAGCCAGGCTGGCGGAACCCAACCCGTCGATGGCCACACCATCAACGTCACCAGTGTGCTGCAACTGGTGAGCGCTTTCGGAGGGGTAACAGGGCGCCTGCATTTGGTCGGTTGCGAGCCTGACATCTTGGAGACTGATCAAATCGGCTTAAGTCCACGGGTCCAGGCTGCGGTTCCGAAAGGCGTGGCCATGGTGAGAGAATTGATCGCCCAGTTTGTCGGGGTATCCGATGTCGGGCAAAAAGACGCTCGTTACAAGGATGCCTGACCGGAGGGCTAGGCAGCGCCTACTTGTTCAGAAAGGTGCGGGGCTGGTACTCATAATACACTAACCGGGGAACTTAAGCTCCCCTTTGCGGGGAGAAAAAAGAACCATATGACTTCCATGAGAAAAAATATTGCGATCGGAATTCCGCTATTGGCCATGATCGCCCTCATTGCCACCAACATTCCTGAACTCCGGCGTTACCTGCGCATTCGACGCATGTAAGACCATTTTCCACATGATTCAAATTGCACGGATGTCGTGCGCGCTACCAAAGGATTTGATATGAAACCACAGCCACCCATTCCGGATCGTTCGCCCGGCATCAAGGATGTTCACATTGTTTGGATGACCTCGGGGCTCAGTTGCGATGGAGATTCAGTTTCGACGACTGCTGCCACGCTTCCGAGTATCGAGGACGTGGTGATGGGCAGCATTCCTGGATTGCCCAAGGTGCATTTGCACAATCCCGTCCTCGCTTACGAAGTGGGCGATGAGTTCATGGAGTATTGGCACAAGGCGGCGAATGGCGATCTGGACCCTTTTGTTCTGGTGGTGGAGGGGTCTATCCCAAACGAGCACATCAAGGCTGAAGGCTATTGGGCTGCCATGGGCACGGATCCGGACACGGGCCAGCCCATCACCACCAATGAATGGATTGATCGCCTTGCCCCAAAGGCGGTGGCCGTGGTCGGCGCGGGCACCTGCGCAACTTACGGCGGCATCCATGCCATGCAGGGCAATCCAACCGGCGCGATGGGCCTGGCAGATTATCTCGGCCGGGATTGGCGTTCCAAGGCGGGCATTCCCATTGTCAATGTGCCGGGTTGCCCCGTGCAGCCCGACAACATGATGGAGACCGTTCTTTACCTACTCTACCAGGTTGCGGGCCTCGCGCCGATGATCCCGTTGGATGAACAATTGCGCCCGACCTGGTTGTTCGGAAAAACGGTCCATGAAGGCTGCGACCGGGGCAGTTATTACGAACAGGCGGATTTCGCCCAGGAATATGGCTCACCCAAGTGCCTGGTCAAAATCGGATGCTGGGGGCCGGTGGTCAATTGCAATGTAACCAAGCGTGGCTGGATGGACGGGATCGGTGGTTGCCCGAATGTCGGGGGCATTTGCATCGCCTGCACCATGCCGGGCTTCCCGGACAAATTCATGCCTTTTATGGATCAACCACCCGGCGCATCCTTTTCCACCAACCTCGTCGGCATCTGGGGGACGGTCATCCGCCAACTGCGCGCCATTACCAACCGGACGGCAGACAAGGAACCGAAATGGAGGCATCGCGGTCCGGAACTCACTACGGGATATGAGCCCATTTACTACGGGCAGGGGAATGGTCGCAGTCACGCCCAAGCTCGCTCAGGAAGCCAGCTGAGCCGCTGATTCAGTCGCTCAAGCTTGTCAAACGAACCTGTCTCAACTGAAGCAACTGCAATATTTTATGGCAAACGCAACAGCAACGCAAACCGGGCTGGCCCCACGGACTCAACCCGGGAAATTGGTCGAAAAGGCCTGGGATCCTATCACGCGGATCGTTGGCAGCCTCGGAATCTTCACCAAGATCGATTTTGAGAACAAGCGCGTGGCCGAGTGCAACGCTACGTCCTCGGTTTTCCGGGGCTACAGCATCTTCATGCAGAACAAGGATCCGAGAGACGCTCATTTCATTACGAGCCGGATCTGCGGCATCTGTGGCGATAACCATGCCACCTGTTCTGTTTACGCACAGAACATGGCCTATGGGATCAAAACTCCGCCGATGGGCGAGTGGATCACCAACCTTGGGGAAGCCGCCGAGTACATGTTCGATCATTGCATCTTCCAGGACAACCTGGTCGGTGTTGATTACTGCGAGAAGATGGTCCGTGAAACCAATCCTGGTGTTTGGGAAAAGGCCAAGGCAAAGGAGGCCCCGCATGCCCGGGAGCATGGCTACCGCACAATCGCCGACATCATGACGGCTCTGAATCCCTTTGAAGGAGAATTTTACCGGGAGACGCTTCAGATGAGCCGCTTGACCCGCGAAATGTTTTGTTTGATGGAAGGGCGGCACGTCCATCCGTCCACCTTGTATCCTGGCGGTGTGGGCACGGTGCCAACCATTCAGCTTTTCACTGATTACCTGGTGCGGCTGATGAAATACATCGAGTTCATGAAAAAAGTCGTGCCGCTGCACAATGATCTTTTTGATTTTTTCTATGAAGCGTTGCCTGGCTACGAAGAGGTGGGGCGACGCCGGATTCTGCTCGGTTGCTGGGGCTCCTTTCAAGATCCCGATGTGTGCGATTACAGGTACGCCACCATGAACGATTGGGGCAAAGCCATGTTTGTCACTCCGGGCGTGATCGTGGATGGGAAGTTGATCACCACCGACCTGGTCGACATCAACCTGAACATTCGGATCCTGTTGGGCCATTCCTATTACCAGGATTGGGCTGACAACGGTGAGGTATTCGTTAAGAACGATCCGCTTGGCAACCCCGTCGACAAGCGCCATCCCTGGAACCAGACAACCATTCCCAAGCCGCAAAAGCGGGATTTTAACGGTAATTACACGTGGGTGATGTCGCCGCGCTGGTATGATCCCCGGACCGGAGATCATCTGGCGCTGGACACGGGTGGCGGGCCTATCGCGCGGCTGTGGACCACCGCCCTAGCCAAGTTGGTGGACATCGACTACGTCCAGGCCACGGGGAACAGTGTGAAAATCCGATTCCCCAAAACCGCGACCAAACCGGAGGTCGAGTTTGAGTGGAAAATCCCGCAGTGGAGCAACACGTTGGAGCGCAATCGCGCGCGGAGCTACTTCCAGGCGTATGCAGCGGCGGTCGCGCTCTATTGCGTGGAGCGTGCCATAAAAGAAGTGCATGCTGGAAATACCCAAACGTTTACACCTTTCAAAGTGCCGGATGAGGCGATTGGCTGCGGCTTCCATGAAGCCGTGCGCGGGGTTCTCTCGCATCATCTCGTGATCCGAAACAAGAAGATCGCCAATTATCATCCTTACCCGCCGACCCCTTGGAACGCCAGCCCCCGGGATCAGTTCGGAACTCCTGGCCCTTACGAGGACGCCGTGCAAAATACCCCGATTTTTGAGGAGAACGGTCCAGACGACTTCAAGGGAATTGATATTATGCGCACGGTGCGCAGCTTTGATCCCTGCCTGCCCTGCGGAGTGCACATGTACTGTGGGGATGGAAAAATTCTCAAGCAGCTCCATACCCCAACCGCTCTGCTGGCCATGGCGAAGGGATAATCAACCACCAACCCAAATTCAACTATGATACCGATCATTGAAGCGGCACCTGAAGAAATCTATGACATCGAATTGGAGCATAGCCTGCTCCAGGCTAACGCAAAGATCGCCAAGGAAAACCGCGGCGTCCTGGATACTCATGGCATAAAAGCGATTGATTTCATGGGCGCAATTGGCTCGGGGAAAACAACGCTTATTACCAAAATGGCGGAACGGTTCAAGGACAGGATGGGGGTGGCGGTTTTTAACGGAGACGCCACTACCACGGACGACGCCGACCCGATTGCAAAAATGGGTGTGCCGGTTGTGCAGATTGCAACCGTCAATGGTTGCCATCTCGACGCCAACCTGATTGGCAAAGCCCTGCGAAAGGTGGAACTGCCAAAGTTGAAAATGATCTTTATCGAGAACATCGGGAACCTGATCTGTCCGGCTGAGTTCCCGCTTGGCTCACGCGCCCGGGTTGTCGTTGTCAGCGTCACCGAAGGGCCTTATATGGTCAAAAAGCATCCCCACATGTTCCTGGGGGCCAATGTCGTAGTGATTAACAAGATCGATTTGGCTCAGGCGATGGATGTAGACCCCAACAACCTCGTGCGAGATCTCCAGATTCTTAAACCCGGTGTCAACGTCGTCCTGACCAGTTGCAAAACCGGGACCGGCCTGGATGAGGTCGCGTCCGCTTTACTGGCTGTTTAGCTGGTGCGGCTATGCATGAATTCTCGATCGTCTCCGGGATCGTCGAAAGGGTTCTCGAATTCCTTGAAACGGAAAAGGTATCGCGAGTAACGACGGTGCGGCTGGCAGTCGGGGAGTTCACATTTTTAGAAGCTGAGCAAATGCGCTTTTGCTACACAGCCATCACTCAGGAAACGGGGATTGAGGGATCGGTCCTGGACGTTGAAACGGTGCCAGCCACTGTAACTTGTCCGCACTGTCACTATCAGGGACGGCCCAAGTACTGGGACGATGCTTTGGCCTTCACCCCGATGCCAACGTTGCAATGCCCGACCTGTGGAAAAGCGGCCGAGGCTGCTCAAGGGCATGAATGTACCATCAAAAGCATCCAATTTGTCCGCTAAAACCCTTGTATGAATCAGCCTCACCTGTCAGCGGCGCCAGACCTTGGCCGGGACCAAATCCAGCATGACGTTCGCGACGCCGGGAACGAACCTGGCAAGCAGAGGTTGGAGAGAGCGGCCGAGCAGGGAAGGCGTATCCAGGAACTGGTGGAAAAGATTGAAACCGTGGCCGACCCTAATGCTCGCAGGCTCGCGCAAGAGTGCATCCAATCTATCCTGGAACTCTACGGCATCGGGTTGGAAAGAATTCTGTATACGGTCAGTAACCACGGCACAATGCAGACCGGGACGATGGAAGCGCTCACAGGCGATCCACTTATCACTGGGCTTCTGCTCATTCACGGTTTGCATCCGATTCCCCTGGAAACGCGATTTTTGAAAGCGCTGGAAAAGGTCAGGCCCTATATGAAAAGCCACGGAGGCAATGTGGAACTGATGAGCCTTGAGCAGGGGCGGGCCAGATTGCGGATGGTTGGGGCGTGCGACACCTGTGCTTCCTCAGCGGTCACCTTGGAACTGGCTTTGCGCCAGGCCATCCAGGAAGCGTGTCCCGATTTAGCGGAGTTTGAAGTAGAGGGCGGGGCAGCCCCTTTGCCTGCCGACCATGGCCGAGATAAGCCGGTCCTGGAGCCTGAATGGGTTTTGCTGCCCGATGTGCCTGGATTGCACGAGGGCGATTTCATGACCCTGAAAGCCGCAAAAACGCCGCTGCTGATTTGCAAACTGGATAACCAGCTCTACGCGTATCGTGATCAGTGCCCGGCCTGCAACATGCCTTTGCACCTGGGAAGACTCTCACGAGGGACTTTCGCTTGCGATTGCGGTCAGGCATTTGATATCCGCTCCGCGGGTCGGTCGGTCCAACATTCAAAATCTCACCTGGACCCGTTTCCTCTAATTGAGGAGGACGGCGCGTTCCGTGTGGCTGTGAGGTGAACCATGCTGACACTTGTTTCCATTTTGCTGCTGGGCTTCTTTCTGGGAATGAGACACGCCACGGATGCCGATCATGTAATTGCGGTTACCACGATCGTGAGCCGGGAGCGAACCATCCGCAGTGCTGCGGTCCTGGGAGCCATCTGGGGAATTGGCCATAGTCTCACCCTTCTGCTCGTGGGAGGTGCGATCATTCTCTTTGGCATCGTGATTCCTCCCCGATTGGGATTGTCCCTTGAGTTTACGGTTGCCTTGATGCTTGTCCTGCTCGGATTGATGAACATCCGAAGTTTCACAAACTGGCTTAGGGAGCGAGTCTGCGGTCCGGAGGGGGCGAAGGCCGAATGTTGCCACGAGCACACCCACGCTCATGGGGATTACGCGCACGCGCACTTCCATGGTCATCGATCGGGATCCCACGGTCATCGAGTGGAGCAAACCCCAACAGCCTGGCTCGATCTCCGGTTCGGCGGGCTAAATATTTATCAGGCCGTGAGGCCCCTATTGGTGGGGGTGGTGCACGGATTGGCTGGCTCGGCCGCTGTCGCTTTGCTTGTGCTCCCGATCATTCAGAACGCCAAATGGGCGGTTGCCTATCTGTTGCTTTTCGGCTGTGGAACCATCGCTGGCATGATGCTTATCACGGCTGCGGTGGCTCTCCCCTTTGCCTGCAGCGCCGTCTATTCGGCCGCCTTCAATCGCCGGCTGGCGTTTGCTTCCTGCCTTATGAGCATCGGGTTTGGCCTCTTCCTCATGTACCAAATTGGTTTTGTGCAGGGATTATTTGTGCTCATCCGATGAACTCAACGCGTGCCAAAATCATCGTCCGAGGGGCCGTGCAAGGTGTTGGCTTTCGGCCTTTTGTTTATTGCCTTGCCCGGGATTTGGGATTGTCCGGTGGGGTGCGGAACACGGGGCAGGGGGTGGAGATCGAAATCGAAGGTTCCAGGACCGATCTGGATGAATTCCTGAACAGGTTGCAAATTGATAAGCCGCTCCGGTCGAGCATTGAAAGCGTCGATTGCTCGTTTCTGGAAAGCACCGGGCAAACTGGCTTCGCCATCCAGCCCAGCGACCCTGCTGGCAGCAAAACAACCCTGGTTATGCCTGACCTCGCCACTTGCGAGGATTGTGTTTCGGAAATTTTCCAGCCGAGCAATCGGCGCTTTTTCTACCCTTTTACCAACTGCGCTCATTGCGGACCCCGTTTCAGCATTATCGAGAGACTTCCCTACGATCGCGCGCACACATCCATGAAAAAATTCCAGATGTGTCGCAAATGCGCGGAGGAATACCGGAATCCTCAGGACCGAAGATTTCACGCCGAGCCGAACGCCTGCTCGGAGTGCGGACCGCATCTCACCCTTTGCAGCCCGGAAGGCCAACCGCTCGCGCTCAAACAACAAGCATTGGTTCAGGCGGTTGAGGCCTTGCGGGACGGCCAGATTATCGCTCTGAAAAACCTCGGGGGTTTCCAGCTATTAACCGACGCTCGAAATCAGGAAGCGGTTCAGCGCCTTCGTTTTCGGAAGCGGCGTATGGAAAAGCCTTTCGCTTTGCTCTACCCCTCCCTTGAGTCCATTCATCTGGACTGCGTTGTTTCCGACAAGGAAGAAGCCCTCCTGCGTTCGCCGCAGGCTCCTATCGTCTTGCTGAAAAGGCGAGTCATAGCGGAAGGCCAAACCTCCATTTCTCCGGCCGTTGCCCCCCGAAACCCCTGGTTGGGTGTTATGCTGCCATCGACTCCGCTGCACTGGTTGCTTTCAAGACAGTTCCAGCGTCCGCTCGTGGCTACTAGTGGCAACATTTCCGATGAGCCTATCTGCATTGATGAAGAGGAAGCGTTCGAGCGTTTCCGCGGTGTCGCGGATTTGCTTCTGATCCATGACCGGCCAATCCTTCGCCATGTCGATGATTCGGTTGTTCGCGTTATTTTGGGGGGTGAGCAAGTTCTGCGTCGAGCTCGTGGATACGCTCCTTTGCCGATCTATGTCACCCACCCTTTGTCCAATGTTTTAGCCGTGGGCGCGCACCTGAAAAACTCCGTGGCCCTCAGCCTCGGAAATGCGGTATTCGTTAGCCAGCATATCGGCGATTTGGAAAATGAACTGGCGTATGCGGCCTTTTGCCAGGCCACCGCCGATTTGCCAGACCTCTACGAAGTGGAACCCGAACTGTTGGTCTGTGATTTGCACCCGGATTATCTCTCGACCCAATACGCGGGGAACCTCCCGGTGGCCAGACACGCTGTCCAGCACCACTGGGCGCATGTCGCGTCGTGCATGGCCGAAAACCAAATTGAGGCGCCGGTGCTGGGGGTTGCGTGGGACGGGACCGGTTTGGGACCTGATGGGACGATCTGGGGCGGTGAATTTCTTTTGACGGGTCCAGCCGGTTACGAGCGGGTGGCCCATCTGCGAGCGTTCCGCCTGCCGGGTGGTAACGCAGCGATAAGGCAACCTCGCCGGGCTGCTATAGGGCTGTTGCTGGAATTCATGAGCTTCGAGGATTTGAAGCAGCTCCGTCTCCCATTGCTCGATGGGTTTTCTGAAAGTGAATTGAGGCTCATTCATCAAATGCGGGCTCAGCGGATCAACGCTCCGGTCACTTCCAGTGCCGGGCGTTTTTTTGACGCCATGGCAGCGCTCATCGGTTTGCGGCAGCGCACGACCTTTGAAGGCCAGGCTGCCATGGAGTTGGAGTTCTCCGCCAAACCAGGCATGAGCGATGTATATCCCTTCCAGCTGCTCAAGAACAATCCGATGGTTTTGGATTGGGAACCGATGGTTCTGGAAATTCTCCGCGAACTTCAGGATTCCACAAGCATAGGGGTAATCTCCGCCAAGCTTCATCACACCCTGGTCGAAATGATCGTAGCGGTGGCTCACAAAATCGGGCAGCCTCGAATCGCGCTCACAGGCGGCTGTTTTCAAAGCAGGCTGCTCACCGAACGAACCGTCTTGCGCTTGCGCGAGGAAGGTTTTGTTCCGTTCTGGCACCGGCAGGTTCCACCGAATGACGGAGGCATCGCGCTCGGTCAAGTCATGGCCGCTACTTGGGACCGGCGCCCGGAGCAATTGCCAGTTCTATCACGGGCCAGAGCGACCGAAACGGCAACTATCGAAGGGTATCCCAGGACTTCCCACGGCCCGTCGAAAGCAAAAATCTTAACAGAAACCCCCTCCTGATATGTGTCTTGCGATCCCAGGCAAAGTTATCGACATCACCGAAGACCCGAACGGGGTCCGGATGGCCAAGGCTAATTTTGGGGGGATCGTGAAACAAGTCTGCCTCGAATACACACCAGATGTCCAAATAGGCGAATATGTGCTGGTGCACGTAGGTTTCGCGCTGGGCAAAGTGGATGAAGAACAGGCTGCCAACACTTATCGCGTTTTGGAGGAGTTGCGGCAACTGGATGAGCTAACCCCCACGGACGGGGAATCCCAACAAGAGGAGGATAATGAAGTACCTCGATGAATACCGCCGGGAAGAGATTGCCGGAAAGTTGGTCGCGGAAATTCGCCGCACCGTCACCCAACCATGGGTGCTCATGGAGGTGTGCGGCGGCCAGACCCACAGCATTGTGAAGTATGGTCTGGATCAAATGCTGCCGCCCGAACTGGAATTGGTCCATGGCCCCGGATGTCCCGTCTGCGTCACCTCCCTGGAAATGATTGACAAGGCGCACGCGATCGCCCGCTCGCCCGGCGTTATCTTTTGCTCGTTTGGCGATATGCTGCGGGTGCCCGGTTCAGAAGTTGATTTGCTGATCTTAAAATCCCGGGGTGCGGATGTGCGCGTCGTTTACTCCCCGATCGATTGTCTGAAGATTGCGCAATCCAACCCCGCCAAACAGGTTGTGTTCTTCGCGATAGGATTTGAGACAACGGCGCCCGCCAACGCAATGGCTGTCTGGCAGGCCAGAAAACGAAGCGTTACGAACTTCTCCATCCTTGTATCGCATGTCCTCGTTCCTCCGGTAATGGCTTCCATTTTGCAATCCACGGAAAATCGAGTGCAGGGGTTTCTCGGCCCCGGCCACGTTTGTGCGGTGATGGGCTATCGCGAGTACGCGCCGATTGCGGCTCGTTATCGCGTGCCAATTGTCATCTCCGGATTTGAACCCCTGGACTTGCTCGAAGGAACACTCATGACAGTGCGGCAATTGGAAGCCGGCAAGGCCATGGTCGAGAATCAATACGCGCGCATTGTGCGGCGGGACGGCAATACCATCGCGCAACGGCTTGTGCAGGAAGTCTTTGAGGTCTGTGACAGGAAATGGCGAGGAGTAGGCTCCATTCCAAAGAGCGGGCTCAAGTTGCGCTATGAATTTCGAAACTTTGATGCTGAAAGGCGGTTTGACGTTTTCGAAATTGATACCGAGGAGCCCGTCAACTGCATCAGCGGACAGGTTCTGCGGGGAGTCCGCAAACCCCATCATTGCCCGGCCTTTGGTAAACAGTGCACACCGGACCACCCGCTGGGCGCGACCATGGTCTCGGCCGAGGGCGCCTGCGCGGCTTACTATGCTTACGGACGTCACCTAAAACCCCAAAAGGAAAGCCAAGAGTTGGTGCCACCATGATCCAGATCGACCAGAACAAATCCGTCGAGGGCTTTCGCACAAAAATCCTGCGCAAATGCGCCGAGAGCGTGGAGATAAAAGAAAAGTTCTTCTCAACGTACGCCGAGGAAATTGAGAGCATGGCCCGGGAGATGGCCGTACGATTCCACCATGGACGAAAGCTCCTGGTCATGGGAAACGGCGGGAGCTTGTGCGACGCTCTTCATTTCAGTGTGGAATTTACCCATCCCATCATTGAGAAGCGCCCGGCTTTTCAGGCCATCCCGCTCATGACCGACGTTGCCACGATGACGGCCATCAGCAACGACGTTGATTATAGCCGGATTTATGTAAATCAATTACGACTGCACGGACAGCCCGGAGACATGGCGCTCGTGGTGAGCACCAGCGGGAAGTCGCCCAACCTGGTTTATGCTCTGGAGGAAGCACGTAAGCTTCAGATGATGACCATCGCCTGGGCGGGAAAGGACGGGGGCCGCTTTCCCGAATTGGCGGATTATTGCTTTATTGTTCCCTCGTATAGCATCCATCGTATCCAGGAGGTTCACGCGACTCTCGTGCACATCGCCTGGGATTTAATTCACCTCGCATTGGGAGCCGAAGATGTCGCCTAGTATAGACGGAAAAGAATGTCCTGAAATAGGCGTTAATGCGGCCCGTGCGCTGCCGATAGCGCTCGCATGCCCGGTGCCGATGGGCGACCACAAGGAAATCGTGCTCGCACATGGAAGCGGCGGCAAGCTCACTCACAACCTCATTCAAAAACTGTTCCTGCCCCAGTTGCGCAATGAATTTTTGGATCCGCTCCATGATGGAGCGATTCTTTCTCTGAATGGCAGCAGGGTCGCATTCAGCACGGATTCCTTTGTGGTAAACCCGATCTTCTTTCCCGGCGGCGATATTGGAAAACTCGCGGTGCATGGCACTGTCAACGACTTGGCTATGTGTGGCGCAAAGCCCCTTTATCTTTCGTCAGCTCTGATCATTGAGGAAGGTTTGCCCATGCAGGACCTCTGGCGCGTGGTGCAATCCATGCAACAGGCAGCCCAGATTGCGGGAGTTTTGCTGGTAACGGGGGACACCAAGGTGGTGGATCGCGGCCACGGCGACAAAATCTTCATTACAACCGCGGGGATTGGCCTCGTTGAACCGGGGGTAAACATCCACCCATGTCGAGCCCGCGTGGGAGACAAAATCATCTTCAGCGGAACCATGGCCGACCACGGTATCGCTATCATGGCCGTGCGCGACGGACTCGAGTTCGATACCGAAATAGCCAGTGACACTGCTCCCTTAAATTCTTTAGTTGAGGCGATGCTTGCCGCTTGTCCGGACGTCCATGTCCTTCGGGATCCAACCCGCGGCGGCGTTACCGGAGTGCTCAACGAGATTGCGGAGCAAGCCAAGGTTGGAATTCATCTTGAAGAACGCGCCATTCCCATTCGCGAGGAAGTCAAAGGAGCCTGTGAAATCCTTGGCCTCGATCCTCTCCACGTGGCGAATGAGGGAAAGTTGGTGGCGATCGTCCCTGCTCGGGATGCGGAATGCGTTATCCATGCCATGCATCACCACCCGCTGGGGCTCGCGGCAGCCATCATCGGCGAAGTGGTCGCTGAACATCCGGGCTTCGTCACCATGAAAACTCACGTGGGCGGAACCAGGATCCTTCAAATGCTTTCTGGTGATCAACTCCCACGCATTTGCTGAGGCGCTTCCTGCGCACACGGGCTGAAAATCAGGACAGACAATCTGGCAAAGGGCAGGGCGGATGCCATCCCGCAACTCATCGAAGGATTCAGTTCCAGGAAAGGTCGTCAGGTGCTTCGGAGATAAGCTTGTACTTCCAGCCCATTTGCTGGAGGATCATCTGCCAAAGGTCATCCGGTTTCGGATGGTAAACCAAGTCCAATGTGGCCGGATGAACTAGCCAAGTATCGCGCTTCATCTCTTCTTCAAGCTGGCCAGGGCTCCAGCCAGCGTAACCCGCGAAAATTCTCAGCCGCTGAGACATGGAGAATGATTCCCCCAGATCTACCAAAGATTCCAGGGAATGGCCCAGGCTCAGGTTCGGCATGACGTTGGCTTCTGGTAAATAGGTATCACTTAGGAGGTAACTGAGCGCCTGCGGCTGAACCGGTCCACCCAAAAACAATAGCTCTCCTTTCATCGTGTCCGGTAGATTGCCAACAATTGCTTCGCCGACTTTGTTTTTCGTGGATCGATTTAGAACAAGGCCAAATGCGCCCTCGTCGTCGTGTTGGCAGATAAGGATAACCGTCCGGTGAAAAAAGGAGCCCTGGAGTTTACCGTTGTCCAGTAAGAGTTGCCCTTTCAATGACTTTTTCGTCACACCCATTCTTTCCTTCTGACGGTAATTTGCGATAGACTTGCCGCGCTGGCAATCTCGT
Source organism: Verrucomicrobiales bacterium (assembly GCA_028293425.1). GTDB lineage: Bacteria > Verrucomicrobiota > Verrucomicrobiia > Limisphaerales > JAQGOV01 > JAQGOV01. The sequence goes on from JAQGOV010000088.1 coordinate 16,154, forward strand.
TTACTCTAAAAGCATGTCAAAATACATTTTACTTGCCCTGTTGGCGTTGGTCATCGTGGGCAGCGGGTGCAAAACCCGATCTGGAAGTCGTGAATTCATTCCTGGCAAGGGATGGGTCCCGAACTGAAGCACTCTTTTGATTCACCAGCCAGCACCTGCTTCTGGCGCTTTCCATTTTCGTAAAGCCTCAATCCATGGTGCCAGCCAGCGCTGGCTGAGGCCGTGTTGCAATCCGGTGAATGATTTCGTGCACCTTGCCGCGAATGGAAGCCGCATCCAAACCGTAGCGAGCAAGCAGCTCCTCAGGTTTCCCCGAGTGAGGCAGTTGCGGCACCGCCAACCGAAAGACCATGAAGCCTTCTGGGCTTAATTCCCCAGCCACCGCTTCGCCTAAACCTCCTTCAGCATAGTGATCCTCCACCGTCAGGACGGCATGGCCAGTCCGGCTTGCCGCTTCACGAATCACATCCCCCGCAAGCGGTTTGACACTGTAGGCATCAATAACGGTGATGGTGATGCCGTCAGCCGCCAGCATGTCTGCCGCACTTAATGTTTCGTAAAGCGTTACCCCTGCCGCCACCACTGTTACGGCATCCTCCGGTCTTTGACGCAAGATCTTTGCGCCACCGATCGGAAACGCCTCCTCCGTGCCGTAAATAATATCTGTCTTGGGCCGCGACAGCCGCAAATAAACCATTCCCTGGTAACGGAGCGTTTCTTCCATCAGTTTTTCAGTCGCCACAGCATCCGCCGGATACAAGACAGCGCAGCCGGGCACTGAGCGGAACATGGCCAAATCCTCCAGACCCATTTGCGAGGGACCATCCTCCCCGATGCTGACCCCCACATGGGAGCCAGCAAGTTTTAAGTTGGTGAAGGATGCTGCGCCCATTCGGATTTGATCATGCGCCCGGGTGAAGAAGGCCGCAAATGTGGAAGCAAACGGGATCTTGCCCATGGCTGCGAGCCCAATCCCAACGCCCACCATGTTCTGTTCCGCGATGAAGCACTCCACGAATCGGCTGGGAAACTTCTTCATAAATTTCTCGGAGTAAGTGGAATTTTTGGTGTCTCCGTCCAAAGCCACAATCCTGCCTTCTGTTTCTCCCAGCCGGGCCAAGGCATTTCCAAAGGCCTCTCGGGTCGCTACTTTTTTTCCGTTTTCATAGTGAATGGGTAATGGAGTTGCCGTAATGGAAATTTGCGGTTCGGGAAACGGGGTGGGCGACGCAATGGGAATACCCTGGGCGGATTTGGCCTTTGGTTGAAGCTCAGCGATAGCCCGTTCTGCTTCCTCTTTGTTGAGAGGTTTTCCGTGCCAGCCATCCTTGTCTTCGATGGCGGGGATGCCATGGCCTTTATTCGTTTTCGCCAGGATGGCCAACGGCTGTGTGCCCAGGCCAGCCGCTTCAAGGACCTCGAGGATTTCGCCCATGTCATGACCGTCAATCACTTCTGTCCGCCAGTTGAAAGCGTCAAAACGTTTCCGATAAGCTTCCATGTCGTGCCCGAAGGGCGTTGCCTCACTTTGTCCTAACCGATTCACGTCCACGATCGCGATTAAGTTGGTTGTCTTGTAAACGCCTGCAAGGTTCGCCGCCTCCCAAACGCTTCCTTCCGCGCACTCGCCATCTCCGAGCAGCACGTAAGTTCGGAAATCAAGGTTATCCATCCGCGCGGACAGCGCCATTCCCAACCCGGCACTCAGGCCTTGCCCAAGAGAACCAGTCGCGACATCTACAAACGGGAGGCGTGGTGTTGGATGGCCTTCTAAATCACTGTTGAGTTCTCGAAGGTGTAAAAGTTCGTCCACCTGCACGAGACCCGCCTCCGCCCAAGCAGCATAGAGCAGGGGAGCTGCATGCCCCTTGGATAGGACAAACCGATCATTATTTCGATAGCGAGGGTTCTTCGGATCATAACGCATGTGTCCAAAAAACAACGCGGCGACCAGATCCGCCGCGGACGCGCACGAACTGGGATGGCCGCTGCCTGCAGCCGTGGTGGCAGCTATGGAATGAATCCGAAGCTGATTCGCGATTTGGCTGAGCGTCTGCGTGAGATCCTGGTCCATAAATTTATCGTAAATAGGGGTTGGTATTTGCAATCGGGCAAGCCACAGAAACCGCTCCCGAGGGGAGTTGAATCTGTGGCTTGTCGATGATGTTGGGGCCTTGAAACAATCGTTCAAAGCCTTTGGTCATTTATTTTAGCCCGCTGCCAGAGCCGCTCGTCCCGGAAGAGCCAGAGCTGCTCGAGTTGCCGGAGCTGCTGGAATTTCCCGAGCTGCTGCTTCCCGAACCGCTGGATCCGCTGCTTCCGGAGCCCGTGCTGCCCGAACCAGAACCAGTTGAACCAGAACCGGATGTGCCGGAACCGCTCGTGCCGGAGCTTCCGGACCCAGAACTGCCACTGCCACTGGGAGATGTTCCAATGCCGGAGCCGCTCCCGCTGGGCGAGGTGCCCAGGCCAGAGCCGCTGGTTCCTGTGCCAATGCCGGTGCCAGAGCCCGTGCCGCCTGTTCCGGTCTCGGGTTCAACCCCGAAATAGGAATAGATTTTCTGGCTCCAGTCGGTGGAGCTCATGTCAGGCCCGCGGCTTTTATCGAAGCTGGGTGCGCGTTGCAGTTTATCTTTATCGATGCTGGCCGTAAAAGTCGGCTGGCTCATCGAGCCGGAGCCGCTTGTGCTGGTGCTGCTGGAGCCGGTTGTGCCACTGCCACTGCTGCTGCTGCTAGCGCTCAATAGCTTCCAGGGCACGGCAATGACCTTGTCGCCAGTTCCTGCTGTGCTGCTGGAAAGAACGGCGAATTCAACTTTCCCGGATTGGGGATTGATGATGACATCCTGAACCTGGCCAAGGCTTTCACCTTGCTGGCTCTTGACTTTAGCTCCCATCAACTTGGTTGCCATGAACGATTGCTGGCTGCCGGAGGTTGAACTGGAGCTCGATCCAATTCCGCCCAGGCTCGAGCTTCGCGGTGAGCTGGAAGAGCTCGATCCCGTGGTGTCTCTACTGGAGGACGAACTGGTGTTCTGCGCCCACGCTGTTCCAGCGATGAGCACAGTGGTGATGCAGAACAGGGAAGTTCTGAGTAACGCTTTCTTCATAGTGACTTATTTTCTCCTTTTTGTTGTTTCTACCCACTCGGTGATGCCATGCCGCGCAAAGTCACCACCCAACGACGGGCAAAAGTCATTTCGGAATGCCCTTATCACAATGGGGTTTTGGCACTACCTGCTATTGGGTTGAATTTCCGAGGCGGGTTAGGGCGCTCCCTCGTGGCAGTTGCTTGTTTGAGTGATAAAGTTTTCTTTTCGCCCATATACCTCAAAAGTAGTACGTCCGATCCTCCCATCTGGTCTGCAAGTCGCTCTATGGGCGTTCAGATGAGCATGAAACATTGGATGAACCGGAAAACGAGCCAAATAGACCTTCCATGCATCGGTTTAGCTGGTAGCCTGGGTTCGATTTCATCCAGTTTTTGTCTCAATTGTGGACATTCCTGGGCGAACTTATGAACAACCACCTTTTCCATCGACTCCTGATTTCAGGGGCGGTCTGCGTCACAGTCATTGTTAGCTCACTGAGCGGGCGGGCCGCAGGCCCCGTTTTGGGTAACCCCGTGCTTTTTGTCACGCAGGTTCCGATTCCCAACGAGATAAACGATAACACGGTCACAAACGTTTTTCTCTCGGCTGCCTCTGGCATGGGTAACCATCTTCCGGACACCACTCACGCCGGGCGCGGCGGGGCGTTGTGGATCCGATATCCCGATGGCACCCTCAAAAATCTGACTCTTGCGGCAGGGTTCGGGGTGTCCGGCGCGGCACAACACACCAACGGGATCGCGGTGCGCCAGCCTTTCATGCACTGGAGCGGCACGAAGGCCGTCTTTAGCATGGTGGTCGGCGCGCCTCGATTTGCGGGCGATAGCGCTCCATTTTTCTGGCAGCTTTACGAGGTGACCAACTTCCTTAGCTCCAACGCTATCCCTGTCATTACCAAGGTATCCAATCAACCGACCAACTTTAATAACGTCGCCCCTTGTTACGGAACTGACGACCACATCATTTTTACCAGTGACCGGCCGAGGGACGGCTCCTTGCATCTTTATCCTCAATTGGACGAGTATAACGAGTACCCAACCGTCACCGGTCTTTGGAGCCTTGACCCCGTGGCCGGAAAGTTAAACATGCTGAACCACACGCCCTCTGGGGTTTTTAGTCCTTTTGTGGATAGTTTTGGCCGTTTGCTTTTCATCCGTTGGGATCACTTGGTGCAGGATCGCAATGCCACCGATGATCGCTTGAACCGGGCCACCAATGGCACGTTTAACTATGTCGACGAATCCGCGAACTCAGCCTTCAATCTGAACGACCGAAGCGAGTTCTTCCCGGAACCACGCACCTACGACGCCACGAATGTGGCAGCCCTTAAAGTAAATGGGAACGCTTTCAACCTCTTTTTCCCTTGGCAATTGACGGAAGATGGGACGGATGAAGAAGTGGTCAATCACATGGGACGCCATGATTTGCAGAATCATATCACCACCAGTTTCACCAATGACCCGAGCTTGATTCCGTTGACGAACTCCCTGGGCCGCTTCAACACCAATTGGCTGAACAATTTCTTCAACATTCGGGAGGACCCGCTTACGCCCGGAATGTATTATGGGATCGATTCGCCGGACTTCGGCACCCACGCATCGGGCCAAATTCTTGCCCTTTATGCGCCACCCTCTTTGAATCCGAGCCTGTGTTATCTTACTTATATTACCGCCAAGGCGAATAATGGGCCCAATGCAGCCGGGACCTACCGCAATCCCTTGCCAATGAGTGATGGCAAACTCGTCGCCATCTACACTACCGCCACTCAAGTAGACGCCAATATCGGGACCAGCAGCAGCCCTTTGTCTCGATATGATTTTCGGCTGAAAACGCTGCAAAAGGCCGGCACTTTATGGCAGCAGAATCAATTCCTTACACCAGGTTTTACAAACACCTTTACCTACTGGTCCGGCAACACGCTCGTCACTTATTCCGGTGGCTTGTGGGAAATGGACCCCGTGGAGGTCAAGCCCCAGGCTCGCCCGGCTCGCATTTCGTCGACCATCCAGGATGTAGAGCAGCAGGTCTTTGATGAGGAAGGCGTGGATGTAAATATGATGAGGAATTTCCTCAAGGCGAACAACCTTGCCTTGGTTGTCAGCCACAACGTCACCCGGCGTGACGGAGCAGATAAGCAGCAGCCCTACAATCTTCGAATTGCGGGCACCACCAACCTGACTGTTGGGACGAACAACGGAAAAATCTATGACCTCGCTGCCATCCAATTCCTTCAAGCCGATCAACGCCGCGGTTATACAGCAGGAACGACAACACCGGTTCCTGGCCGCCGTGTGCTGCCTACACCCCTGCACGATCCGGGTGCCGACAATGTGCCAAATCCATCAGGACCGGCCGGCAGCGTAAAATTGGGAGATGATGGCTCATTCGCTGCGCTCGTTCCTGCTCGCCGGGCGATGACCTGGCAGTTAATGGGCACGAATGGAGAAAGTGTCGTCAAAGAGCGTTACTGGGTCACCTTTGCTCCGGGCGAAATCCGCACCTGCAAAAATTGCCATGGCATCAACACGTCAGATCAGGCCGGCAATCCAGCTCCGAATAACAAGCCGCAAGCCTTGCGCGATCTGCTCCAATGGTGGAAGTCGGAGAACACGCCGAAGGTGGCCGTGCAGAATGTCAGTGGTAACAATTATCTGGGAGTGACATTCAAACGGCGCCCCGGCGTTACCAACCTGACCCACTCCGTGGAGGTGAGCAGTGACCTCCTGAATTGGACCACCGGTCTTACCTATTCCGGGAGCAATGCGATTACGCTGGCCCCCATCACCACGGAACTGATGCGCTCAGGCAGTCCCACCGAAACCATTCAGGTGATGGACAACCAGCCTATTAGCCCTGGATCATCGAGGTTTATGCGGGTAAAGGTGAGCGCTCCTTAACAGACGCTGACTTTCGGGAACACGCTCGCGGCAGGAAGTTGTTCCTGCCGCGAGCTTCATTTAGAGCCCCAGTTCCTGTTTCGCTTCCGCGAATTTTTCCATGGCAAATCGCAAATCTTCTTGCGAGTGCGATGCGGAGATTTGGGTGCGAATGCGGGCTTTACCTTTCGGAACAACCGGATAGGAAAAGCCAATCACGTAGACCCCTTTGGCCAGCATGGCATCCGCGAAACGGTTGGCCAGGCCTGCGTCCCCAAGCATGATTGGTGCAATCGGATGGGTGCCGGGAAGGATGTTGAAGCCGAGTTTGCTCATGCCTTCACGAAAAAACCGAGTGTTCGCTTCGAGTTTGTCCCGCAGGGCGGTGGATGATGTTAAGAGATCCAGGACTTTCAAGGTGGTGGCGACGATGGGGGGAGCCACGGAGTTGCTGAAAAGATAAGGCCGCGAACGTTGCCGCAAAATGTCGATAACTTCCTTGCGCCCGCTTGTATAGCCCCCGCTGGCGCCTCCCAGCGCTTTGCCAAGTGTTCCGGTGATGATGTCAATTCGGCCCATGACGTCGTGATGCTCAGGCGTGCCGCGGCCGCGCTTTCCCATAAACCCAACCGCGTGCGAATCGTCTACCATTACGAGGGCATTGTATTTATCCGCAAGTTCTGAAATGCCCGGCAAATTGGCAATGAAACCGTCCATGGAAAAAACCCCGTCTGTCACAATTAGCCGGAAACGCGCCGCCGCCGCCTCCTTCAGCTTCGCCTCCAGGTCTTCCATGTTATTATTCAAGTAACGAAGTCGCTGCGCTTTGCAGAGACGAACGCCATCGATGATGCTGGCATGATTCAATTCGTCAGAAATGACCGCGTCTTCTGCCCCAAGGATGGTTTCAAATAGTCCGCCATTGGCGTCCCAGCAGGAGGAGTAGAGGATTGTGTCTTCGGTGCCCAGAAACTCGGAAATCCGACGCTCCAGTTCCTTATGGATCTGCTGGGTGCCGCAAATGAACCGGACGGAGGACAATCCATAGCCCCATCGTTCCAAGGCCTCATGTGCCGCTGCAATCACCTCCGGGTGTTCGGCCAATCCCAGGTAATTGTTTGCGCACATGTTCAGCACGGGATTGCCATCGGCCACCCGAATATGAGCATCCTGGGGAGTAGTGATGACGCGTTCCTTTTTAAAAAGCCCGGCGTTCCGGATTTCGTTTAACTCCTGGGCCAAGTGTTGTTGAATGCTGCCGTACATACTCGTGCAAGATGGTTTATTGCGTTGTATTTGGCAACGCAACCTCCGTGCATTAGAGAAAAGTAGTGCAAAGCGCGAGTCCCCAAGGCATAGATCCTGTCAAAACCCAACTGTCTCTGGATGAAACCATGCGTATGATAAAAACATGCACCCTGATTCTTGGCCTCCTCTTCTCCGCGGCCTCCAGTCCTGCCGCAAACGTAGTCCTGGTTGCCGGCGGAGGCTCGCTGGACCAGGGAAAAGCCACGGAGGTGCGGCTCGGGGCTCCTTTTGGAGCAGCCTTCGATGAACATGGGAATATGTTTCTCGTTGAGATGACTGGCCAGCAAGTTCGCAAGGTGGATCCTCAGGGGATCCTGACAACCGTTGCCGGTTTAGGCTCGAAAGGGGATGCCGGGGACGGCGGGCCCGCAACCAAAGCTCAATTCAACGGTATGCATAGCCTGGCCGTGCTGCCCAATGGCGATGTTCTCGTGGCAGACACCTGGAATAACCGAGTCCGCAAAATTGATGCAAAGTCTGGCAGCATCGCCAACCTTGCCGGGGTAGGCACAAAAGGCTTCAGTGGGGATGGTGGCCCGGCGTCCAAGGCTGAATTCGGGGGAATCTACTGCGTGGCTCTGAACCCAAAGGGCGACCGGCTTTACCTGGCCGATTTGGATAACCGCCGTGTTCGGATGGTGGACCTCAAATCAGGGCGGGTGAAAACCATTGCGGGGAATGGTCAGGCTGGCGTGCCGCACGATGGCGCTGAGGCAGTGGAAGCCCCGCTCATGGACCCGCGCGCCGTTTGTGCTGACGATAGCGGCAATGTCTACATTCTCGAGCGCAATGGGAATGCTCTGCGTGTGGTGAACGCAAAAGGCAAAATCCGTACGGTTGTTGGAACAGGCATCAAAGGTTTGTCCGGGGACGGGGGAGACGCTCTAAAAGCCACGTTGAATGGGCCCAAACACCTGTGCGTGGACCGCGAAGGAAATGTAATCATCGCAGACACTGAGAATCACGTGGTTCGGAAGTATTTACCCAGGGATGGCAAAATTGTTCGAGTTGCGGGCTCAGGCAGGAAAGGCAAGGCGGGGCTTGATGGTTCCCCGGAACGATTGGAAATGAATCAGCCCCACGGTGTTTATGTACACCCTTCCGGCACGCTTTATATTTGCGACAGCGGCAACAACCGCGTGTTGAAAATTGTGGAATAATGAAAATCTGGAAATGGAGCCTTTGGTTTAGTTGCATTCTTTTTTCGACAGCCTCGGGGCACTCTGCCTCGCAAATGCTTCTCGGCGCGGCGAAGGTGGACATTACTCCGGATTCAGCGATTTGGCTGAGCGGTTATGGCGCTCGATACTCCATGGCGACAAACGCCGGCCAACGACTTTGGGCAAAGGCCCTCGCTATTGGCAGCGATGCAGACAGCCCAGCGCTGTTTCTAACCGTGGACAACTGCGGTGTCTCCGTCGAAATCACCGAGGCACTGGCAGCTCGGCTTTTTAAGAAGTTCCGGATTCCACGCGACCACATCGTCCTCTGTTCCACTCATACCCATACCGCCCCTTGTCTCTCAGGAGTTTTGCCGAATTTATTCAGCCGCGATTTTACTCCAGACGAATTGGCGGCCATCGGAAATTACACCAAAATATTTTTGGATAGGCTTGAGCTGGCCGCCACCTCCGCTTTGAAGCACCGGAACCCAGGAAATCTGTCCTGGGCCCAAACCACTGCTGGCTTCGCCAAAAACCGGCGAACGGTCAACGGACCTGTCGACCAGGCTCTGCCCGTTTTAAAGGCCGAGGATACCCAGGGCAACCTCCTGGCCGTGGTGGCCGCTTATGCGTGCCATTGCACCACCCTGGGTTCTGAATACAACCAATTCCACGGCGATTGGGCAGGGGAGGCCGGCGCGCAAATCGAGCGGGAGCATCCGGGCGCCGTGGCTTTGATTTCCATCGGTTGCGGAGCGGATGCCAATCCTGATCCTCGTGGCAAACCGGAAAACGCCCGGCAGCACGGAGCGGAGATTGCCGCCGGCGTTGATAAATTGCTCTCTGGGAAGTTTACTTCCCTTGCTCAGGGGCCCACCGGCCGGTTCAAGCGCATCGAGCTTCCTTTCTCGGAACTGCCGACCCGCGAACAATGGCAGGAGCGAGCCAAGGAAAAAGGAATCGTTGGCTACCATGCCCGTAAGAATTTGGCTCGGCTCGACAATGGCGAACAACTCCCCACCAAACTCCCTTACGCGGTCCAGACCTGGGTGTTTGGGGATAAACTTGCCATGATTTTTCTGGCCGGTGAAGTTGTGGTGGATTACTCCCTGCGCCTAAAGCGGGATTTCGATCCCGCCAAACTCTGGGTGAACGGCTACGCCAACGAGGTGCCGTGTTATATACCTTCCAGCCGCATCCTTCAGGAGGGCGGTTACGAAGCCGAGACCTCCCTTTGGTATTATGACCGTCCCGCCCGGCTGGATCCAACCACGGAAGACCTAATCGTCAGCACGGTTCATGAGTTGATGCCTGCACAGTTCAAGGTTGACCCCAAACAATCCCCATTGCCTCCGCCTCAAAGCCCTTCCGAGTCCTTGAGTAGCTTGCGCGTCACCCCGGGTTAC
>JAQGOV010000091.1 GCA_028293425.1 Verrucomicrobiales bacterium
ATTGGAGCGCGCTCCCATCGCTGAGCACCAGGTCCGCGCGCAGCAGCCCAATCTTGTTTGTTGGATCCAGGAGGTCGAGCGCAGCCGCGGGAAGGGCCGCTTTGATGCCGCTCAGCGTTGTCCAACCGCCGTTTTGCACGGAGATCCGGTTCAACGATGATGACCACCGAAAGGTGGTTGGCAGAGTGGCATCAGGCACAGCGATGGAATAAGCTACCGCGCTCTCCGTGGCAGCGATGTCGGAGAAGTTGAGCTGGCCAAGGGCGTCGGAATTCAGATGGGTGGGTGCCGTATTCCCCTGGCGGAGGACGTAAGCTGCATTGGTGGCCAAACCACCAACCCTGAAGTTCAAAGTCTGCCCGACAAAACTTGCCGTGACGGACCATTGTTTGGCGCCCAGCGACGAGTCTGTCCACACGAGGTGATGAATCGAAGCCGTTCCCGGCAGCGCGCTGACCCAGAAATCCCGGGCAACTACGGTTGTAGTGGTTCCAATCCCATCCGTCGTCAGAGTGAGACTGGAACCATCCGCCGAAACAAGGGTGGGAACGGCGGAATCATCCGGCTGATAGATCCGGCCTTGCGCATCCTGGAACACCTCCGAGCCGTTGGTGTCCAGCTGAACTCGGACATAAGGTTGATGAACCAAATACGTTGCCGCCACGGAATCCGGGTCTGCTTCGGTTCGGATGACCAGATCGTTCGGGAGGCTATTGCCATCGAGCACGTTGCCGATCGAGCGCTGGAAGCGCATCCTGGAATTCAGCGGGCCATTCGCATAGAACGTGTTGGTGGCAAAAGTATTGTCATCGCTCTCATCCATTTCCAGGCCGGTCAGGCCGTTATGATGGTCGAGGTTTGCGATAATGAGATTTCGTTTGGGCCGGCCATCGTCGGCTGGTTCCGGCACGCCGCTCCCTTTTTGAAAATGAAAGCCGTAAAGGGTATTGGAAGCAGATTCATTGTTGATGATGAGATTGTCAGCGCTTCCCAAATCGGCTCGCAGGCCCGCGTAGGCATTTCCCGCGAGTAGATTGCTTCGGACGGTGGTTCGAAAAGTCGCGGTCAACCCGATGCCACTATCTCCATTGTTTAAGCACACGTTGCCTTCGATGAGACTGTCGTTGGAATTCCGTTGCAGCAGGATTCCGCTGTCCGCATTGGAGGAGCAGGTGTTTCCGAGGATAGCGAGGCGCTCGCAGCGCTTTACGGCCACAATGCCGTAGTTGCCGTTGTTATGAACCCTGTTCCCCTGGATCAAAACGCTGCTCGAGCTTTCGTCCAGGTTTAGACCGTCATCGTTATTATTATAAACTTCGTTGTTCAGCCATTGCATGCCCTGCGCCCCGTAGGCGTAAACGCCCCGGTAATTGTCATGGATGCTGGAATCAATAATGGTTCCGAAGACATTGACTCGGTCGAATAAGGAGCCGGGTGAGCCGGGCGGGAGGTTGGTTGCGGTGGCTCCATCCACTTTCCAAACCAAACCGTAGGCTCCGCCGTTCCGGGAGCCCAGGTAACAAATCTCGCTGTTGATGATGTTCATCCTCGACTCCAGCGGCGTCACGCCGTTGGTTGAAAGCCCGGAGCGCACTTCCATGTAAGCGCGGCCGTTTAAAGCCGGATCCATATCGGGAGCGCCGACCGCGGTGTCCCAGGAGGTGATTTTAGTGCCGCTGATATCGAGGCTTCCCCAGTTCGCCGTCAGGCCTATCACGCACCCGCACCCTGACCCGGCGGAGTTGACACTTTGAAGCCGTAGTTCATTGACGTCCCCGCCGGCGCTGGAACCGTGGAGCAGGAGGGTGCAGCCGTCAGTGACGCGCAGGTTCGCCCGCACCAGCCAGGTTTTATTTGTGGCATCGACCATGTCGAGTGGCGCGCCCGGCAGCGCGGCCTTGATTCCGGTCAAAGTGGCAGAGCCGCCGTTCTCGACAAAAATCGTATTCTCGGAAGCGGACCACCGGATAGTGGCGGCGCCCAATGGCAGGCAGCACAACAGAAACAGCCCAACGGAAAACCAAAGCTGGTTGACCAAGCGTCGAGTTCGGGCGGCAGAGGGGTGACCAGAGTGGGAAAGCAAGCGAGCAAAAGCGATCCTCTTCCTGGCCTTCTCCCCTTTTGGCCATTTTGGAGGGGGAGAAGGTAGGACGCTCAGCTTGCCCTGGTCGATGACCAGCGCGTGCAGCAACTCCGGCTGGCAGCCCACGGGGTCGTTGAGCGTTCTTCGCGTTATTATAGGTAGTTGGTTTGCCATGGATCGTTGCTACCGCGGCGTTATGGTGTAAGTGACCGGCGAGGTGCTTCCAGTGGAGGAGGTAAAGGCGATGGTGCCCTGGGAATTTGCCGGTGCCGAAGCAACCTGCGTTAAACCTCGGTTCACAAGGTAGGTGGTTCCGGGCACCAGGTTGCCGACGACATAACTCACATTGATGGAAGCGGAGGAGGCCTGGGCTGTCCACGCCTTGTTGAACGTGCCGCTCAGGTTCCAAGTGGTGGGGTGGATGAGCACAGTGCCGGAAACCGGAACTGCCGTGAAATTTCGCGTTCGGACCGTATTGGTTCCACTACCCAGCAAAGTCGTGGTCAGGTTGAGAGTGGAACCGGAGGGCGTGGTCGTTGTATTGACCGAGTTTTTATCTACTTCCGTAATAGCCCCCTTGTCATCGGAGAAAATGGCGGTAGCCAGGTTGTTTTCAAGCTGCAAGGCCAGCAGCGGCTGCTTTCGAAAGGTAGTGGTCGTGAAAAAGGTGTTCGTGACCAGGTTGGTCCCGGCCAGCGTCACAAGGGTGTTGGTCGGCCAGGCATTGCCGGCCATTGTATTGTTCGTGCTGTTTACAAAACGGATCAAGTTACTGGCACCCGTGAACACATTCCCTGCGAATAAATTATTGTCGGCGCTTTCCACTCTCACGATCTCCAGCCCCGAGCCGCCCACGACGTTGTTCGTAAATATGTTCTGATAAGGCCGCGCTGGCTTGAACACGCTGTCGGGGTTCAATGGGTCGGTTAATTCCGGCTCGTCATCCCCGGGGAACAAATCGATGCCTCGGTTTCCACTTCTTAAGAACTGATTTCCCTCCACCCGGTTTTGCGCTGCGCCCACATTCAGCCGAATGCCGGCATTTGCGTTATTCGAACAGATATTGTTGGCCACAAGCGTCCGATCCGAGGCGTAGATGGCAATGCCGGAATCAAGATTATTGTAGCTGACATTATTGGTCACAATCCAATCGCTGCAGGAACGGTGCAGCATGATGCCGTTCCCATGGGGGTCGATCGGGTCCAGCCCGTTATCATGGGAAATATTGTTCCGGAGAATGCCGTGGTCGCATCGTTTGGAGGCGATTATGCCATGCCAGCCATTGTGGTGCACATGGTTGTTCTCGATCAGCAGTTGGTCGGAATCGTCATGCGGGTCCAGGCCATAAGCCATGTTGTGATCCACTTCATTGGCTGCCCACCGGCAGCCGTAAGCGCCGTAGGTGTAAACACCAAAATTATTGTGGTGAATATGGCTGAAGAGGATATCTCCATAAACGTTTACCAGACCAAACAAGGAGTTGGTGGAGCCGGGTGGCAGGTATTTCGCCGTGGTGTCCACCACCTTCCACACCAGGCCATAGGCTTCCGTGTCGTGTGTTCCCAGATAACCAATGTCGCTGTTGATTACATCCATCCGCGACTCGTGGGCCGTGTGCCCATCTGGATCGAGCGTCGAACGCGCGCGAATAAATGCGCGCCCGAAATTGGTAATGGTGTTCGGTCCATTCGACAGGTTGTTCCACGATGTGATTTTAGTGCTTCGGATATCCAGCCACCCCCAATCAGCGCGCACCTCGACGAAGGCGTTGGATGCGGTGGTGGTGTCGCTTTTCAGGCGCAGTTGTCCAACATCTCCTGCTATGGCCGGGCCGTAGAGTTTGAGCCTGGCACCTTCCGTGACCCACAAAGTTGCGCCCAGATACCAGATTTTGTTCGTGGGGTCGACCAAGGTAAGCGGCGCTTGCGGGAGCGCCTTCTGAATGTCGGACAACGTTGCGTCGCCGGGTCCGGTGACATAGATACGGCCATTGGAATTGGCCCAGCGGAAAAACACCCCGAACCTGTTGCTAAACACCTGGTTGGCGGCGACCACCGCTTTTTGAGCAGGATCGGACCCGGCAAAGCCGTAAAGGGTGTTGGAAAAAATGGTATTTCCGCTCCACACCAGATCCCCATCCCCCCAACTGGCCACTCCCAATCCGGAATCATGGATCCGGCTCCCCTGGATGGTTCCCCGGATGGTCACATCCGGCGCCTCACCTGCCACGTTCCAGGTCAGGGCATAGCTCGCGCTCTGATTGTCGCCCAGATAGGCAATTTCGGAATTTACCACGTTGAGCGTGGATACTTGAAGGAACGAATTGGTTTGGCGTGATCGCGCGCGGATGAACGCCCGCCCAAAGGTCGCCGTCTCGGTGTCGGGCCGGGAAGTGAGTTGATCCCAGGAAGTAACCTTCACGCTGTCGAGATCGAGCGTGCCCCAATCGGCATCGATGGCCGCGACGCTGCCGTCGGCAGTTGAGTTGTCGCTCCTCAATCGCAACTCGTTCACATCCCCACCGGCTGCGCTGCCGTGGAGTTGAAGGGTTGCGCCATCCTTCACAAATAACGTGGCTCCGAGAAACCAGATATGGTTGGTCGGATCCAGCAGGCACAAGGGTGCCCTGGGCAATGCAGCTTGAATCTGCGACAACGTGGCTGTGCCGCCGCTTTCCACGTAGATCCGGCTGGAATCGGGCGACCAGCGGAATGTCGCAGCCAACGGAGCCGCTAGGGTCACGTTTACGGGCGGACTTGTGAAGTTCATCCCGAAACCGTCGGTGGCTGCCACCTTCACCTGGTGAGTTCCCGAAGATGGTATCCAACTGGCGAAGGAATACGGCGCATTGGAAACAGCGTTCAAAAGCAGGCCATCGACATAGAACCGCACTCCGTTCGATGAAATTCCAGAGGCCGAGGCTGTGAGCAGCACGGTGGCGCCCGCCGGGAAACTCGCGCCGGGGGCAGGGGAGGTGAGTCGGAGGCTAAAGTCCGTTGTTTCCGCCGGACCAGTCCCGGCCGGCACATACGCGCTGTCCCGGGCGAGGATGAGGCGATCCACGTAGGCCCCGTCTTCCCGCATCCAGAGATTGATTTGATGGCTGCCTGCATTGGTCAGGGTCACCCTCACTGATTGCCACACCCAGGCTCCGGTGGTGGTGTAATTCATCTGCTGGGCGGTGCCGCTGTCCGCACCGAGATAAACCGTGTTGGCCGAGGTGTTGAGAGCCCAGCCTCGAAGCCAGAGGTTAAAGGTGCCCGCGTTCGTGACTTGAATGGTGTAGCTGAGCAACGGGCTGTTCGATACGGAACTGAGGCTTGCCCCGGTGTCCGGCAAGGCTTGCATCGCGGCTGTCCCAACGAAACCGGCCACGTTGTTGGTCGCGAGCCATTGGTGTCCAGACCCTGAGCTGTTGGTCTGAAAATGTTCGGCCTCCATCACGACCTTGCCCGCGGTTTCAATGAAAGCTCCCCATGCCTGGGCGATGCCCAATTGGAACAGCGCAGCCAGAACCGGCAAATGCCTGAGCCAGCTCCAGGACCGATGAAGGAGCTGATCCCGCGCTTGGTCTGCGAGCATCACGACGTTATGGGGGCGCGCTGGCGGCAAGTTGGTAAGCCATGTTTCCGTCTTCACACGCGTCCTCATAGCGTAAAACAGTGAGCACACAAGTCGGGCTCCAGATAGCGAGCCGAGTTCCGGGACGGGGTTCATTCGCTTGATGGCCTTGGGCCGGGTGCATTGAAACGCGCTGTTACAAGTTCAATGAATAATAAACATCCGTGTTTCTATATGGCGGGCCATTGGTTGCACATAGGGGAATTCCCCCGGTTTAGCCTGCCCGCGCGCAATCCTTTCGCGACCCTCACGGGCGAACCCGCCCCGGGCGCGCGCTCCATTGTCGACAGCGTCACCTTCGGCCCGCAAACCAACAACTTCTCGTGGCCCTTTTCTTCAAACCAAAATCAGCTCTGTGGCCTTTCTCAAAAAGTGGAGCCCGCCGGCACCACACCACAGCTGGTTTTATGGACGGCAGCGGAACTCCGTCGCACTCCAACCAGAACCGCATGGTCAGCATTCAACCAAGCTCGACTCAGAAAATAACTTAATTCGTCGCCGTTAGGCTGTGCTCAGATTGGCTTTGTCGAGTAATGTGGATTTGGCTGGCGAATCCGATGATGCGCGTTATTCTGCCAAGCCATGTGGAAAGCATCTCTGCCATGGTGGGAATTTATCCTTCGCGGTCTGATCGTTTATGTTTTCATGGTTGTCATCCTCCGCATCACCGGGAAACGGCAGATCGGACAACTGGCTCCCTTCGACTTAATCCTGCTTCTGGTGCTCAGCAATGCCGTCCAGAATGCCATGAACGGGGGAGATAATTCGATCACGGGAGGCGTCATCTCTGCAACCACCCTGATCGTAGCGAATGGAATTGTAAGCAGGCTAACGTTTAGGAGCAAAACCATGGAACGGATCATCGAAGGCAGG
>JAQGOV010000085.1 GCA_028293425.1 Verrucomicrobiales bacterium
TTATAAATGCGAACAGCCCAAAGCCACTTATCCAGACGAACATCGCTCAAAAGGTGCACGGTTGCCCTTCTAAACTTCCAGAAAAGGAGAAGCATCTCCTTTTCTGCAAGCCGCACTTATGACTGCTCAGGCTCCTGCTCCTCCCGGCGAGGGACTGATTGCCCCTGATTGGCACCTGGCGGCTGGTTACGCGGCTGGCCGCCTTCGCGGCGATGCAACAATTTGAGCTGTCGTCTAAGTGTTTCGATCTCACGCTCATCCGCATTTTTTTGAACCTCAGCATCTTCTAAAATACGCAGCACCTGCTCCATGTCATCCAAAGCCTCGGTCAGTTCCTCAATAATACCTTTCACCTCTTCGATAGCTTTTGCAATAGATGGAGGCGGAGCTGGTTGCGCCGCTGGACGGGGCTCGTAGCGCTGAGAAGGTTGCTGAGGGGGCCGCGGTTGGTTATGACCTGCACCGCGCGGCTGAAAGCGCTCCCGGGGAGGCGGACGGCGATCCGGTTGGCGGTACTCGCGCCGGGGCATTTCAGCCCTCGATGCCTGGGGCGCAGAGGTTCCAGTGGCAACAGGTGGGTCGGTAACCGTCTCGTTCGTCGCTTCCGGCCCTCTGTCGCTCGCCCCTTCACCTAAATCACTAGGGCCCGCTGTTTGCACCTCCTCACGAAAATCCTCCGCCTCAGACCGAACCTCATTAGCCTCCTCCATGGTCTCGTCTCGTCCGGCTGAGATCGTATCAGCTCCCACCCCCTCCTCGGGGGGAGGGGCAATGCCTTCCCCTTCCTTGGGCTTTTCGGCTGGATCCCGCGGTTCCTGACCCGCCCGGAAGCCAGGACGCCCTGCCGGGCGACGAGGCGGACGCCGGAAGCGGCGTCCACGCGTTGGGTTCCGGGGACCTCTTGGTGTCGATTTTCCGCCTTCAGGCTGGGCGGGTGTTGTGTCTTCAGTCATGTTCCTGAATTAAGGTGAGCCAGCCCGCCATCGAAAAGCAATGCCAAATTGAGAGTTACCACCAAAACGGTGGGGTAGGAAAACAGGAAATGTGCGTTTAAAGCAGCTCAAAAGCCCCTGCGAAGCTACGAAAGGGCATGGAAAGTGTTTCACAGATTGCAATAATTGGGTTTTTATCATAAGAGCAAGGCGATGCGTTTGTCCAAAGTCAACGCGGTTCTGTTGGCTGCCAATCTAGTCATGCTAGGGTCGGCTGCCTACCTCTTTTATAGCCGTCCATGGGCAGCACAGGGTAGCTCCACGGATGAACAGAATGGATCGGAGATGGTCAACGCCAAGGAGACGCGGCCAGCCACCGCAAAGGTGGTTAAAACCGAGATCGTTACCGTCACTAACCAGTTGACTTGGGCTCAGTTGGAATCTGAGGACTATCGTGCCTATATTCAACGACTTCGTTCCATCGGCTGCCCGGAGCAGACGATCCGCGACATTATCATCGCCGATCTTGATAAACTCATTGCGCCCCGTGTTCAGTCCATTTATGGCCGACGAAAGAACCTCCAATATTGGCAGCCAGAAGAGGAGGAACTGGCCAACAACAGCAATCAATCGGAGCTCAAGCGCAAGGAGCGGGCCCTCGATCGGGAAAAGCGCGAAATCATCCAGGAACTGCTTGGCGTGGACCTCGTGCGCGAACGCATGAAACAGCTTGGCCAGGAGGACTTTTACGAACGACGGTTAACCTTCCTTCCCGAGGATAAGCGGGGCCAGGTTCGGCAGGTACTCGATAAGTATGATGATTTGGAACAGAACGTCCGACAGAAAGAATGGGAAGGTGGAGAGCCTCTAAGCAGCGAAGACGCCGCAAAACTGAAAAAAATGCGCGACGAACGGGAAGCGGAAATTACCAAATTGTTGAGCCCTGAGGAACGAACGCAATACGAGCTTTGGCTATCCCCTACGGCCAATGCGGTCCGTCACTCCGTTTATGGCATGGAGGCCACCGAAGAAGAGTTTCAAAAAATCTACAACATCCGTAAAGGATTCGATCAACAATGGGCAAATGTAGACGCAACCGCGATGGACGATGCCACCCGGCAAAAGTTTGAGAAGGCGAGGCAGGAAACCGATGAACAAGTCCAGCAAGCGCTCGGAGAAAAGCGTTATAAGGATTACAAACGTGGAGATGATGATGAATTCCATCATCTCAACGCTGTCGTTTCGAAATACAACCTCCCTCGTGAAACCGCCAACGAGGTTTACGAAGTGAAGCGCGCAGCCATCGACATGCACAAAGCAGTTGAAGTTGATGGTAAACTCACTCCCGAGCAACGTCAAATCGCCTTGAAAGCCATAGCCCAAGAAACCGATCGGACCCTCAAACAACTTCTCGGTGAAAAGGCTTTCCAGAACTACGTGCGCCGTGGCCAAGGCCAGTGGATCGCACAGTAAACCCGCTTGATCCCGCCAAGATACCTGGTTTGAAGCTCCAGGATAAATAGCCCCGACATCGCAAGCATGGTTGCCGGGCTTACGCTGGGGTGCAATTCGAACCGCAGACACGGAAGCCCAAATGTGAACCTCCACAGGTGAGTGAGGAGGAGGTCGTATTATACTCCATGCAATCCTTAGTAATCGACCCCCTAACACTTCAGGCGAGCCTTCCTAGAATGGAGTCATGAAATACACGTTGCTAATTTTTTTGGCTGCCGCTCTTGTGACGGGCTGCGACAAACAAAAAACAGCCATCGAAGATAACAAAGATGCAACTAAGGATGCCTTGAATCGGGAAAAAGACGCGGTTGATTACGCTGCCAAGGAGGCAAAGAAGCAGGCCGGGGCGGATTCGGACTTAGCCAAGGCCCAAATCGAGGCCAATAAAGATGCGGGCAAAGCGCAATTGAATGCGGAGAAGAAAAAGGCCGAAGCTCAGGCCGATTTAGAAAAAGCCAAGGTCGACGCCGCCAAAAAGTAAAAACATTAAGGAGTGGGGCTGTGGGCTGCCGAGGACACTATCCCAGGCGAAACCAAGCCAACTCCGCAGGAAACCATAAGAAAACAAATCAAAAAGAAACCATGAAAATTCAATTCTTTAAACTCTCACTTTGCCTCTGCCTTGGCGTTGCTACGGCGGTGACCGGAATAACTGGTTGCTCGGGAACGCGCGCAGAGCGGAGCACCGGAGAAAGTATCGATGATACCGCCACGACCGGCCGGGTGAAGGCCGCGCTACACAAGGACGTATATAAATATCCTGACGTGGAGGTGCACACTTTCAAGGGCACCACTCAGCTCAGCGGGTTTGTCAGCACAAGCGAGCAGAAAAGTCGCGCTGGCAGTATCGCCAAAACTACGGAGGGGGTTAAAACCGTGGAGAATAACATCACCGTAAAGCCATAATGGCCTCAGTTATATATTTGGAGGAGCCGCTGAGATTCAGCGGCTCTTTCATTTTTGAAACTGCCTTCCTTTATCCTCCGCCTCCAGCCTTGCCCTTATTTGGCCCCTGTACCTGCCACGACGACCGGAATCGTCAGCCAAAGAATCTTTATATCCAACCAGATCGACCAGTTGTCGATGTATTCCAAATCGAGCCGGACCCAATCCTTAAAGTTTTTAACGTTGTTGCGTCCGCTTACCTGCCAGAGACAGGTTAAGCCAGGCTTGACGCTGAGCCGACGCCGGTGTGCAGGGTCATCGAAGCGTTCCACTTCATCGACTGGTAAAGGCCGTGGCCCAACCAGGCTCATTTCACCGCGGATGACATTAAAGAGCTGTGGGAACTCATCGAGACTGTATTTACGGATGAAACGCCCAATGGGGGTGACCCGAGGGTCGTTGGTAAGTTTAAAGACAGGACCATCCATCTCATTCAGGACGCGCAGTTCCTCTTTTCTTTGTTCCGCGTTGGTAACCATGGATCGGAACTTTAACATGGTAAAGGGATGGCCATTCACACCGCAGCGTTTCTGCCTGAAGAAAATAGGTCCAGGCGAGGTAAGCTTGATGGTCAAACCCACCAGGAGCAGCACGGGAGAAAGCACCACGAGCAAAAACACCGCGCCAAAAAAATCGAGCAATTGCTTGGCAACGCCTTGCCAGGAGGCTTCAGGGGCGGAGCGGAAAACAAGAACCGGGCGTCCGTAGAACTCATCAAAGCTCGTGCGGGAAATCTGGGTTTGAAAAAAGTCGGCAACCAGCCAAGCTTCAACCCCTTCTATTTCGCAGGCCTGGATGGCCTTTTCAATCTGCCCAAAAAATGTGTGTTTGCCGTTTAGAATAACTGTATTAATCGAGAGCTCATGCAGCAGCCGGACCAGCTCGGATATACTTGTTTGGTTTAAGTCCAAATCCGCAACCATGACCAAACTGTCAGTTCCTTTCAGGGCCAACTCCGCTCGCATGCGGGCAGTGTCGTCATGCGAGCCCACCAACAAAACGCGCCTCTGCATTTGGAGCTGCGCAAAGCGGCTGCGATAACCCCACTGAAGCAGTTCCTCTTTCAGCATCATTATGAGGAAGCTGATAGCACCAAAGAGCATGATGACTGAGCGTGCCAGCAATGATTTGAAGAGAAACATGACCACGATGATTCCCATGGTGGTAATCACGCAACTCTTAAGCAAAATCCATGCGGTCTGTCGTCGTTTGCAGAAGAGAGGACGATTATAAAAGCCTTGAGACTCAAGGACAAGGGGAACCCCTGGGATAATGATGAGAAAAAGCCAAACGAACTGATCGAAATCTTCAATCTGACGTTCCAGGAAGGAGAAGTTCCCGGAGCTGCGAATGAAATGAGCAACCCACAATGCCAGCACAAACATAGCGGCATCTTTTAGCTGGTAGATCTGGGTGCGCAGTTGTTTATCTCGACGCAGCATAGAACTTCAACTGAGACAATGACTTTGCATGTGGGACATCATTTTGCCTGGGCTAAGCGAGCGGGAGACCCTACCGATTGAAATTGCGGCACAGATGCCACAATCAAGTCTTTCATCCGAGCATAAGTGGCATCCTCCTGACCTGGCAGGCAGACAGAAAAACAAGACACATAAGCCCATCGCTTTAACACACCGGTGCGAAGCATATCCAATCCAGCCCAAAGCATGCGTTGATCATGGTCGGCAGAAAGCTGGTCTTCGGAAACGAACCAGTAAACATAAAGCCCGCTCACGAGCGTTTTTTGCCGAGTTTCAGGATCCGCAAAAACTTGCTTGGCAGTGAGTTTCATGATCGGCAAATCATAGGGGAGCGGTTCCGCCACCTTAAGATTGGAAAGCTCAGATTTTTCAATGTGCCAACCTGTACCCTCCAGACAGTATTGGGGCTTATGAATACTGGTGCGGTCAGTGCCCATTAACACCACATTCATTTGGGCCCAAAAGCCGTCTGGGGCTTTGTACCGCCTTTGTCCGTAGGTCGTATCCTTAGGCAGCCAATCAAAGACCACCTTTTGAACCGGCATTTGTTCGGATTGAAAATTCAGGACGTTGGCAGGCAATTCCACTCGGTTTGTGCCCACCACTTCGCCTTTCTCCCCGTAGACAGGTTGGGCGACCACTTTAACCCCAGGGAGCCCCAGCTTTTGATGGTTCTGGCGATAGACAAGAAAGCCCGCGATGCTGCATTGCAATATAATAATCACCAAGGCCAAAGACGTGCCCGCAAAGGCCATGTGCCGTACGGTTTTACCGGAGGCTTTGGAAATAGCCGGCGCAACAAGCCAGATTAACGTTATGAGGGTAGCCGCGGTAACAACCGTCATTGGATGGTTTTCTATCCACTTCGCAAGTTCTGGAAACCCATAATAGAGGCAGGCTCCGATCGAGGCTATAGCCAGCGGGACCCTGAGATCGGAAAGCTCCCAACGCGGAGCATCCGGCTTTGGGACAGGCACTGGCGCAGTCTGTGGCCCCTTGAGCCAGCGACCAAGCCCGTAGATTCCGAAGAACATCGGGATATAAGGTACAAGGCTCATCCACCAACTCTCATGCACTTCATTGCCAGCCTCCTGCCCGAAGCTCTCAGCGGCGATGACAATGGTCAGCAAGCGTGCGACATTTGCCGCCACGGCGAGGGGAAAAGCAGACACAATCATCACGACCCTTCTCCACCACCCGTTAAGCGAGATGAACGCGTAAATCACGGACACCAGCAAAGTAACCGTAAGACTCCGAATGCCACTGCAAGCCGCGGCAACTTCGTACTTGAACGACCCCTGTGGATCAAAAAGGAGCGTCCCCTGTTGCATGACGTCAATGCCTATGGCCTGACTCGCCTGCGCGGCAATTTTGGTAGCCAGCAAGCGAAGCGGAAAAGTAATCTTGTCTGCCAACGTTCCGCCAATGGGTAGAAAAAAGCAGAATAGTACCACTGGGAAAAACGAGGCACGCATGAAAGCCGGTCCCCAAACAACGGCCATCAAGCCATACAAGCCGACAAAGTAACCAACCAGCGAGATACGGCATTCCTGAAATGCCGAAAAGCCCAGCACGTGAAATCCCATGCCAAGCAAGACCAGCAAAGCCCCTGGCCACCACACACGTTTAGGGATCTCGGTTAGCTCCTGCCTTTTGCACCAAAAGAGGGCTAACACCACCAATACCAGATACGGGATGTGCTCGTCGGAAGCACCTTTCCGGCTGCACACCCAATCGAGCCAGCCAAAAAGAGACGAAGTATCGACGTAACCCAAGGTGGCATTGCCAAAAAAAACAAAAAGTAACGTCCAAGTGGCTGCCAAGAGCAAAAACCAGCCGATACCGGTCATTTTTTCCCAGCAATTGGTAAATTCCTGTCGGAACTGTTCCAATGCCGTCGTGGTTTTGGGCGTTTCGTCGGTCATGCTAGCTAAAGAAGGAGTGATTTTAGTGCTAAATCGTTCAAATTTAGGTCCCAATCGGAAGTGGACGTGCACAATCGTAAGCTTTATAAAGCTCGAGGACCGAGTTTTCCCATTTCAACTCATTCTGAATGCGGTCCAAGCCGATTCGGCCCATTTTTTCGCGTAAAGGCTGCTCGTGAAGGAGCCGTTCGATGGCTAGGGCCATTTTCTGAGTCGAATTATCAGGAACGTAGATGGCTGCATCCCCTGCCGAGGCACGACCTTCCTTAAGATCGAACATTACCTGCGCTTTACCAAACGTCATGTATTCTAGCACTTTGTTCATGGTGCATTGGTTGTTGTAGGTGTTAACAGGATCGCATGAAACACCTAAGTCCATGGTTCGCAAAGCTTTAAAAAGGAACTCATTTGAGACACCTCCTGGCATGTCCACAAAATCCGCCACATTGAGCCTATCCCGCTGAAGGATCAGCCGTTGATATTCGGGACCAGTGCCCATCAGAAGGAATTGAACATCCTGATGACCTAACTTGTTCACCAAATGGGCTACAGCATCCAGGAGATAGCTGACACCGTCGGCGCTCCCCATAACGCCCACAAAGCCGACCAGGAACTTTCGGCCTTTCCTGAGGCTTTCATCCGGAGGCCAATCGGCCGGATTAATCTTTGGAGCGGTTCGGACCACGAAAACTTTATCGGCTTTTTTCTTTCCTCTCTGGACTGCGACTTTTTTGACGGAATCATTGGTGGCAATGACAACATCGGCGCAAGCATACGTGAGCCTCTCCGCCCAACGCACTAGCCAATAAAAGGGAATTTTGCGGCCAAATTTGGCCTCAAACATCTCGGGAACGACGTCATGGACGTCAAAAATCACACGGACCCCGAATAATTTAAACGGAAGTGTTACGAGAAAAAGGAGATCTGGGGGATTACAAATATGAATAATCTTAAACCGATGCCGCCACCAGGCTTTGCCAGCCAGGCGGAGTTCGCCAAAAATAGCGGAGAAATATTCAAGAAAAAAGGCGGCAAAGGAACGGGCTTCCTCGGCAATCCAATGGCGATAAATCTGGATGCCATCGATCGTTTCCTCGGGAAGGTTATAGCCCCGCATTTTCGGACAGATAATGACAACCTTGTGCCCGGCATCCCGCAAAGCAGAGGCTTCCTGCCAGACGCGCCGATCCAACGGCACGGGCAGGTTCTCTACGACGATGAGAACGCAGGGTTTGCTCACGAGATCATTATGTCCAATGTTTTACCCCAAACAAACTAATATGACTGAACCCATTGTGCATGATTCGTTCATTTCTATTGCAAAGGGATTGATAAATAATTATTGGCATTCTGAAGACGTTTCACCAACCAAAATGTCACCAGCAAAAACCTTTGTAATGGCTCGGCAGGCCGCGAAGTTCAGGCCATCCGTTCACATCCAGGACATGATGTGAACTTGTAACCGAAGGCCGCAGCTCATCTATGGAAACGCATTGGGGGGCGGAAACGATTGATCCACTGGATCCCAAGGCGGAAGACAGGTCATCCTTTAACAGAGCGTCCAGGTTAGGTATTTTGCGTTCACCCGCCCGTTTGTTGGCGCCTATGAGTAAGGTGACATTCAAAGAGGGCTCGTAGATATGCAATCGGCATCCCTTTGACCAAAGATGCCTTGCAACCTCAACCATAGGACTTCCGCGCAAGTCGTCCGTGTTGTGTTTAAAAGAAAGGCCAAGAAGCGCTATTTCCGATTTCTCCATAGATTCCATCTTTCTCAATCAACGCCTAGAGATGAATGGCATTGCTCGTCAGCAGACTTTGTAATAATCGAAGCCTCACTTTTGAGAACCGCTTCCTCTCCATTCATGGTGGCAGAAAGAAGACCGAGGGCTTTGGCTTGCTGAAGTAAATCGGTGAGGCCGGCCTCGGCAATTGAAGGTTTACCGCTGTTGCATAATTCCACCTTCGATCCTTGAGTTTCTACCCCAGCAATCTTATGACCACGATGGCTGAGGCAGCCGGCTGTCACTGCTCCCACATAACCCAAACCAATTACGCTAATATTCATTGGTCGGCGCAAGCCCTGAACGTGGTGCGGAAAACACAGGATTGAGAATCAGAAGCAGTCAGCTTCAGAAAAGGAGCAAAGGCTTGCTTTCGGAACGAAGGGGAAACAGTCCCTTCGATTGTATTTTGGGAGTCGGGCTCGATTACCAACTCGATGCTCCTCCAATCTGCGCTGACTTCGACAGCCAGACAGACTCCAGATCTTTGGAGCTTAAAGGCATTTTCGGCAACGCGCTTGATTTGCATGTCAGGTGCGAATTGCCAGAGAACGCTAAAACGGCCTTTCTGCCCAGCCAACGTGACGAAGGCATCAGTCACTTCCCAACCGGCTCCGTTCGGGAGAGGGTTGAGGGATCGAACCAAACGGCCCTTCTTCAATGCTACTTCTGCTTCGCAGATCTCCTCGGAATTTTTCACGACGGGTTTATCATGTTGGCTGGCCCAAAGGAAAGGACCGCTTCTCCGCGGCAGATTTTCCGAACCAGGATTTGGGCCGTTGTGCGCGTCCCCCGAAGCGAGAAAATTTCGGAGACGGGAATCAGCGTAGTAAGCGCCCGTTCCAGGATCAATAACCATAGCCACACCCTTGTGCCACACAGAAAGGTGCAGCACATCCAAGTGCCCGTGGGCAGCGGTATTCAGAAAGCCAAGCGATGACAGGTCCCAGCGGAGGAACCAATCGGGAGAACGAAAAACGGAGTATCCGGAATCAGGAAAATGTTTCCAACCATGGTAGGTCCTGACCGGGGTCCGAGTCCCGAGCCAAAAGGTAAGAGCCGGGCTCTGTTCCCCTGCAAACCAAGAGCGCCATTCGGGGACTGCATTTCCTATGTTGGCCATTAAGGGCACGACGAACGCACTGTCCGAGTCGCCATAGTCCCAAGGTTCAAGTTCCGCCTGGACATGAACGAAGAATTCAGCGGCTCGGGCAAGGCGCTCCTCCACCGCCGTTCTGACATTGATTCCTGCAGTCTTAAGCGCGCAAAGCGCATGATAGCTGAGTTCCCAGGAGAAAAGGTGATAGTTCAGTGCTTGTTCGCGGTTCCCCCCATCCTCTGAAAACTGGGTGAGGACCTGCGTTTCCCAAAGCTGGCTTAGGTCCCCTAGCGTACGACACCAGCGCGTCAGAGTGGGCCATCGCACGCAAGCGACGATTAAGCCAGCAAGTTCACCAATCAGATGATTGTTGGCCGACGACCCAAAGGATCGATTCCGCCAGGTGTAGTAAACGTGCGGAGCAAGCAATTGCTGCCGAAGCTGCTGCAATCTGCTGATGCGCTCGGGAAAGTCGGGGCCACTCTCCAGCCAGCCGTCTATCCAGGCATATTGAAGCAAGCGAAGGCCTGATTCTAAAGCGCTAGTCCAATTCCATCCAAGAAAAGGGCGGTTGGTCTCCGCCCAATGTTCCAACAATGTGAGGCACTTCTGGGAGAGGAGAGGCTCTCGGGTGAGCCAACTTGCTTGCGCGAGGCGTGCCACTTCATACCAGCGGCTTAGTTCCCAAATGCACTTGATATCCGCACCTGAAGGCAATTGGCGGTGGTTCACTCGAAAACCTGGTTCCCTGCACTGGATTTCCGTTTGCACGAGATAATCCTTATGCCAACGCGGAGGAACTTCGACCTGCAATTCCAGGTTTCCAAAAAAGGTCCAGCGTCCACCAACTATCCTGTCAGCGTCATGCGTCAGGGACTTTACCAATATTGCAGGCGCAACAGCGAGGTCCGGAAGAACGGGATATCGCGTGTTGGGGGCAGGAACAAGAAAACTAAGATTCGGCTGGAGCCAGTAGCCAGCGAATTGTGAAGCTTTTTTCCGGAGGTGACCCACGAACTCCTTGGAGTCCATAGCCTTAAACCGATGCCAGTACCAATCAAGGGAAGGCATACGTCACTTCCCTGCTGAGACCTGAAAAACATTCGCGGTTGTTGAAAACACTTCAACGGCGCAGGCGC
>JAQGOV010000117.1 GCA_028293425.1 Verrucomicrobiales bacterium
ACCAAAAACAATTCCATGCAACATAATGATCAACTCTTAAATGTACTCACCCGTGAAGGCGTTCTTTTGAATGTCTCCATCCGTTATTGGCGCGGGTGCAAGAAGCTCAGGCCTGAGGACATTGGCCTAGAAGCTGGCAACCTGTCCGAGCGGCTCATTAGCCTCGGGCACAAGCGGCTCTTGCCCCGGGAAGCTACGGCAACCTTGTCCCTCCTTGAAAGCCGCGCTCATTCCCTGGTGGAATCAAACACCTTCCCTTTCCTCAATGGTTTGGCTCACTTCCTGCCCAATGCCAGGCTCGAAGCCGTCACAACCAAGCTCAAAGCCTTGGAAGAAGAGTTCTGGACCGCCAAGGATTCTTTCCTGGGCGAGTACGCCAGTCTCCGGGAAGAAGCAGCCAAGGAGTGGCGTGCCCAGGCAGAGAAGCTGGCCCCCGACCCCGAGAGGCTCCTGGCGACGATTGAAGCATCCTTCCCCCCGGCTGGACGGATGGACCGCTACTTTGGGTTTGATAGCAATCTCTTCCAGGTGGCTGTCCCGGAGCGGCTCGGCCTCGACCTGGTCACTGCCCAGGACCAGCAGCACCTCATCCAAGCTCGGCAGAATGCAGCCCAGGAAGCCGGGCAAAAGATCCGCAGCGACGTGCAAACGTTTGTGGCGGATTGCGTGGCTTCCATGCGGGAACAAACGGCCAAGCTATGTGAGGAGATGCTGTCCTCCATCCATGGCAGTGAGAATGGGGTGCACCAGAAAACCTTGAACCGGCTCATCCGTTTCATTGACCAGTTTAAGCAAATGAACTTTGCCAATGATTCCGAAATGGAAACGCAGCTGGAAAGTGTGCGCAAGGAACTGCTCAGCCGCTCTGCCGAAGAATACCGGGACAGCGCCCTGGCTCGGCAGCGGCTCACTTCCGGTTTGTCCAAGCTCGCTGACCAAGCGCGGGTTCTCGCGGGGCAGGATGCCACCGAACTCGTGCAACGCTTCGGGGAACTCGGGAAACGCAAGTTCCACCTGGCAGCTTAAAAAAGAAGACGGACACAAAAGCGGCAGTTCAAAGGTTTTAAACACCCAAGCTGCCGCTTCCTTTTTACCCAAACTCATCAACCAACCACTTACTCAGATTCATTCACCAATCAAATCAACCATTCATTCATTCATTATGAGTCACTTCACATCCATTCAAACTCAAATCAAAGACGCCGACGCTTTGCGCTCGGCTGTCGAGGAACTGGGATTAACCCTGCTCCCCGATGCGCAGGCACGCGGTTATTTCGAGAACTGGCTTCGGGCCGATTACGTCATCCGCTTGAAAGGCCCCTATGACATTGCCCTGCATGCTCAAAAGGACGGCACCTTTCAATTGACCACCGACTGGTGGGATGGGCACGTGGAAGGGGAGGTCGGGAAAAACTTTGGCAAACTCCTTCAACTCTATGCCGTGCACAAGGCCACCCGGGAAGCCAAACACAAAGGACACCTTGTGACCCGCGCTTCCCGGGGGGATGGGGCCATTAAACTTGTGATTTCATCCTTATGAGAACTAAAGCACTGCAAGCGCCCTTACCCCTCGAAGGAGGAACCGCTTCCCCTGCCCCTGCCCCTGTTCTCCCGTATCAAGTACCCGAACTCAAGGTGCTGCGCCTTGCCGAGTACCCAGTCGATTGGCGCACGGTCGATAAACCTGACCAGGTGGCTTGCACCTGGCGGGAAGCGGTTGAGAAAGCTCCCTGGTATGATCAGGATAAGGAGTGCCTGGTGGTATTCCTTTTAAACACCCGGAAGCGGCTTCTGGGTTTTCACCTGGTGACCTTGGGAACCTTGGACACTTGCCATGCTCACCCAAGGGAAGTATTCCGGGTCGCGATTGCCGGAGGAGCCCAGGCCATTGTCCTTGCACATAACCATCCCAGTGGCGAGGCCTCCCCTTCGGAAGCAGACATCAAGGTCACTCGCGACCTAATCCGAGCCGGGCAGATCTTAAAAATAGAGCTCCTGGACCACGTGATCGTAGGAAAACCCGACCCCAGCCAGGCTCATTTGCCAGGCTGGGTGTCCCTACGGGAGCTGGGTTATTTCTACAGTTAATCCCTCAACATTCTCCAAACCCATCCATAAATGAAAAAAACCATTGAAGTGACCGTGGCTCCCGATGGAGCTATCCAAATCGACGCTCTTGGATTCAAAGGAGCCGATTGTGAGCAGGCGACCCAGTTCCTGGAAAAAGCCCTGGGCACACCGCACAAAAAGGTCCGCAAACCCGAGTACCACGGGCGCGCCTCCATTAAACAGCAACAAAAGGTCAACACGTGAATACCTGTGTCTTGACCTTCGACCAAACCGGGAATGGCTCCTGCTTTTACAATGAACTGATTGACCTTGGGTCAATTGGTTCCCTGGAAATAGCGCGGGCCACAACAATTGAATTCAGCAACACAAGCCAGTTCTGGGAGGTCAGAAATTCTCTTGGAACCGTGCTCTTTTTCTCCCGCTCACGCGAAGAATGCCTGGCGTGGGAACAACAACAGTTTAACCGCTGACGGGTTGGGCACCCCTTGGCCCCCCAAGAGTTCCTTTGCTTATAAGACTCCCGGGTTATCGAACAGTTTTTAACCAAATATTCACAACAACATCACTATGCTAAATACCATCTTAAACAATGCAGCCTCAGGCCCAGCCATCCCTTGTGCGCTGTCTGCCCTTGGCCAAAAGATTAGCCATTACATTCAGGCCGGTTATCCGGGCCTGTACCTGGTCTCCCCTGAAGAACAACGGGTGGAGGTGGAACTGAAACGTGTCCTCCATCACCTCAACCAAAACACAAAGGAAACCGAAAACTACCAGCTCTGTTATTGGTCAGTAGTGGATGGCCTGGTCAATACCCAAACTAAGCAAGTCACCAGTGCCAATGACCCACTGGACGTTCTGCAAGCCATTGGAGAACAGCGGGAGCGAACCATCACGCTCCTTAAGGACTACCACCTGTTCCTCGAGGAAGCTAATCCCATCCTCCTGCGCAAATTCAAGGACGTGCTCGCCGAAGGGAAAACCAAACAAAAGACCATCCTCCTCTCAGGTTGCCGCCTGGTTCTTCCCCCGGAACTGGAACGCGAACTGACGGTTCTTGACTTGGACTTGCCGGGTCGGGAAGAACTCCGAACCGTGCTCAAAGGCATCCTCGAGTCCGCTGGAATCTCTAGCATGGAAGCCGAAGCCCAGGAAAAGGTAATCGATGCGGCGGGTGGTCTCACCACCACCGAAGCCGAGAACGCCTTTGCCCTGTCCTTTGTGCAAACCCGTGCCATTGATCCCATCATGGTGGCTCGGGAAAAGGCGCTCGCGGTCAAGAAGAACGGCATCCTGGAACTCATTGAAACAAAAGAGTCCCTGGCGAGCATCGGAGGATTGGATGCACTTAAAGACTGGCTCTTGTCCCGGAACCAGGCGTATTCGCAGAAAGCCAAGGATTATGGCCTCCCCTCCCCCAAAGGGGTGCTCATTATCGGGATTCCCGGAACCGGAAAGAGTCTGACCGCTAAAGCGACCGCCAAGGCCTTTGGGGTTCCACTGCTCAAGCTCGATGCGGGCCGCATCTTCGCTGGATTGGTGGGCCAGTCAGAAAGCAACCTCCGGTCCGCTATCCAGACCGCCGAAGCCATTGCGCCCTGTGTGCTTTGGATTGATGAAATCGAGAAAGCACTCAGCGGCTCCAAAAGCTCCGGGAGCACCGATGGAGGCACCTCAGCCCGGGTGTTTGGGTCCTTCCTTTCCTGGATGCAGGAAAAGACCGCCCCCGTGTTCGTGGTCGCCACGGCCAATGACGTGTCACAGCTGCCACCGGAACTCCTGCGCAAAGGCAGGTGGGATGAACTGTGGTGGGTGGATCTCCCAAACCCAAGCGAACGGGAAACTATCTGGGACATCCAGATTCGCCGCCATGCTCGCAATCCAAAGGACTTTGACCTGGTGCAGCTTGCTAGGGCCACGGAAGGGTTAACGGGAAGTGAAATCGAAGCAGTCTTTATTGAAGCCATGTTTCTGGCGTTTGACGAAGAACAGCAGCCAAGCGACCTCACGGTTGCCCGGGTGCTCACGGACTTTGTTCCATTGTCGAAGATCATGGCGGAACAAATCGCTTCCATGAAGCATTGGGCCAAGGGGCGGGCCAGGCCGGCGACGACCCAGTCAACTGACCGCAAGCTCAGGAAGATTGCAGCGTAAAAGCTGCGCACGAGCTTCCCCGCAAGGGTGAGGCTCTTTTTTTAGCTATCAAACTCACGACTACAAATTCCACTCCTCCAAAGAACAGGTCCTTCTGTGGAAGGCACATGGCAGGCGGTTCATACGTTACTTACTGAACGAAGGGCTAGAGAGTGGCCATCAGGAGGAGAAAGCAAGGCACCTGGCAACCGGGTTGTCCGAGAGCACCGACGAGCGCGGTACATTGAGCGCACGGCTGAGCGGCTTGATAATGGCGTGCCGTGCTGACTCAATTCTTGAAGCACTTGCAAGTTGCCGACGCCGCTTTCTCAGTTTGCGCCGAGCAGCCCGAGCTTTTGGGGTTTCCACGCAACCGTTACGTGATTGGGTTAAGCACGGTTAGTTGAAACGTGGCGGGACCGCGCCTCCATCATCTGCCGCAAAGATTGCTCCCACTACTTCTGCTGGTGTCAATCCAGCGATCTTAGACCGGGCAGCCGGACTCAATCCGACATCACCCCAAATATCAGACGGAGCGACGCTGGTGATTTCACTGCCCGCCAAAACCGCAAAGCGGCCGGCCGCTCCAAGGTAAATGGGCGCTTGAGCTGCCATCACATCTTGGAGCCCGAACATCAAGACAACAGAGAGCACCAAAACCATTCGGGCCGGTCTTGTTGCGCTTGCCACCTATGCTGATGCATTTATTTTCACTTTGTTTCATAGGTTTATTGGCTTCTGTTTTTCTCGTCTTGTTTTCCGATCGTGCAACCTTGCGCAAAAGAGTTGCGGATTGCTCCGCTTTGAATTTCGGGTGGGATGTTTTGAACGTTCTCCTACCTAAACATCGGGTGCCGCCCAGTGTGGGCAGCACCTCGGCGACCTTACCGGGCCGGCTCTGTAACGGCATTCATCTGCAAGGTGACCGCAGTCTGAGCCAGCGCCCGGCCTCTCATAACCGCGCCGGTCTTCATGGCGATCAAGGTTTGACACAATACAACTCCATTGAACCTAGCCGTCGTCCCCAGGGTTGTCTGGCCGGCGACCTGCCAGAAAATGTTCTTGGCTTGGGCGCCGCCGCTCAAAGTAATGGCAGCACCGTTACCCACGGTGAGATTGCCCGCAATTTGAAAGATCCAGACATCATTGGGACCACCATGGAGCGTGACTTTAGTGGGGATTACGACCGAACTGCTCCATTTGTAGAGGCCGGGGTTGATTGTCTTCCCGTCAATATTTCCCGCCCCCAGCTCCGTGGCATCGGGCAGTGAACGTCCGGCGGCGTCGGTGTATGCGGCCTGCATGTCACTGATGGCCGTGGTCAACAAACTCGGGGCTGTCACACGGCACGCCGGACCCGCGGCATCGACTGCGTAAACTCCCCCGACCACTTCATCGCAAGCCAGGACCAGAGCTGCACCGGTGATAGGACTTGTTCCAACATTTCCGACAATGGCTGATGCATAAACGTCGGTGACTCCTGTTTTTGATAGAATCACGAAGTTGCCTGCCGATCTAAGATTGACAGGCGCTTGCCCTGCCATTCCCACGCAAGCGCTGGAAAGCAGCGCAGCCAGCAGAACTGCACTGATCGGGATCAGTTTTTTTGAGGTTGCGCGGTTTACTGTTGGAGGTGTGCTGACGGTATTTTTTAATTCTTGATTAATGTTCATAGTTTTGGGTTTGGATGGTTATTTGTTTAACAATCCGGCCTATAAAATAGAATGGCAGGCCCTGCGGGGGCTATTCAGGGATTCGCCTACAGGGATATCCCCCTCGGAGGTTTTTTCCTGAAGCCCGTGGAGGTGCTTCGCAAGAGCCGGACTGAAAAATGTGTTTCATTTTTGGACCTCGCGAATCCCTGTGGCCAGAACGGCTGAGGGAGTGTGCTTAAGCAAAAGGTGATGTAGCACTGAAATCGAAGCAGTCTTTGTTGAAGCCATGTCTCTGGCTTTTGACGAAGAGCAGCAGCTAAACGACCTCACGGTCGCCCGGGTGCTCACGGACTTTGTTTCATTGTCCAGCTCATGGCGGAACAAATCGCTTCCATGAAGCATTGGGCCAAGGGGCGCGCCAGGCCGGCGACTACGCCGCCTACCAAGCGCAAGCTCAGGAAGATTGCAGCGTGAAAGCCACGCACGATCTTCCCCGAAGGGGTGAGGCTCTTTTTTAGCTATCAGCCAGGGTGTTACCAATAATGCCCAGATCTGAAAGAGGAGCAGGAAACATCTCAAGAAGCCAAACATCCACAGCGGTGGCTGCCTTATCTATACGACCGTATCGCTAATAAAAGGATTAGTGTGAGGCATTTACGCATGTGGCATCCTCATCCGTGCAGCGTCGCAACCACGCTGCAGCGCAGTTTGGCTCTCATATTTCAAGCAAGTCACGACTTTTCTGGGAACTTTGCCGAGCTACGAGCTTGTCCAAGTTAACCTTCAATTTTGTCAAACATGCATTTAATCGAGAACCCACGGTCTTCGTGTTTAGGTCCAGTATTTTGGAAATCGCTTCATAGCTGAGCCCGGCAAAATAGCGCAATTCGAGGAGCTCTCTGTACGAGCTCTCCAGTCCGTCCAAAGCTTGTCCAAGCAAGAAGAGTCTTTCTGCATTGACAAGGGCAACGTCGGGCTCAGGCGCATTGCTCGCAATGTCCCATGTGAGCCCG
Organism: Verrucomicrobiales bacterium; assembly: GCA_028293425.1. Taxonomy (GTDB): domain Bacteria; phylum Verrucomicrobiota; class Verrucomicrobiia; order Limisphaerales; family JAQGOV01; genus JAQGOV01. The sequence goes on from JAQGOV010000117.1 coordinate 6,869, forward strand.
GTTTCCGGATGGATCCAATGAAGCGAAATGGGTTCTCGGCCCCCACCCCGCTTTAGGGCCATCTTTCGTTGCCGGTAATCCCGCGCATTATTTAGAGCGATACGAAAAAGCCATGTTTGGAACTGGCAGTTTCCCCGAAAAGATTTGAGATTGCGGACGACGTTTAGAAACACTTCTTGAGATACTTCTTCTGCATCTTCACGAGTGAAGTTGAGTCCCAGCTGAAATACGAATGAACAAGTGGACACGTAGTGGCAGTTAAATAGCTCGTCCCAAGCGGCAGTTTCCCCGCACAAACAGCGAGATATCAACCGCGCTTCAGGTTTTATGATCATCCAGGTAAATCATTGACGTTAAGGGAGGTTTAATGTTCAAGGAAAAGTGGCAATCATCTCGGCCGGACTCCTAATTAGCTGCTTCTCAAGCCTCAAAAGCGAAGCCGAATGGAAATTCCTCGGAGATGCGATTTCTTCGGCCCTTTGTCAGTTTTCTGCGTTCAGAAGTTCATGGCAGACCGATTACAACCCTCGGCTGACCCAATGTCACCAACCATCGGAAGTTAAGACTCTTGCCCTGCCAAGAAGTCGATGCTTCAATCTTTGCGGTTAAAACCTAATTTTGAGGCAATTTATGGATCCAAAGAACAAAACCGCTTCACCAACGACCCACCAATCCCAATCGAGTTCACCCCAACCCAAAAGCTCCTCAACCTCATTGCCAATCTTGCACCAGACCACCTGCAGCAGGCTGCTATTGAAGCTGATCTCCTCCTGACTGGTGAGGAGGATGATGTCCTATTTCCAGCCAGACTCATAACCAAGGCTCAACAGGAAGGGAAAGAAATACTCCTTTGGGATGCCGCTGCGATGTTTACGGAGAATCCATCCGTAAATCTATTTCATGAATAATCAGGTCACTTCTTTTTAGCCGCTGACAAGTTGGGCTTTCCAGGCCTAGGTCACGGCTAAATGCTTGAGCCTGCCGCAGTTCGGATCCGTGGCGTATTTAGAAGCCTGCTCCAGAATCCGTTTCCATCAGTGGTTGGCATCTGCCCCTCCGCGTCTAATTACGGTAATTGCAGCGCTTCAAAGGTGTACGAACAATGAACCATTCAATCAAGGGGTGGGTTGAAGCCGGATGAAAGATGAACCAAAATCTGCAGAACAAATATCCATCGAAACGGAGGAAGGAAGGACTGCTGCTCAACGAGGCACATGGGGAAAGTGCAGATAGAGGATGGAGAAAGGGCGCTGTTTTTGACCACCGGGGAAAAGTGGACCCCGTTTCAGGAACTCGCTCGCGACTTCAAAAACAAGATGGCCGCCTCGTACTGGTGCAGGGAAAGACCGGAACTTCACACGATCATCCATTTGGTTTCGAAAATCCAGTTCACGATACGAGACTTGTTGCTCGCTGGTTCGGAAAAACGTCTAACAAATAC
>JAQGOV010000120.1 GCA_028293425.1 Verrucomicrobiales bacterium
CCTGGCTGAGAGCGTCGCTAATGGCGGGAAGATTGGTGCTGGCAATCTGCAAGTTGCCGCTCGCATTTTGGAGGTTTTTCAGAGTTGCTTGAAAGGACTCCATCGAGCGGTTCGCCTGAACCATCAGCGTTTTGAGTTCATCAGCCACGGAGGCATCTGACAGCAGTTTGCCGGCTGTGCCCTTGCCCTCCTGAAGGTCCGCGGCGATTTTGTCAGCCCGAGCCAGGAGCTGATCGACTCGGTCACGGGTGGTGATGAGGTTGGTGCCGAGCGCAATCCAGGTGTCCATGCCAGCGCTCGATTTCTTGAGGACGGCGACGGCTTCATGGTGGATTTCCTCGATTGCAGCTTCCATCGCACTTTGAAACTGCTCCCCGCAGACAATGGAGGCATCCCGCTCGGGCAGGGGATTGCCCGTGCCGCGGGTGAGCTCAAAAAAGGAATCGCCCGCCACCCCGAACTTCTTTTTAACAGCAGCCGACGAATCGGCCCTGATGAAGCGAAAAAAATCACGACGGATACTCGTTTCCGCCTCCATATGACCCGCGGCATCGACAAGGATATCGGAGACCGAGCCGACGCGGGTGCCGAGAAAGTAAACTTCGGACCCTTGCCGAATGCCCGCCGCCCCGGTTTCCGGGAGGCTGATGCGGAGGGTGACGTTACTTTTGAACCAACGCTGGCTGTGGCCCGTCCAGACAACGGCGGCAATCAGCGCCAGGATGATAGCCAGAACAAAAGTGCCGGTGATTTCCTTGACCCGCCTGAATTTAAAACGCTCTTCCATCAATTTGCCTTCCCCATGATAGAGTGCCGGTTCGAAGAGTGATCCAGTTGGTTCATGCTTTCAGGTAAGTGAGCAGCGACACGGTGGCGGAGATAGCAAACAGCCCAGCGACGGAGCGCGTGAGCGCCTTTTGAGTCGCCTGCGGGATGTCAGTAAAAGTTCCGGTGACACCCAGCCCATCAATGCAACAGGAGGCGCTGGCAAACAGAGCGGGGAGAAGGGTTTTGGCCAGGACATTGGAAACATCCTTGGGATGGACCGCTTTTGAAAGAGTGTTGACGAACAAAAGCATGTTACCGCTACCCTTGGCAGTCCACGCGGCAAACAAATAGCCGCTCGCAAAAGCCACGACGATGAAAACGATGGTGAGACAAAACGTGGAAAGGGCGACCCCGAGGATGCGAGGCATGACCAGATGAGTGAATGGATCCTGTCCTTCTTTTTGAAAGTTTTCAACGCCCCCGCTGATTTTCAGGACGCCGAGCTCAGTAGTCATGGCGCTGCCGGTGCGCACGATCACCACTAGATTCATCAGGATTGGGCCGAGTTCGCGGGCCACAACTGTCACCAGCAGGGGGCCAAGCATTTGCGACTGTCCGGCTTCCCCGGTCCAGAAGGTGAGTTGGACGACCACCGATATTCCGACGAAAGCGGCCAGGGCACAAACAAACCCAATCGGCTCAAGCCCCACGGCCATGACCTGATGGGCCACTTTGGTCCGGATATCTCGTTTCCAGTAGCGGGGGTTCAGGGCAAGCCACAGCGCTGTTCCGATGACCGCCGCCACATATTGAAGGGCGCGCCAATGTTCCCAGGCAAAGCCGCCCAGCGCGGCGACAGGTTTCAGCAAGGAATGACCCAAACTTTGCGCGCCGATAATCGTTTTCGACCGCAAATTACTCATGAAGCAAACCAGTGCACGATTTAGTTGGTGAGCATTTCATTAACGGGGGAAAGGGCGGGGACACGGTCGCAAATCACCTTCAATGAAACCAGGATAGGGACGGATAATAAGGCGCCGGGGATGCCCCAGAGCCAGGTCCAAAAAATTAATGAAACGAAAATGACCACTGGATTGAGAGTAAGGCGGCGGCCGAGCACGACTGGAGTGATAATGTTCGATTCCAAAAGGTGGAGCGCCAAGTACCAGGCGGGAGGGAGCAGCGCCTGCCAAAGGGTATCAAACGAGAGAAGCCCGGCCACAGCCAAAAGAATAATCCCCGCCACCGGACCAAAATAGGGGATAAAATTGAGGACGGCCACAAGCATTCCCCACATGAAGGCGTTGGGCAAATCGAGCCAGTAGAGTCCCCCGCTTACAATCAGTCCCAGACCGAGGTTGATCAAAGATACGGAGAAAAGATAATTGGAAATGTTCTGCTGAACCTCATGGCTGATGTCAACGGCACGCTTTTTGTCGCTCAAGGTCGGCATTACATGGACGAGCTTTTGCAGAAACATGTCACCCGAGGCGAGCATGAGGTAGAGCAGGACCAGGGTTTCTCCGATGCCAGCAAGGAAAGTTCCGGTCCAATTAATCAACGTCGTCGGAACACGACTAGTTTTCAATTCGACGGTGGCAGGCTTTTTCTCGTCCTCCGCTGCGCCCATGTTGTTGACAGCGGCTGCTGCCTGACTGAAGCGGGCAGCCTTGGGAAATAGTTTCTGGACGCGCTCGCGCAATTCGGTCATATGCTTGGGAGCGTCATTCAACCACGTGGCAGCCGGACGGCCGAGTTGAACGGACCCCACGCCTGCCGCGGATACCAGCAGAAGCAGCACGACTGCCGCGCCAAGAGGGGGGCGGATGTGCCAGTCGGAGAGCCAACGGATCAGAGGCTTAAGAGTCATCCCTGCCACGCAGGCGAGGACGATGGGCAAAACGACTGGGCGGGCGAAATACAGAAGGGCCATCGTGCCCAGAGCCATGATGAGAATCTGGACCGGGGTCATTTTGGATTGCGGTGCAGGCAGCGGGACCACTGGCTCAACGCTGAGAACCTCGGGGTGAGGCAACTCCGTTAGCAATGGGCTGGTGGCTGGGAGGGTCTGAACTGCGACTTTAGCATCCGTGTTCATTTCAAGAGGAGGTCGGTCATCATTTTTGCGCCCGGAGCGCGAACCAAAGGGAGCCAGCCATTCGAACTCCGTTCAGCGCAGTTCGAAACCAGGAATGGCCTGGGCCGGATGCCACCGACCTGCTGCGTTTGAAGGCAGCCACGCCAGCCATGAGGATCCCAGCCGCGGAGGCGAGCGCGCTGACGGTTTTGACACGTCCAGCGAGGGCATGCACGCCCGACTTCATGGTAACCCATTCCTCCATTGCATTGGCGCGGTTGATTTCGCTTTCAGCGATGAGCAGCCCTTTGCGGATGGCCAACGGATTTATGTGAGGCATTTTTCGAGGCATGCGCGATCCTTCTTCAATTGGTCGATGGTGGCAGGAAATGTTTTCCAGTTTCGCTGGAGATCGGTGAACCGGCGATAAAGGAACCAGGCGGCGGCGCTGTAAAGGATGGTCAATGTCAACAGCACCGCGATGGGCGAAAGCGCCCAGAGGAAGATCACAAGCGAGACGGTGAACGCAAGACCAGCCAGGAAACTGAACAGGGCGACCCCCAAGGCGAGCAGGATGGCGTGCAGGAGGTGTTCTCGTTCCTCCTGCACTTCGAGCATCAAGAGCTCCAGCCGGTTTTCACCGATGGTCAACAACTGCCGCGCCAACCGTTTTGGCGGTGCGGCTATCGGGGTCAATGGGTGAGCGGCTGGCGGCATAAAACTCAGTCGTTGCGGGAAGACCGCCGGGCGAGGAGATAGCCGACGAGGGCGCCTACCGCCATGGCGATGCCCACGGCCTGATAAGGATTCTCTCGAACCGCCTGGTCCGTCGCTTTGACGCTTTCAACAGCTTTCTCCCTAACGCGGCCATAGATTTCCTTGCCGCTTTCGAGGGCGGCAGCGAGGCGCTTGCGAGCCTGGCCGATTTCATCGCCAGCCACGCCGGCCGTGGCGTTCATTAAGGCACGCGCATCTTCCGCGAGAGTGCCGAGGTCATTTCCGATTGCTTGTCTTTGTTTATCCATAATGTTTGATTTGTTAATATTAATCTGTGAGTGGTTGAAGGTTCAAGCACCGGATGCACCGGCGCTGGTTCAACGCGGAACTTGTTTGGTTATTTAGCACCCCGGAAGGTTCCCGCAGCGCCGATCGAAGCGACAACGACGCCGCCAATCAGCATCCAGACAGCTTTATCGGTCGGGGAACCGGTAAAGAACCTGGAAACATCGGAGCTAAAAGAGTTCATGGCATTGACGCCAACAATAATGAGAATGATCCCGCCCACGAGGAAGGCCAGGGAAAGAATTTTGTTCATAATAAGTTTTGCAGTTAGGAGTTCAGTCAGGAGTTCGGCCAGGCGATGCGCTACCGTTTCCTGCCTGAGATAAAGCTGACGAGAATCATGACGATGGCTACCACGAGCAGGATGTGAATCAAGCCACCCATGGTGGTACTTGTCACGAGCCCGAGTGCCCAGAGGATCAAAAGGATTACGCAAATGGTCCAAAGCATATGGTTGCTTTCTTTAGTAGAGGGGTTATTAGTTGGCTGATTCCTTGACGGTGATGTTGTTCTGCACTTCGCGCACACCTTCAACCTTTTTAGCCAGCTCAGCCGCCCGGTTCTTTTGATCCCTTGAATTGACGAATCCGCTCAACTGGACGACCCCTTTGAAGGTTTGGACCGAGACGTCCCCGTATTTGTATTGAGTGTCCGCATTGAGCGCGCTCTTGACGCGGACCGAATGGGCCCGGTCGTCGACTTGTTCACCCGTGCTTTGGGTGTAGCGGTTACCGGCACAGCCAGTCAGGCCTCCTACCAGCGACAAAGCGCAAAGTGAGAGTCCGAGCATGGTTTTGACTGTGGTGAGTGATGTTTTTTTCATAATGGTTTCTCTTGCTTCTAATTGTTTGATTATTTTAGGAAAAAATCGGATTGGGTTTGCTCAGGTTGAAAGTTTGCTGCTCACCCAGTCGCTGGCCTCTTTGAATCCGTCTTTGACTTCATTGTAGCCTTTTTTGAAGCTGGTCTTGACGCTATCCCAAGTTGATTCGGGAGCGTTCCTGGCCTCGTCGAGCTGCCTGGTCAACTTAGCGGTTTGTTCGCGGAGCGCGTCCAGTTTGGGTTTTGCCTCGGCCCTGGAAGCTTGAGCGGATTTTTCGACCTTGGCTGAGAGCTGCTCCAGGTCCTTGTTGATCTGAGCGAGACTGGCCTGCATTTTTTCGACAAATTCCCCCTTCTGCGCGTAAGTGTAATCCTTTATATCACTGGCGGCTGCTTTGGTTTCGGCTTTGATATTGTCGATTTGTTGAGCAGTGGTTTGTTCCTTATTGCAGCCAACGGTGAGAGCGGCGACGGCAAGGAAGGTCAACGCCATTGCTTTGTTATTTGTAAGTTTCATTTTCTTTTTCATTTTTAAAGTCTATCCATATCTGACATTCAATTTTTCCGAGCTAGTCTGTTTTGCCGGTGCGCATCCTGCGAGGCCGAAGCGAAGCTACCCCGAGCTGAAGGGTTGAATCCGTCTGGATATCATCTCTAGCACAGAGAGAACCAGCCAATACTTTGATTGCATTGCCGCGATAGCTTTGAAGCATGAAGGAGATCAGAGCCTGGTCTAGCTCGAGGGCTTGAACCGCTATGGAAAATACAGGGGGACGATTAGGATTAGGAGAGGGCTTCAGCATGGAGTTAATGCCAAGCGGGAACTTCTTGCTTCACGACCTCGATGTATTG
>JAQGOV010000142.1 GCA_028293425.1 Verrucomicrobiales bacterium
AGTCCGCCCAATTGCTCCAAATTATGCAGGAGGAGAAGGCCTCACTCCCGCCCGTCATTCCAACCGATAACTCTCAGGTTCCTAAAAACATCAAGGAGATGATGACATCGGAGAAAATCGATCAACAACTTCAATGGGTGGATCAGTACAACAGCCGCGTGGCCCAGCGCGCCAAAGAAGTGCTAACCCCTGACCAGTTCAAGCAATACCAGGAATTCCAAACCCAGCAGGCGAACATGCAAAAGCTCGGCCTCAAAATGGCCCGCGAAATGTTCGGCGGCTCCGCCAACGAGAAGCAATAATCTGAAATCTGAAATTTGAGATCTGAAATGCCGGCCCTCGCCGGCCTCACGCCGGCTGCGCAACACTATTCCAATTCCGCGCCGCCTGAGCCGCAAGTTGCTCCAGGTAAACCGCCGTTTGCTTCATTGCGTTCTCCCGTGTGGTAAAATCCGGAGTCAATCCCAGCACCAGCGTGAACAGCTTGCGAGCTTCCACCGGATTCGTCACCACGCCCGCCAGCCCGATGCACGAAAGGTCACGACTCTTGCAGAGCTGTGCCAACTCGCCGACGCCTTTGCCCATCAAAGTTTGTTCGTCCAGCGCGCCTTCACCGGTGATCACGAGGTCTGCCTTGGCGAGACGATCCTCTAATTCGGCGTACTCGGCATACAACTGAAAGCCCGGTTCCAATCGAGCCCCGGCAAAGCATTGCAAACCGAAACCCAAACCTCCCGCCGCGCCGGACCCAGGCACGTTTGCACAACTCAAATGCAGTTCCTTTTCAAGGATGTCGGCCATCTGCCGGAGGTTTTGTTCTGCGAATTCAAAGTCGGCCGGTTTTAAACCTTTTTGTGGACCATAAATGCGTGTGCAGCCTTTATCCCCTAACAAGGGGTTCTGCACGTCCACCGCCACCACCAATTCGTCAATCAGCTTCGTTTCATCCGGCGGCCGGACCAGGGCCAGCGCATGCAACTCCGTCCACCGTGTAATTTTTTCATCGTGCGTGTCAAAAAATTGCCAGCCCAGCGCGCAAGCCATCCCAAATCCGCCGTCATTCGTCGCGCTGCCACCAATCCCCAGCACACATCGTTTAGCTCCTTTGGCATGCGCCGCCAGCAGCATCTCTCCCAGACCTCGCGTGTCCAATTCAAAGGGGTGATACTTCCCTGGAGGCAATTGGGCCAAACCAATCACTCGCGCCGATTCTATAATCGCCGTCCGCGACGGCCCATGCCACCACCACACGCTTTCGGTTGCACGATGCGCGGCATCAACCGTTTTGATTCGTTGTTCTTCAGCGCCAAGCACCTGGCTAAGGATGAGCCCAAACCCATCCCCTCCGTCACTCATCGGCAGGAACTCCAAATGGTCCTCCTGTCGGATCTGTCTCCATCCTTTCCCGATTGATTCTCCCACCGACTGTGCGTCTAAGGTTCCCTTGAACTTGTCCGGAATAATTAAAACATTTAGCGGCATAAACCCGTAGTCAAAATCGGAACTCTAAGCGGGAATGTCAACCCACGACCCTCTGATCCTTTTTGCTCCTAATCGTAATCATAATCGCAAATCGGCCCTCCAACCCCGTTTTCTGTCCATAACTCTCCCATCTATTACGTTACCCTTCTTCGTCTCCCCACTTGATCTCTCACTTTTTTCTGTCCGCCTCTTCGTCCAACCACTTCGTCTCCTTCTGGCCGTCTCCACCCCCCCTTTTTTAGCTTCCCTGAACCGCTTTTTTCTTAAAATATTTCGTTTTGACCCCATTGACATATGTAACCGGTGTTGTTACATATGCGCTGGATATGCGAACCAGTTGTCGCTTTGCCATGGCAGTTCATGTGCTCGCAGTTCTTGCTTATAAGCAAGGACAGCCCGTCACGTCAGGTTTTCTGGCAGACAGCGTCAACACCAACCCCGTGGTCATCCGCCGGTTGCTGCTGGCTTTGCAAGGGGCTAAACTGGTCGAAACGCGCAAAGGCGCAGGGCTCGGTTCCAGGCTGGCTCGTCCTCCGGGAAAAATTAGCCTGGCAGAGGTGTATGGCGCGGTGGAGGAGGATGAACCTTTTGCGCTCCCGCCCCGTGAGCCCAATCGCAAATGCCCGGTCGGCACTTGCGTTCAGGAAGCGTTGGAAGAGGTCTTTATTGCCGCGGAAAAAGCCATGCAACGGGAATTTGCCAATACCACCCTCGGAGACGTCATGCACACCATTTCCACTCATTGCGCAGAAACCAATCAGAAGACTCGCAGCCCCCGCGCTCAATCCTGAGATGACAACCCGGCTCTCTTTAAATATGGAATCCCAAATTATAGACGCAGCAGCCTTGGTGACCCCCGTCAGCTCGCTGGAACACCGCGCCTTGCGACAGGATGATTTTTGGACCGCAGTGCCCGGGTTTCGGGGAGTGGCCGCGGAAGAATTTAACACGCACACTTTCCAGGCGCGGAACACAGTCACAAACGTTCGTCAGCTCCGTGACCTTCTCCAGAACATTGTCCCGGAAACGTTCTATACCGACGTCGAGCAAGGTCTAAAGCGCGCGCCCATGGCCTTGCGCATTTCGCCCTACCTGCTCGGCTTGATCAACTGGCAGCAGCCCTACCAGGACCCCATCCGCACGCAATTTCTGCCCGTAGCCTCGCAACAGGTGGCCGACCACCCGGAGTTGCGCCTTGATTCGTTGCACGAGCGCAAAGATTCACCGGTGCTAGGTCTCACGCACCGCTACTCGGATAAGGCGCTCTTTCTGCCGCTCGACTCTTGCCCGGTCTATTGCCGCTTCTGCACGCGCAGCTACGCCATTGGCGGCGACACGGAGATGGTGGAAAAATCCAAACTCACCCCGCGCATCCAGCGCTGGGAAGAAGCGTTCGCTTATATCGAGTCCCGCCCCGAACTCGAGGATATTGTCATCAGCGGAGGCGACAGCTACAACCTCAAGGCCGAGCACATTCAACTCATCGGGGAACGGTTGCTCAACATGCCGAACATCCGGCGCATCCGGTATGCGACCAAGGGCCTCTGCGTCCTGCCGCAAAAAATCCTCACGGACACCCCGTGGGTGGATGCCCTCACGCGCGTGGTGGAGCTCGGCCGCGAATTGCACAAGGATGTGGTTGTCCACACCCATTTCAATCACCCGAACGAAATCACCGCCGTCACCAAGGAAGCGATGGACCTCCTCACCGAGCGAGGAATCACGGTTCGCTGCCAGACTGTCCTGCAACACGGCGTCAACGACCAGCCCGCCGTCATGCAATTGCTCGTGCGGCGTCTCAGCTACGTCAACATTCATCCCTACTACGTCTACTTCCACGACATGGTCCCCGGCGTGGAAGACTTGCGCACATCGCTGCACGCTGGCCTGGAGATCGAGAAGCACGTCCGCGGCTACACCGCTGGTTTCAACACTCCCTCCTTTGTCGTCGACACCATGGGCGGCGGCGGCAAGCGCGACGCGCATTCCTACGAATACTACGATCGCACTACCGGCATCGCCGTGTTCAGCAGCCCCAGCGTCAAGCCGGGAGCGTTATTCCCCTACTTCGATCCTTTGCGCACCTTGAGCGCAGAAATGCAGCAACGCTGGCAAAGCCCCTGCGAGAGCCGCAAAATGATCGAGCAAGCTCTCGCCGCCGCCCGCGAACAAGTCCGGTGAGGCACCTTTCACAGAAGCACGCGAAGACAACAAAGGTTCCAAACCTGGCTTTGGACCTCGAACTTTGCCTTACCCGCCAACTCAATGGCGAAGGAGAGGAGATTGTCTTTCCTGATCGGCTTCATCGGAGTGCGATCGGCTCGGCCGCAGAAATGTTCGGCAAGGTCATCGTCATTCGTCATTCTGGCTTTGTCATTTCCATCCTGGGTGCCCCACGGAAATCCGCACTCAGCAATTGACCGCGTAAAATGACCCATTTCCAAAACATCCGGGCCGTCCTCCGCGGAGGACCTTTCGCTCGCTACATGACCGGCGAAGCCATTTCCATGACCGGCACCTGGATGCAACTCATGGCTCAGGGCTGGGTCATGACCACCCTCACCAGCTCGGCCGCCATGCTTGGCATGGTCAACTTCGCCACCGGCATTCCGATGATAGCCCTCACCATGATCGGTGGATCCTTTGCCGACCGTTACGATAAACGCTGGATTCTGATCATCACCCAAATCGTCCAAATCATCCTCGCCTTGTTTATCGGCACGCTCGTCGGGCAGGGCAGGGTGGCCATCTGGCATATCCTTTCTGTGGCCGTGGTTCTCGGCATTTCCAACTCATTTGAAATGCCCGCTGCGTCTGCCCTTGTTCCCGAACTCGTCAAGAAGGAGCACCTCGCCACCGCCATCGCTGTGGACCGCGCCATCTTCCACGGCACTCGGTTAGTCGGCCCAGCCCTCGCTGGTTACGTCATCGGCGCGTGGGGCACCGCCTCCGCCTTTTACCTGAACGCCTTCTCATACGTAGCCCTCATGATAGCCGTTGCCTCCATTCATCCCCGAGCCAAAGGCACCGCGGAAGAAGAAGACCAGCGCCGCACCGGCATGAAAGAAGGCTGGCTTTATGTCCGCTCCGATAAACCGACTCTGGCCATGCTCGCCCTCATGGCTTCCATCACCATCTTTGTTTTTCCCGTCATGGTCGTGATGCTGCCGCTCTACGTGAAAAACGTCCTCCACCTCGGACCCGACAAAATGGGCCTGCTCATGGGCGCCGCCGGCACCGGCGCGCTCGTTGGCTCCATCGGCCTTCTCGGAGTCCAACCCTCCATGCGCCACCGATTCCTCCTCACCGCTTCCATCATGGTCGTCCTCGCCCTGTTCGGCCTCAGCCGCGCCACCCATTTTTCATTGGCCGTCCCCTGCATGATCCTCATCTCCCTCGGCGTTTCCACCATGGTCGGCCTATCCAACACCGTCGTCCAGGAGCGCGCCCCCGGCCCCTTGCGCGGACGCGTCTCCGCCCTCGCCGGACTCAGCTTCTTCGGCATCATGCCCTTCGCCAGCCTCGGCATCACCAGCCTCGCCGACGCCGTCGGCATCCGCACCGCTCTACTCCTCTCCTCAATTGCCTACGCCGCCGCCGCCCTGTTCATCCTCCTCGGCCCCGCCCGTCGCGTCACAAGTAACTCCGCTCCTCTGCCCGAAGTGCGTGTTGGGGTGTGAGAAAATCCGGCCCTTTGAGACCTGAAATTTGAAGTTTGAGATTGCCGTGGAGAGGCTCCCCCCGCCCCCAACCTCCGTCGGCTCTCCTTGGTCCGGCCAACCAGCAATAAGAAATCCGCGATCAGCAATTCACCCTCTTCCTGATGCGGTCAAGAAACGAGGAGACGAAGCCAGTGATTTCACCAACTCAATAAAGCAGGCGACGTATTCCCTTCTCCCGGGGGAGAAGGTGGCACAGCCGGATGAGGGCGGAATTGGCCCTGTTCCATTTCCCTGAGGGAGAAGGTGGCAACGCCGGGTGAGGGCTTTAGGATGAATCTCATCTTGGTGGTGAGAGTGGATTCGAGCCGATTGGGAAGCGGCGAGAAGGATTCGCAGCAGCGAAGGCCCGCTGAGGGCCGACCGAGCGGGCGCACGCGAGTCATTTGGGAAAGGAGATTCAAGCCAAACCAAGCGCTCGCGAACTTGCCGGTCAACCTTAATCGTCTCCGAAATTTGGAATCTGAGATTGTCGTAGTTATCCAGCCTGGTAAGGAGAGGCTCCCGCCGAGTCCAAATATTTGCCCCACTTTACCGCGCTCGTAGGAAACGAGCACGAGTTTCTAACTTTAGGCCCAACGGGCCGCAACTCCTTACCCAGTCCGCAGGGCTGGGATGACTAAGATCAGCAATCGGTAATCAAAATCAGTAATCCCCCATTGCCTCCCATCGATTTTGTGGTGACTTTTTTCCTCTGAACCGATTTGCTGGAGTGAATCATGGACACCCTACCGGAGACGACACCGGATCAAACCGTTCACGACAAACTCCGCTCCGAGTTGGCGGACTTGCGCGCCGTAACCCGGCAGTTCAAGATCTGGTTGGGCGTATCCCTGGCATTGGGAGCAACCGCTGTTTTGGCGGCGGGGTTGGTGGCCTGGTTGGGAGCTGTGCGCCTGTTTCGACCTGCTCCGCAGGTGCCAGCGCCAGCTGCTCAATCTGGAGCGCCACTCACCGCCTTCGAGCGAGTCGAGATGGGAACCATACCAATCGAATTGGTTAATCAGAGTTTCACTACGGGATTTGTCGAGTTTTCCAAACCATTTGCCCGTCGTCCCCTCGTGTTCCTTTGCGAAGCGGGACACATGGGCTCCTTCCTGGTTTGCAAAACCGACTCGCTTTCCGAATCGAATTTCACCTGGGCCGTCGGAGGCGTTCCCGTCCGCCGACATTACGTCTCCGAAATCGCCTGGATCGCAATCGAACCAAAGGAGTAACTCCGGCATGGGAACTCCATAAGGGGCATATCTCCTTGCACTTTTTATCTTGCCTGAACTCAGTGCGCAGTTACCAATGGCATAAGGCCCGAAGACGAGGAAAGAACCTAAATGCCAACCATCCATGACCTGCGCCAGACCTATAGCAACATGGCGGACGAGGAATTACGCCAGATTGCTGTCTTCGAAACTACGGAGTTATCCGATGATGCCACTCAGGTGCTCCGCGAAGAAATGGGCCGACGCGGTCTGCTGGATGGATTTAACGCGGCTATCTCCGCTCAACGGCATACCTACACTCCGGACCAAGTGAAGGAATTGATCCGCCGGGTCCGTCAACTTCCCTGCCCAATGTGCGGCATTCGAGGGCAGACAATTCATGGACGTAGGATTATCACACGCAGGGGCTTCCTTTGGCTTCATAGGAAGCAGGAGGTCTTTCGTATTGGCTGCAAAAGCTGCATCCGCAAAGCTGGCCTAAGGGCAAACACCATTAGCATGGCCTGGGGCCTTTTTGGTTTCCCCTTCGGGCTCATTCTTGGCTTTGGCACGGTGCTGGACAACCTAAGAGCCGTTGACTGCAAGGAAACCGCGCAAACAACTAAGGCGTTCGAAGACTATGTGCGTCAAAACACGGGCGTGATCACCCTCCTCCTCCAGAGCGAACACAAGACCCAGAGTTTGGTGAATGAGCTCAACTGACCTCAATTTCCCGATCTCCAGTTTCATTTCAACTCGCACGGCGATGTTTATGCTCCTTGGCCTCGGCCGCGCCGAGCAGGAACCAAAGAACTCCTCGCTGCAAGAGACGATTGATCATTGATGGTTGACGGGCGGCTAAATGAGGAGAAGCTCATCTCACCTAGGAACTCCGCATAGTTCGGCGTCTGGGCAAAAGGCCTTACGGTCGCGACGTGATTAATTTTTTTGAACGTGTAAAGACTATCTGACATTACGCGAGCCAAACCGATTGAGTGCGTTGCAAAAATGACCGCGTCTTGCGTATACGAGGCCAGGGTCGTGAGGAAGTCAGACTGGAGGCTTGGGTGAAGATTGAGTTCTGGCTCGTCAACCAAGAGGAGCCGAGGCTTCCGAGTTGCCAAGTTTCCGAGAACGATGATAAACTGTGCAATTCCAGCGCCAAGTTCCTTAAGCCCGTAGTGGCTGCCGTCCACGATAATTTTAAGTGTCTTCCTATCGTTCGACGGATTGATTTCGAGGGTCTTGAAGTCGAAAATGTGCTTTATATCTTCCGTGATACTCTGGATTGCTTGGTTCTGGGACAGAGTGTCGCCGTTCTTCCAGTTGTTCCACACCTCAATGAAAGAGGTGCCAATCGCGAGATCAAAGTAACTGCCCGCGCCTTGATTAATAGCGTTTCTGAACGGGCCTACATAAAGGCTGTTTGCGAGTAGGCCAAATAAATTGGCAAAGCGCTTGGAGGCGACGTTGACGGTCGCGTTATTTTCTAGTGCATAAAGGCCTGGATTTAATCGCCGGATTGGGATTACCGCACCAGAATCCTGAAGCTTTCCTATATAGGACGCTTTGAAGGAATTGGGTAGGGCTCGGGACAGGGAAATATCAATGCTTTGGACTTCCCCTGCTTGAGGTGCCAAGTCTTCGATATTGATTGTAATGTCACGTCGGTTTTGGTTGTGGAAGATTTCATTCCAATCACCAGCCCCTTGTAAAGAAGTTGTGTTCTCACCAATTCCGATATGCGACTCGGTCTCAAAGAAGCGGAACAAATCCCGAAACTCATAGAAAAATCGGAGTAAGGTCGACTTGCCGGTGTTGTTTGGCCCGACAAGGCCAGTGAAACCTGGACGGAGTTCAAATACCAGAGGCGTCGAATCGGAGAAGCAACGGTAGTTTTTTACAACCAATTTAAAGCTCGCCATAAATTTTAGCTCCTAAGACAGCTTCGCCGATGATTCACGGAGGAGGACCGGACCGCAACGCTTCCCACAACTTTGAATGGTTAAGGAGGATTTCTTTGATTCCAGCTTGCACGGCGGGTGAGCCGAGGGCCTGGGTGCTGAGGGAGTTATGGGCGTCGAGGGCATCCATGATGGCCTTCAGGATCCCTTTGTTCAGGTCAGGGGAGTTGGCGAATTGTTCTTTGGTGTTGTTGGCGGCTTGCTGGCGGAGTACCTCGGATTCGAGGAGTTTGCCTTTAATGACGTTGTTGACGTAGACGAGTTGGTCCTGGTCGGTGGTGTCGCCGCCGAAGAGTTGGTTGAGTTTTTCAATGATCTGCTCCAGGTAGACGCGCTCTTTTTCGTGGATGGAACCGCTGCCTGCTTCGGTGATGGGTTCCAGTTTCGGGACTTCGCCCTTGTAGAGGGACAGCTCGCGCTTGCCGAGATTGCGCAGGTTGTGATGGGTGAGAACCACTTTAGAGAGATCGACTTGTTCGCGCTCGCGTCCGAACTCCAGCAAAGGGAGGAGGTGCTTGAAAAAGATGGCACGACGTTCCAGGTCCGTGTTGCCGTAATCGAAAATTTGAGAGAGGAAAGTATAGAGGCGGACATAGGAAGCCATATCCGTTTTGAAAAGGAGCAGGGCGTCCAGTTCGTCCTGGGCGGACTTGGCAGCGGCTTCGTCGTCTTTGGCTTTGGCGTCTTTGAGGGCGGCCTGGGCGTTTTTGTAGCGTCTCAACAGCCGATCCGCGACGGGCTCAAGTGCTTCCACCAACTCGCTCTGTTTGGCGGTGGGTTTCAAGGCCACGTTGACGACCCGGTTCACCTCGACGTCCGAGTCATGGCCCGCCGCATCCAGCTTGGAGCGGAGATTCAAGACCAGGTTAGGATCGGTCACCCCGGCGAGCGTGGCCGTTGCATGATAGGTTTTGAAAGCGGTCAGGATTTCGTCCGGGTCATTCACGAAATCGAGGATGAAGGTGGTGTCCTTGCCGGGGTGGGCACGGTTGAGGCGTGAAAGCGTTTGGACGGCCTGGATGCCAGCGAGGCGTTTGTCAACGTACATGCCGCACAAGAGCGGTTGATCGAAGCCGGTTTGAAATTTGT
>JAQGOV010000161.1 GCA_028293425.1 Verrucomicrobiales bacterium
AGCCCCGCAAGCACCTCTTAAAACCGTTTATCTTTACGATGGTTCCGACGTCTGCGAAATCCGTTCCGATGGGGCGGCAACCCTAAACCTGATCAAAGACGAAAACCACGAGCTTAGCCTGATGATCCGCGGCGGCGCGCTGTTCTACTATCACAACGACGATCTCGGCAGCCCGCTCGCGCTCACGGACGAGAAAGGAAGCGTTCTCGAACGTCTCGAATACGATGACTTTGGAAAACCTTCGTTTCTCGATGCCAAAGGCAATCCCATCGGCACCTCGGTCACTGGCAACGTATTCCTCTTTCAAGGTATGGAATGGGACCCTGAAACGGCCCTTTACCGCAACGTCCCTGTCAAATGGTCGGCGCCGGAGCTGAACAGTTCCCACAACAATCGCCTGCTCGAGAACGGCTGGCCCTCCCTCTATTTCAATCCGGACACCGGACGTCATCTCACTCATGTCAGCGGGGACCCGCATGTGGACCAAAAAGACGGAACGAGATGGGACTTTTCCAAGCTGCCGTTCGCGGGAAATAGTCCATGGACGCTCAAAAAAGAAGAAGGTGGACGCCATAACCCTTTTCACAACAAATTCGACCTTATGCTCTCGGACGTCGGCATGAGCCGGCTGGCTGCCACACCGCCAAACGTCAAATGTACCTATCATATCGATAACAAAAGCACAAAAGGCATGGCTCACCTTCATTACCAGGGAGTCATTCACCGCGATCTGGCTGCCCGCAATTTTCTTTTGGGTCCAGAGATGCCGGGCCCCGAAGGCTCTGCCGTTGTGCCACGCAACATTCTTAAGAGTTTCTTCGATCGGTGATCAACCCACCCAGGCACAACTCTGGCGATTGTCATTATTAAGTAAAAATCTCTTGCACATCTCCATTCTGTTACTATATTAGTAACAGTTATGGCAGTGAACACTCAATTTTCAATTGCGGTCCATATTATGGCTGCGCTGGGATATCGGTGCGGGGAGGACGCGACGTCCAGCCGCCTCGCCCTGAGTGTTAATACCAGCCCGAGCTTCGTGCGACGTGTGCTGTCGAAATTGTCGAAGGCCGGACTGATCGAAACGACCACAGGAAAGTCAGGGTCGTGCCGTCTGGCAAAGGAACCGAAAAGCATTTCATTGCTGGACATTTACCTAGCCGTTGATGCACCCAAAGCCTTTTCCATTCACAGCTACCCGGAGCAGAAGCCTTGCGCGGTGAGTTGCCATATCAAAATGGCCCTTGAAAACGCGCTGACCAAGACTCAGAAAGCCATGGAAGCAAGCCTGGCGGAGATCACGCTCGCCTGCATTTTGGCCGACGTGAAAAGGTGATTTTTTTGGATTTTATTGTTACTTTTTGAGTAACAGTTTAGAGCACAAACAACGAACAAAAAGACGGGATTATGAGAAACATAAACGGTAAAGACCTCGACGGTCGGGTAGCCATCGTGACGGGCGCTTCCAAGGGTATTGGTGCTTCAATCGCCAAACATTTGGCCGCTGAAGGTGCGGCAGTGGTCGTGAACTACGCCTCAAGCAAGGATGATGCTAAACGAGTGGTGGCGGAAATCACAAAAGAAGGAGGGAAAGCGGTAGCGATTCAGGCCGACCTCCGGCACAAAGCGGATATTATACGCCTATTTGCGGAGACTAAACTTTTATATGGCCGACTGGATGTATTGGTAAACAATGCCGGCATTTACGAGTTTCTTCCGATAGAGAACGTCACCGAAGAACATTTCCACAAACAGTTTAATTTAAATGTCCTTGGTCTAATCCTGACCACCCAGACCGCCCTTGAATACTTCAGTGCGGACGGCGGCAGCATCGTCAACATCAGCTCTGTGGTCAGCACTTCTGCCCCGGCAACCGCTTCGGTTTACAGCGCCACGAAAGCAGCGGTGGATGCAGTTACCAAGTCACTTGCCAAGGAGCTTGGACCACGCAAAATCAGGGTCAATTCGATCAACCCCGGGATGGTGGAAACGGAGGGGTTTCACTCGGCGGGTTTGGCAGTAAGTGACCTCCGCAAACAGATCGAGGGACAGACGCCCCTCGGCCGGATCGGGCAGCCACAGGACATCGCAGCCGCAGCCGTCTTTCTCGCTTCGCCGGGCTCTTCATGGATTACCGGCGAAACCTTGCACATTTCGGGAGGTTTTCGTTGATCGCCAACGAAATATTCCCCGATCCAACAACAACAATAAAATACATCGCAATACTACTATGAGTACAACAGCCAACATCCCCGCACCTGATCTAACTCAACGTCCCCCTCGCAGTCCACGCAGCCGTCTCGGTGGCTACGCCCTCCTGCCACGCATGCTCGACAAGGGTCGCGCAACCCTCGTCGGCAAGAACGGAGAGTACCATTACAATTGCCCGCTGGATCAGCACATCATCAATTATCTTGGCATTGACCCCGAAAAGCTTTTGGCCGAATTGAAAGCAGGCAAAGGCGACGGCGAGATTCTCGATTGGGTGAATGCCAACGCCAAAAACAAACGCACCGCCTGGGAAATTGAGCAATGGAGCGACTTCCACCAGCGCCGGGGCCCAGACAGCGACGCTGAGACCCTGGGTTACTTTGCCGGGGCGGTTGCGAAGTTCACCAAGACTCGCGAAGACATTCGAACCTGGGCAGATCTGCTCGACCTCGATGATCACGTAACATTCGGTGGCAAAGCATAACCGTTCATCGATGTTGCCGCGGGGCCCTGCAAGTCCGCGGCAACATCAATGCGCTTCCAGCCAGGTCTTGCCGACACCCAATTCCACTTCAATCGGCACATCCAGCTTAATTGCCGTCCGCATCTTTTCTTCAACAAGCGGCATCACCGTTTCCTGTTCCGGTTTATAGAGGTCGAAGACCAATTCGTCATGAACCTGCAGGAGCATTTTCGTTTTCAGTTTCCGGCTGGTCAACTCGCGATGCACCGCAGCCATCGCGATTTTGATCATGTCAGCCGCCGTCCCCTGGATCGGCGCATTGATCGCGTTGCGTTCGGCGGCCCCCCGAACAGCCGCGTTGGCTGATCGAATGTCCCGCAAGTAGCGTCGCCGCCCCGTCACTGTTTCCACATAGCCAAGTTTTTTGCAGTTCTCGATGGTATCGTGCATGTACTGTCGAATGCCTGAGAACTGCTTGAAATATTGATCGATAATGTCGGAAGCTTCCTTGCGCGGAATGTTCAGCCTTTGGGCCAGTCCAAACGCGCTGATGCCATAGGCAATCCCGTAATTCACCATCTTTGCCTTGCGCCGCATATCCGAGGTAACCGCGTCCAGAGCCACACCAAAAACCTTAGCCGCTGTCGCCGTGTGCACATCCACCCCCGTCCGAAAAGCTTCCAATAGTCCCGCCTCCCGGCTGAGCGCTGCGATAATGCGTAATTCGATTTGGGAGTAATCCGCCGAGAGCAGCAGATGGTCGGCATCCCGCGGAACAAACGCTTTCCGGATCTCCTGCCCCTGCTCGGTGCGGATAGGGATGTTTTGCAAGTTCGGATTCTGCGAGTTTAACCGTCCCGTGGTGGTAACGGCTTGATTGAAGGTCGTGTGAACTCGTCCAGTCCTTGGCCAAATGGCTGTCGGCAGCGTGTCCGCGTAAGTGGACTTCAATTTGGAGGCCGTCCGATATTCCAGGAGGCGCTGCACCACTTCATGGTTGGGCGCGAGAGTGATGAGCGTTTGTTCATCCGTGGAATACTGGCCGGTTTTGGTTTTCTTGGGCTTTTCGCAAATCTTCAACACATCGAAGAGGATCTGCCCAAGCTGCTTTGGCGAATTGAGATTGAACTCCGTTCCGGCAAGTTTGCAGATCGTCTTTTCCTGCGTCGACATCTCCTTTGCAAGCTGGATGGAAAACTCCGCCAAGGC
>JAQGOV010000164.1 GCA_028293425.1 Verrucomicrobiales bacterium
TTTGGACCACCACTTGTGGCTGAACAAAATTTGGGAAGACATCCAGCTTTGCGTGCGCGGTGACATACAGCCCATAGCCAAAAAGCAGGCAAGCGAGCGCTACCACAACGCCACGGAACTTAAGACAGAGTTCAACGAGAGTTTTAAGCATGGTCAATAGGATTGCAGTTACATCTGCTTAATCCCCTCCGCCCTCTCCCTTAAATTCTTCGGAGAGCAGTTGCTGCGCTCCTTGCACCACGATCGACTGCTTGGCTTTCAAACCTTTTTCAATGAACCATCCGTTTCCAAGCGGGTGTTCCAATTCCAATTCCTTCCGGACGAAAATATCTTCACCTTCCTGCACGTAAATGAATGCTTCTCCTTCGTGGCGGACGATGGCTTCCCGCGGAACGACAACGCCAGTGTCAGGCTCTCCCGGGAGCTTGAGCCAGCCTATCACCGAAGAGCCGGGAGGCGGCGGGTTCGTTTGAACGAGAAACAGAAAACCCTGCCCCTGAAATTGAGGATCAGCGCTGGCCGATGCTCCCAGGTAGGTTGCGTCTGTAAAAGTTTCCTGGGAGGCGGCTGATGCAATCCGTGCGCCGGCGGGGTGTCCGGTCAGCTTTTCTGTCAGAGGCACATCCATTCTCACCAGGGCTGCCTTGAGCTGCAAAAGTGACTCGACCAGCTTGGGTAATTCCAGTTTGGAGGCCGCCTCAGGCCCCATGGCCAGGGCCAAACGGGACTGAATCGCGTCCAACTGGATGCGGTCCTTTTTCATCATCGCTTCGGCTGCCTCGACTGCGCGTGCCGAAGCATTCTGGCCGGCTGCGAAGAGCTGTTTAACCCTTTCATATTCTTTGGAGGAAGCATCCAGAGAAGCCTTCGCGGTTGTTTGGTCTATGAGCAGCGTGGCCAAAGGTGTGGGATCCTGCACCTTCCCATAGGCTTTTATTTCCGGGCTGAGCTCAGCCCTTTCGAGTGGCTCCGTCTTCAGTCCCATATGTTCGCGGACTTCCTTCGTGAGCTTTAAAAAGGTGTCTCCATTGGTGCCATGCTGCACGATGGACGCCTCTTTGTGTTGTTCTTTTGGTTTCTCCTTTTCAGCCGGATGCTGGCGTTGTTCGTAGGTCCAAACGACTGCTCCGCCGATAAGCAATCCGACGATGATGCCGATGAGAGTTTGTTTCACGGGGTATTGGCCTTGGCCTGAGATTTCTTTTGCAGCACCTGCAGCGCATCAAAAGGCTGCTGCAAGGCATCTTCCAACTGCGCAACTGCCTGTTGCAATTTTAAATTTGTATCAAAGACCGCGAGTTCGCTGGCGTGGAGTTCGAGCTCACCGGTCGCCACATCGAATTGGTCGGCCGCGCCCGCTTTGAGGGAAGCCTGAAGCGATGCAAGGGCTTTTTGCTGCGCCTGCCGGGCGGATTCCAAAAGTGTGATTTGCTCCCGTGCCGCGGCGAGGCTCGCGGAGGCCCGTTGGATTTCTGCGAACACCTTGGCTTGAAGAGCAGTAAACCTCGCAGCGGCCTCGGCCCGCCGCGCTTCTGCCTCGGCAATGGGTCCCTGGTTGCGGTTTAATACCGGTATTTCAGCGGTGATCCCCAATGCCCATTTGTTATCTCCCTGGTCCCATTGATAACCCGTGCCGATGTGAATGTCCGGATATTGCTTGGCAATCTCGAGTTGAAGAGTGGATTGCGAGGCTGCGTATTCGGCCAGGGCTGCAAGGAGGTCCGCCCGGCTCGTGAGCGCCGCGCGCCGCAGTTCCGAGGAAGTGAGCTGGCGCAGATCCAGCGCTTGAGCGTCTGGTCGGAGACGAACTTTCTCCAGGGCTGATAAGGGAATGCCTATCGCCTCGGCGATTAGGGCGCGTCCTTCTGAACTTAGGCGGCGCGCTTCAGCGAGATCGGAGAGCGCTCTCGTGGCAGCCACCCGGGCGGAGGTTACTTCGATCGCGGCAATGGCGCCCGCAGCCACGCGGCCCTCCAGCAACTTTACAATTTGGTTCTGCACTTCGAGCTGCCTTTGCAGGATTTCTGTCCTGCGGGTTACGGCCGCAAAACTGGCCAGGCTGTTTCGGAGATTGCTGCGTATTTGCCAGGCAGTCACCGCCATGTTGAACCTGGCAGCCTCAGCCAGGTGTTCCGCGCGCGTTATGCGGTGGCTGCGCTTGCCTGCCGTTTCAACAGGAATATCAAAGTTCACCGCAGGGAGCCAGGGCGAGACACCAGACGCGCTGAAATCATACTCCGGGGTAATTGTGACCGTTGGATTTGGGCGTCCTCCGGCGGTCTTGACACCAGATTGCGCGACTTGCCATTGAGCTCGCGCCACCTCCATGGAAGGATGAAAATAAATGGCGGCCCATGTTAAAGAATCCAAATCCCATGGCTTGGATTCGACTTTTTCAAGGACCGATGGAGCATTGGTCCGCAGAAACGAGCGAAGGCCTTCATCCTCCAGCGTTCTGGACTCAAGCTGCTCCAACTGGTGCTGCGCCGAGATATCCTTCGGCTGAAAATGTTTGCATCCCGCTCCTGCAAAGGGCAGGGCAGCAGCCAGTAAAATATAAAAGCAACGCGGCATGAATGCGGCTGGATCGTAGCGGGAGAAATTTTTCAAGCCAGCTTGATTTTGAAGATCTTGCTTGGTTGCTCTCATTCGAGGCTCCCGGATTAGCTGTTCGCCGGCAGGCGGACAGCCAAGGTTGTCAATTTGCCCGGGCTTGAAACAACCGAAATGGAACCTCCGTGAGCTTTGACAATCCATTCCGCGATACACAGGCCTAGACCGCATCCTCCCACCTCGTTGTTGCGAGCTTCATCGACGCGGAAAAAGCGCTCAAAAATGCGGCCAATTTTCTCTGGTGGAATCCCCGGACCCGTGTTGGAAATCTGCAAGCTGGCGCAACCATTGCTCCGGCGAAGTGAAATGGTGACTTGTCCCTGCGGCTCATTGTATTTGATCGCATTCTCCGTGAGGTTCAGGAGCAATTGTTTGAGGCGGTTTTTGTCGCCGGTAACCATCACGTCCTCGCAAGCCGCAAGATCTACTTTGATGCGCTTGGGCTGGGCCAGGATTTGCGCGTCTGTAAAGCTGTCCTCCACCAGTTCCTTTAAAGGCACGGGAGCACGCTGGATGCTCAGTTGCCCTGCATCGGCCTTGGCCAGCAGGGTGAGGCCATCCACGATTTTCGTCAGGCGTTGAATTTCCTCGAGCTGATTAGCAAAAAGGTCCTGGTGTTCTCTCGCCGCGCAAGGCTCGCGAAGGGCCAATTCAATCTCCGCACGCATGATCGTCAAAGGCGTTTTGAGTTCATGTGAGGCGTGCAAAGTAAATTCACGGATGTGCTGCACTGAATTTTCCAGCCGATCCATCATGGCGTTGAACACCTCGGTGAGCCTGTCCAGTTCGTCACCCTGTCGATTTCTTGGGAGACGTTCTTTGAGGTTTTCCACATGGATCCGCTGGATGGCGTGGCTCAGGGAGCTGATAGGGGCGAGCGTGCGTCGCATCAGGTACCAGCCTCCCACTGCCAGCACCAGGCCTGTAGGCACACCATAGTACAACAAGACTTCTCCCACTTCTTCCCAGGCAGGATCCGGTTCCTTGTTGTCCTTGCGCATCCGATCCAACTGCTCGGACCATTCATAATGCAACACTCCCCCCATTACGAGGAGGGAGACAACAAGAATGCCGAGATACCAGAGGGTGACGCGCGTCCGGATGGTCATTGGGATTCCTTGAGCATATAACCGATGCCGCGGACGGTGTGCAGCAGCTTGGTTTCAAAACCGCTGTCCACCTTTTCGCGCAGGCGCATCACATACACATCGACCAGGTTGGTGCCTGGATCGAAATCGTAATCCCACACCTTTTCCACAATGGTCATTCGGCTGCAAATCCGGCCGGCGGATTGCATCAGGTGCTCGAGAAGTAGGTATTCCTTGGGGGCTAAATCAATCGGTTTGCTCGCCCGGGAAACCTCACGGGTTAATGTATTCAAGGTTAAGTCGCCCACCTTGATCGTGTGGGGTTTGCCTTGCGTTGAGCGCCGTCCCAGGGCTCGCACGCGAGCGACTACTTCTTCGAGTGCAAATGGCTTGGAAAGGTAATCATCGGCTCCCGCATTCAGACCTTCGACCTTCTCGCTCACCTCACCCCTGGCTGTCAAAAGCAACACGGGAGTGGAAATTTGACGCTGTCTCATTTGGCGAACCACGCTTAAACCATCGCGTCCCGGCAGCATCACATCCAGCACCACGACATCGAAAGGCGTGTGCGCCACCGCAATCAACGCTTCTGATCCATCGTGCAGCATGTCCACGATCATTCCCTCGGCTTGCAAGGCCTTGCGAATAAAGGAAGCTGTTTTCTTTTCGTCTTCCACGACGAGCACACGCATAAGGTTTGTACCCTTTTCATGGAACGGCCCCGCGATGTCAACATTAGCCATCATCGGAAACAAACCATTTGAACTGCCCAGGACCGTTTTGTGCTCATTCCATTGATAAACCTGTCCAGAATGAGGGATCCAGGTGATGACCGGATGAAAGGGGAATGACAAAACCGTCATAATCCCTGGTAGAAGATGCTGGCTCCGGGCAAGCCAAAACACCTGTGGCAGAGCGCGCGTATTGCCCACCACAGGTGCATGGTTCAGCTTATGCCCCACTCAGGGCCAAGTGAAATTTTTCTATTCAGCCGCTGTCGGTTTCCAAACACTGTTCTCGGCTTCAAAGCTTCGCCACACCTTTAGCTGCTAATATGCCAAGATCCAAAACCTGGGTTTTCGTGGAATTCCTTAGGTTTTTGGCAGCCCTGCGGGAATTATCTGAAGTGGTCCTGAGAATAATCTGAACAGATCTGTTAAGTAACTTATCCCAGTGTGCTGAAAACGGAGTTCGTTAACCGCCTTGAATGTGAAGCCATTCTGAAAACGCAAGCAACGAAGATGCGGACAAAACAACACCTGTGGTTAGAGCGCGCGTACGCCACCACAGGTGTATTCGACTCGCATGCCCTACACAGGGCTCGAGTAAATTCTTTTGGAGTTCCGCCGCTTCTTGCCGCGGTGCTAAGGAACTATCTTGAATCAGTAAACCGGATCGCCTGTTTCTTTACATGAAACCAGCATGACAATAACGTCATTGTCTCCGGCAGCGGATTCTGAGTTGTTGAAATTTTCCATACTCCCGAATGTTCAACCGAAAGAGAACCAGGGCATAGCTGAAGGGAACTCTGGAACTCTGCCGGCGAGATGGGCGTGCGATCTTTTTAGAGCGCTCCCGATTTTGTTATGCGCGAAATTCGAGGCCATTGGACCGAATCAACGTGCGTTACTGCCGCCAAATTCTGCTCCGACCTCATCGGTCAGAGGTCAAATAAAGCCTTTCTGCTGACGTCCTCCAGACTTTCCGGTTAAGTAGTTTTTAGCCCGCTCGTGCGGCAAATACGTAGGCGTGGGGATTCCGATATCGATAAAGTTCCGATCCCTCTTGACGCTGACTCTTCCTGTCCATATCTAACGGGTCGTTCCAGGAAATTAGGGTCGGGGAAACACGGATGAAGCATTCTGTAGTTCGTACGTTAAGGGCGAACGTAGTTGCATCGATTGTGCGTACCCTCCAGGGATGGAATAAATGATGGCAGCAAAAAAACTGCGCGTCGTTTGACCGAG
>JAQGOV010000168.1 GCA_028293425.1 Verrucomicrobiales bacterium
AACCCCCTACGCCCCCAGTTCTCCTTATTCAGCCAGCAAAGCATCCAGTGACATGCTGGTGCGCGCCGATCACCATACTTATGGATTGCCCACGGTCATCACCAATTGTTCCAACAATTATGGGCCATATCAGTTCCCGGAAAAACTCATTCCCGTTGTCATCCAAAGTGTGCTGGCTCGAAAATCAGTCCCTGTTTACGGCGACGGCATGAACGTGCGCGATTGGCTCTACGTGCGCGACCACGCCGAAGCGCTTTGGCAGGTTGCGACACGCGGCACTCTTGGTGAAACCTATAACATTGGCGGGCACAATGAATGGCCCAATATCCGTATCGTGGAACTCATCTGCGATCTTATTGACGAACTGGCTCCGAACCTCGGCGGAAATTCCCGCAAGCTCATTGCCTTCGTCAAAGACCGTCTCGGACACGATCGTCGCTATGCTATCGATGCTGCCAAAATTGAGCGGGAACTCGGCTGGAAACCCGCCCATACTTTTGAAACTGGCATTCGGGAAACAGTCCGCTGGTATTTGGATAACCAGGAATGGGTTCAAGCTGTTCAGGCTGACCACTAGACTAGTGGAGTCAAACCTGGCCCCCTCGTTCTCACCAACACCCTCGGAGCCAAAACGTTACCTTTCCAGAAGCTTCTCTGGCCTTTGCATTGTGCGCGACGGGAGTCTAGTTCCACGCAAGGAGGAGGTTAGATTTATTAATTAGGGTAGCGTTGTGGTATGCGTCTAATACAACCGCTCACGCACTTTTGTCTTGCTACGATTTATTCCCTATGCTTTCCTGTGAGCCAGAATCACCGCCAAAGGAATACAATGGAAAAGCAAAGTTTGCTCACAGTTATTGGGGAATGCTTGCCTTTACCCCTCATCATTTTCCTCACTCAGGTTGTTGCATCGGCGGCCGTTATTTCCTCTTGCGACCAGCCAGGCCTTGAGGCTGCTTTGGCTGCTGGGGGAACTTTTACTTTTGGCTGCGACAGTACAATTACACTCACCAAGACCTTGAATGTAACCAAAGACATAACCTTGGACGGCAACGGCCACTCAATCACTATTAGCGGCAATAACGCTGTGCGAATATTTGAAGTTTCCCCAAACGCAAATCTCACGCTCGCTAATTTGGCTATTTCCGATGGAAAGTATCTGGGAGCGAACGGTGCGCCCGGCAATCCTGGAACCCTTGGTTCGGCAGGTGGCATTCTCAATGCGGGAGGGACCGTAGCGCTCCTGCATTGTGTCCTTTCAAACAACATTGCGGTAGGTGGAAACGGGGCGGGCGGTAATTCACCACAAGCAGGGGGGAGAGCAACGGGCGGAGCCATTTTGAATAATGGAGGTTCCCTAAAGTTGCTTAATTGCCTCCTGGTTGCCAATAGAGCTGAGGGTGGCTTGGGGGGGCCGTTTACCGGCATAGGAGGTTTTCCTGGCACATCGGGAGATGCATTTGGAGGGGCTATTCACAACAATTCGGGAACGCTTTACCTCACAAACACCGAGTTCACTTCCAACATCTCCACTGGAGGAATGGCGGTTGGAAATGTACTGGCAGCCTATGGTCCGGCCGGCAATGGGTTTGGGGGTGCGATTTACGGTAATGGGGGAACCATTTTTCTCGTCAATTCGTCTATTGCGTCCAACAAATCGGCTGGCGGCTCTACTGGTTACACGAGTCCCGCTGTTGGAAAAGGATTTGGCGGAGCCTTGGCCTGCAGCAACACAACCCTTATCTGTCACCAAACAAGCTTTGATAATAACACCGCGATAGCTGGCTTGGGAGTAAGGCATAGCAAGGCAGGCAATGGCTTTGGGGGCGCCCTTTGGCTCGACGGCTTTGCCTCGCTTAAAAACTGCAGCCTCAGGGAAAACTTAGCGACCTCGCTCCCCTGCGGGGATGTTGGAGGCAATGGCCTTGGTGGCGCTATCTTTGTTTCAGCCGGTCACTTGGGCATCTCCGAATCTCTACTCGTCGGAAACAGGGCGCAGGGCGGAATTGGAGCATCGGTGGCAGGCTTCTTTGCCCAAGGCGGCATAGGAATGGGCGGTGTATTTTACGCGAGAGGCGACATTGGTATTACAAACTGCACCTTTTACAGGAACACCGCGTTGGGCAGCTACGGAGGATTTGGCTTCTCGGGTGGCCCGGGTGGTGTCGGCACCAATGGAGCAGGAGGAGCACTATTCAATGACTCCGGAACAATATCCCTAGTCAACGTTACTCTCTCCCAAAACGGCGCTATCGGGTACAAAGGCTCTTCCAGCGGCCTCAGCTTGGGAGGCGGCATTTTCTCTACTAATGGCTCCGTCATCCTCCTGAACACCATCCTCGCTCACAGCACCTCCGGCAGCAATTGCTTCGGGACCATCGTGGATGGAGGTTATAACCTGAGCTCCGACTCCAGTTGTAACTTCTCCAACACCGGCAGCCTCAACAATACCGACCCGCTCTTCGGTCCATTTCAGGACAACGGCGGCCCAACCCTCACTCTCGGCCTTACAGACTGCAGCCCGGCCTTAAATGCTGCCAGTCCGACCACCTACCCTGCCGTCGACCAGCGCGGCGTCGCTCGGCCCATTGGGTCCCGCAGTGATATGGGTGCATGCGAAGGCATTTTCACCTGGTATCATACCCTGCTTTCCTTCACCAACAATGCCGTCCAGGTCACCCCAATCGGCAAACCCAACCAGCCCTTCACCTTGAGCACATCCACCGACCTCCAAACCTGGACCCCTGTCCTCACCAACATTCTGGGAGCCAACTGCCGCTTTAATTACTCCACCACCAATCAGCCCTATTCCTTCTTCAAAGTGGTTTATCAATAACTTTATGCCCAAAGCGCACAGCCAAAATCCATCAACTGGCATAGACCTTGGAACCCCCACAGACTCACACACTTAAAGTATGAAGATGAAATCGCTATTTAGTTTGGTTTGCTTTTTAATGGTCACCCGAGTTTATGCCTTCACTCTGAACGCGGGAGATTCGTTTACTTACGGGTTTGACTCGGCCTTTTTCACGAGGTCACACTGCGACCTTGAAAACGTTGGATATACATTTCTAGATGTGGCCTTTAAAGCTGCTACTTTTCAGACTGGCGAAGCCTTTAGAATCGAAATGTTCGAAACCACAACATTGGACGCCCCATTCTTCGATAGCACTTTTACAAGTGTTTCATCGGTGCGTGCTTACGGCCAAACCGAATGGCGTGACAGGCAGGGGACCTTTCGCATAAGCATGTTAGCAGGTAGTGCAGATCTTGAAGGATTTTCCATAACGGTTAGAGACTCGCAAAATCCTATCTGCATAAACACAGGTACTGTCGCCGTTCCTGAGCCACGTGTATTAAGCCTCGCTATTCTTGGTTTTGCTGTCCTTTTTTTTATACGCAAGTCGTCCCTCAACGGTGTCGGGTAGAGGTTTTGCTTTTTATCTGAAGCTCACCGCGTCCTGCCAAGTCGCACCCATTGGTGAACCCAACCAACCGTTTACTCTCAGCACCTCCAGCAGCGATTGTTTTGGGACCATCGTGGACGGAGGTTATAACCTGAGATCCGACTCAAGCTGCAACTTCTCCAATACCGGCAGCCTTAACAATACCGACCCGCTCTTCGGTCCATTTCAGGACAACGGCGGCCCAACCCTCACTCTCGGCCTCACCGACTGCAACCCTGCGTTGGACGCAGCCAGCCCAACCACTTACCCGGCCATGGACCAGCGCGGCGTCGCTCGCCCCATTGGGTCCCGCAGCGATATGGGAGCATGCGAGGGTATCTTCACCTGGTACCACACGCTCTTCTCCTTCACCAACAATGCGGTCCAGGTCACCCCAATAGGCAAACCCAACCAGCCCTTCATCTTGAACACCTCCACTGACCTCCAGACTTGGACCCCCGTGGCCATCAACACCCTCGGAGCCAATTGCGGTTTCACCTACAGCACCACCAACCAGCCTTACGCCTTCTTCAAAATCCGCTACCAATAAAAAACTCCCTGGCGTTCGGTGCTTCCCTACTGAAAACTTCGGGGTCATTTGTCATCGGTCCTCGGTCATCCTACCCGGCTACTTTTCCGAGTAAAACTACGGCGCAATACTGCAATGCACAGTGCAGATAGTGAAATCAGCCATGCCAACTTTCCCGGCTGGTTCGTTGCGCGTGAACTTCACGCGGCATCAAATTTTCGTTGGCACGCCTCACATATATATGGGGAGTACTTTTTTGTGTCCCCCTGGCGTTAGTGACAACCATGACGCTCAGTCCACTAATTAACAGCAATTTTGGCCCGAAAGCCAAAGCAGGCGCTGCCTGCCATCAAACCACAGAGAGGACAAAAACTGAGAAAAAAGTAAGAGCTTTATTAGCCAACGACTTACAAACCAAAATGGTGCCTTTTGGTCCGAAGTCCCAGAAAAACGACACAGCGCTGCAAATGTTTTTCGGCTGGGGACAGGGTTTGTCCCGTGGGGACACAGTTTGTCATGCAATACAGAGTGAGAGGCGTAATAAACGAGCAACAACCATGAACTACCACAAAACAGGAAGCGAAATCGTCATCGGCCATAGGCGTGGCCCATTGGATGTAAAGCCACTTTCGGCCTGTCGCGAGCAGACGAAAGGATTCGAGACGCCTTGGGAGGCACGGGAAAGATTTGCGCATCGCAAAGGCCGACAGGCCGACTGCTGTGGGCACAGCATGATTCCACCAACAACGCGTGCAGCAAAAAGATCCACTGCCCGCACCCGTCCAAATGGACGAGTGCCGTACGGCTTACGTTATAAAGTAGCCTTTAAATTCCTTAGGAAAATGCCCTCAGATTTTCCGAAGACGCCATTTTTGACCAATAAACACAATGAATTTACGGGTTCAACATGCAAAATCGTCAATATTTTCAGGCCTCCGTACGGGTTTACGGCTCGCAGACCATAGACATACCCCCCAGCCGTTCCCGGCCTTCACCCGGAAGCTGACCCAGAAAAATAGATCAAAAACCAGCGGTAGCGAAAAGCATTCAGCGCTGGGTAATGCTAGAAATACTTAACAAACACCAACTTTTACCATGACCGACATACCAAAAGCCGTCATCGGATCTTCTGCCGCCAGTACTGCCTGCAGCGAAATTAGAATTAGGTACAAAAAAGTACAAGAAAGTACAACAGTCATCACAACCTACTGCTCCTCAACAATGTGTAGCGCGGCTCCCAACTTCGGGCCGGTCGAAAGCGGTGCGAATCGCCTACAAAATCGGTGCAATAGGTTTAACCCGAGTGCAAAAAAGTACAAGTATCGGGAAGAAGCTTTTCTTCATTCCCGCCTCAGAAACGCACTGCTCCACCCAGCGCCATGACGTACCCCCATCAAGATTGCGCTCCCCTCCCCTCTTGATTATCTTCCACCCGCTTTATGGCTACTGTAAAACCTTTTGCCGCTCTGCGACCCAAACCTGAACTGGCTGCGCAAATTTGCGAGCTGCCGTATGACGTCATGTCATCCGACGAAGCCCGTCAGATGGCTGCGGGAAATCCCCTCAGCTTCCTGCACGTCAGCAAACCCGAGATTGACCTGCCGCCGGGCACGGACCTTTATGACGCCAGTGTCTATGCCAGGGGAAAAGAAAACTTTGGCCAACTAATTTCCCAGGGTGCCCTCATTCAGGATTCAAAGCCGAACTACTATCTGTATCGCCAGGTCATGGGACAACACAGCCAGGTCGGCCTCGTTGCCGTGGCAAGCTGCGAAGAATACCTCAGCGGCATCATTAAGAAGCACGAACTGACCCGCCCCGATAAAGAGGATGATCGGGTCCGGCACATCGATACCCTGAACTCCCAAACCGGCCCGGTGTTTTTAACGTACCGTGCTTCTAGATTATTG
>JAQGOV010000171.1 GCA_028293425.1 Verrucomicrobiales bacterium
GCACAGAATCAGGACGGTCCCGCACAAGCGGTTGCCTCAGACCTGACCACTGGTCCCGGACTGATTACAAATTCTGAACTGATTACTGCCTCAGAACCGATTACTGACAACTGTCCCACAACGACTCCTGCCCGCTTTGAGAGCCGCGGACGCGTTTCCAAAGTGGCTCTCCTGCCGGTGGAAATCAGGGAGTTTATCAACGAACAACTCCTTTACGGCACGCCTTTCTTTATCATCGTTCAAGCGTTGGACGAAAAGGGCTATCCAGGCTTTAACCATCACAACCTCCGCTCATGGCAGGGTCATGGTTTTCAGCTCTGGCTCAAGAACCACCAGTCCATAGCCCAACAGGTGCACCGAAGAGAGGCGGCTCTGGCCCATGCCCAGGCCACCGGATGCCGGCTCGATGAAGCCCTATATCAACTCAATCTGGAAAACCTCTTCCAGGCAGCGTCCCAACTCGACCCCGTGGAACTGGTGAAGGCAAGTGAAGATAAAGCAGAGCTCTTCTTTAAGATAAATGAAGGTTGCGTGAGGTTATTGAAGGTTGGGGAAGGTTTAAAAAAATCCACTCGCATGGAAGGTTCAACCCGGGTTCAACCTTCAGCACGGACCGGCTGGGAGCGGGAAAAGAACGGCGGCCTCACCGATGAGGAGCATGCGGCGGTGCGAAGAAAGCTCGGCATCCACCCTCCGCCACCGGCAACCAACCCAGACGGCGTTAAACCGCAACTTGTCGCCGAGAAGCAGCCGTGAGCTTCCTAATTGCATCTTTTGCGCAAAAGGTGTCAAGGCGTCTTCCGAAGAAACCTGCTGCGGTGGGACAACCTCGTTCCTCGACTGCTGCGGGCGGAAGCACCTTTAAACTAGAAACCCGCTTCCCCTCGGACTATCCTGTTCGAACGGTGAGCGCCAAAACCGCTCACCCTATTGCAATGACTGTCACTTTATTTGTGCCGTGTTTTGTGGACCTGATGTTCCCCAAGGTGGGGATCAGCATGGTCCATATCCTGGAGCGCCTTGGTCACAAGGTGCAATTTCACGAGGATATCGCTTGCTGCGGTCAGCCAGCTTTCAATTCGGGCTATTGGGATCAGGCCCGCACGGTCGCCCTGCCAGTAATGGAGAAGTTAAAGGACGCTGAAGCAGTGGTGATCGCTTCCGGTTCCTGCGGCGCGATGCTGCACGTTTTTTACCCGGAACTTTTTGCCAAAACCCCGCACGCCGAGGAAGCCAATGCTCTGGCCGCCAAGTGCTACGAATTTTCCGACTTTCTCGTGAGCAAACTGGGGGTGACGGACCTCGGGGCGAAGTTCCCGGCGAAAGTGACTTTCCACGATGGTTGCCACGGATTGCGCGAACTGGGGAAGAAGAAGCCTGCTCGCCAACTATTGGCCCAGGTGCAGGGCCTGGAACTGATTGAAATGAAGGAAGCGGAAATCTGCTGCGGCTTTGGCGGCACCTTCTCCGCCAAGTTCCCGATGATTTCCACGGCCATGGGCGAAGTGAAGTGCGCTTCCGCGCAGGAAACCGGGGCCGATTACATCGTGTCTAATGACTCAAGCTGCCTGATGCAGATCCAGGGGATTGCGGATAAACAGGGTAAGCGCATGAAGACCATTCACCTGGCGGAGATCCTGGCAGCCACATGAAAACATTTGTTGAAGAATTTAAGGACCAGGCCGGGCGCATCACCCGCGACTTGCGTCATCGCGGCCTGATTCAAACCGCCTTGCGCAAATACGAGGTCAAGCGCGACGAGAAGAAGGCGGCCTTCCAGGATTGGGAATCGGCGCGTCAAACAGCGGCTGAGATCAAATGGGAAGCCATCAACAAGCTGGATGAACATCTGGAGGCTTTCGCCAGTAAGATGGAGGCCCGCGGCACGAAGGTGCACTGGGCCAGCACAGGCGAGCAGGCCCGCGATATTATCGTAAAAGTGGTGCAGGAGAAAAAAGCCCGGTCGATCATCAAGTCCAAGGCGATGACGGCTGAGGAAATTCACCTCAACGATGCGTTGGAACATGCCGGGTTCGAAGTGGTGGAATCGGATTTGGGTGAATACATCGTGCAGCTCCGCAAAGAGGCGCCGTATCACATCGTGTTCCCGGCCATGCACCTGACGCGCGGAGAAATCAGCGAGCTGTTCACCAAGGAACTGGGAAGCGCACCCACCGACAGTCCCGAAGAGCTCACGATGATCGCGCGACGGGCGCTGCGGCATAAATACATCACTGCCGACATCGGCATCACCGGGGCGAATTTTGCCATTGCTGAAACTGGCATGATCTCCATCACGGAGAACGAAGGCAACGCTCGGCTCACCGCTGCGCTGCCGAAAACCATGATTACGCTGGTGGGAATTGAAAAGGTGCTGCCGCGCATGGAAGACCTGGCGCTCTTTTTACCCATGCTGGCCACGGCCGGAGCTGGTCAAACGATCACGGGTTACAACACGATGTACAGCGGTCCGCGTCAGCCGGGAGAATCCGACGGACCGGAGGAATATCACGTTGTCTTGCTCGATAACCGCCGCACGGAGCTTTTGGCCGACCCCGAGCAGCGGGACGCGCTGCATTGCATCCGCTGCGGAGCCTGCCTGAACGTTTGCCCCATCTACCGCAACGTGGGAGGTCACACTTACGGAACAACTTATTCCGGACCAATTGGTTCAGTCATCACGCCGCATTTGCGTGGGCTGCAGGATTGGAAGCACCTTTCATATGCCTCGTCCCTTTGTGGCGCATGCACGGAAACCTGCCCGGTTAAAATTAATCTGCACCATCACTTGCTGCAAAACCGCCGCAACAGCATGCAGCAGGAACCGAACGCCACTGAAAAGCTCGCCTTCACAGCCTTTGGTTACGTCGCGAATAGCCCGTTCCTGTGGTCACTCATCACCAAGGGCGCGCGGGTCCTGCAGAAAATGCATCCGCTCGTGAAAGGTGGGGCGATGGACCCGGCCAAGGCGTGGACACAAACGCGCGAACTGCCGCCGGTAGCGAAGCAAAGTTTCAAAGAGTTCTGGAAGGACCGTAAGCCATGATGACGGAGAAAGACAAAATCCTGGGCCGGATCCGTGAAGCCCTGAAGGTTTCAGCCCCCAAGCCGGGCGTGCATGGTCACGGCGACGCTTCGCATGCGATAACGAGCAAGAACACTCCCGAGCCGCGCAGCACCATACGCCAATGGCTGCCATTAGTGGGCGAGAGTTTTGAGGAACAAGTCACAGCATTCCGAACTTGTTCGCTGGAGCTGAAGACGGATTTCAGGCTGCTCAGCAGCCAAACCGAGCTGGAAAAAACGTTGCTCACGTTGCGGGATGATGAGCAATGGAAGCGCATCGCCACGCATGACGGCGTCCTCACGACTTCGGCATCCCAGCGCCTGAGCCTCCCCGCCGTGCACACGGACAAGCCATACAACGTGAACGATCTGGAATCCTGCGATGTTGGCATCACCGAGTGTGATGCGTTAGTTGCGCAGACCGGGACGGTCGTGGTAACCAGCCGCAGTTCGGGCGGGCGGGCTTTATCCGTGCTCCCACCGCATCATGTGGTGCTGGCGCGGCGCGAACAATTAGTCCGTGATCTTCCGGCGGCGATTGCCTTGGTGCAGCAGAAATATGCGCCGACCTACCCGAGCATGATTTCTTTCGTGACCGGTCCGAGCCGCACGGGCGACATCGAGCGCATCCTGGTCCTCGGAGCCCATGGACCGAAGAAGCTGACCGTGCTCGTGTTTTGAGGTTTAATCGACGGGCGCCACGTCGACGCTCACTTTAAGGACCTGGACGCTTCCCCCAAGAATGACTCCGCGGATGGGGCTGACATCGCTGAAGTCACGGCCCCAGGCTAGGGTCACATGCCGGGTTGAAGGGATCAGATTATTGGTTGGATCCACATCGAACCAACCCGCCCCGGGACAGAAAAAGGAGAGCCAGGCATGCGACGCATCCGCACCGATCAATCGAGCCTTGCCGGGCGGCGGCACGGTCTCAAGGTAGCCGCTCACATAACGCGCTGGAATCCCCAGGGATCGCAAGCAAGCGATTTGCAGGTGCGCAAAGTCCTGGCAGACTCCACGACGGTTCTTCCATACCTCAAGCAGCGGCGTGGCTACGGTGGTGGCCGCTGAGTCGTAGGTGAAATCCTTGAAGATTCGACAGGTGAGCCCAAGGACACAGTCAATAAACGGTGTCTCATCGTCAAAGGATTCAGCGGCGTAAGCAGCCATTTCTGCGCTTTTGGGAATGAGCGGCGAGGCGAAAACAAACTCCTGCACCGCGGCATCCTCGGACCAGGTTTCCTCCTGGAAACGGGAGCGGACTTCCGACCACGTTGGATTTACTGGCCGGTCGGGCATATCCCGTGAATGAACTTCAACGATGGATTTAGCAGTGACGGCCAGCGACAAGTGCGCCTTTTGCATCGAAAAAAAACACACCTTGTTTCCGAAGTAATCCGTGCGCTCGTTCTTGACCGAAGCGCCCGGAGAAATATCCAGCTCGTGCGAGTGACAGTGCTGATGCGGCAAGTCCCGCGGGGTCACTCTCGCAATGTGGTGCGAGATCGACACCGGATCGCTGTAATCGTAATTGGTGATATGGGTGATTTGATATCGCACAAATTCGCTCAACCAACCTGTTGCTCGACGTGGGTGAAGTAGACCTGGGTGATGGCATCAGACAAGCTCGGTAGGGCTTCCAAGGCATCCGTGAGGAGGACAGCCAACGGATTGGCCTTGTCGTCCGCGGCAGCGTCCGTAAGTTCCACGAAGTTGGCTTGGCGCAGGGACGACAGCAAGCTTTCCAATCTGCGCGCTGGCTCCTCGGGGAATGGCCGATCCGGCACAACCGGCAGTGCCTTCAAATGCTCCAGCAGCATTGCCACCTGAAACGCCAACGCCCTGGGATTGCCTTCATCCGCCAACAACAAATCAAGGACAGGCGCGGGCTGCGCCCCCGAGAAATAACGGCGGCGATAAGTCATGGAGCTGTCAGCAATCTCCAGCAACGGCTCCAGAAGAAACGCACCCTTCGCATTCACCTTTAAGGCTGCCTGCACGATCGCCACCAGCTGCGTGCCTCGCTCCAGCCGCCTGCCAATTTCCAGGAAACGCCACCCATGGCCGCGGGTCATGTTTTCCATTTCCATGCCGCTGAAGGCAGCCAAGTCGATAATCATCCGATCGAGCAAGCCCTGGATCTCGGGGAACGTGCTGGCACCGTCCGCCCCTTCCATGTCACCCGTCAGCTGGTTGAAGATGCGCCAGGTGTCCACGGACAAACGATCCCGCACCGTCCAAACGGTGCCGCGCAACCGATGCAACGTTTCGGTAATACCGAAAGGCCGTTGCGAATTGAAAACCAAATCGCTGAGCTCTATCTCAAGGGTTTTGGAAGGCATCGGCGCCACATCCTCTACCATCCGCAAGTGGACCATTAACTCAAGAAGCGGGCCCACGACCACCATGGTGTCTTGCGCGGCTTCGTCCGTCCATCGCTCAACGAAAGTCCGGATCGTCCGAACGGTCATCTCCAACCGCTCCGCGTAGCGGCCTAGCCAGAAAAAGTTATCCGCGACGCGGCTCGGAATTTCGGCCGCTGACCGCCCGACGCGAATGATCTGGCCAGCGGGAGCGAGCAAGGACATCGGCGGAACGGGTTTGTCCGAGAGCACCCAGGTATCTTTGCTCCCTCCCCCGCTTTGCATGGAGACAACCGACTTGTCCACGGCACTCGAGATACGGGTTAGGCCGCCCGGGAAAACCACATACGAATTACCGCAAGCAGCAATGTACGTCCGCAAGACCATGGGCCTGGGTTCCAGCCCCTCGGCAGTGAGGGTGGGTGTTGTGGAAAGGCTGAGCATTTCCTGTCCAACATACTCGTGAGGCGTCGCGCGCATTTGCTCGATGAGCTGCTGTTTTTGGCTCGCAGTCATGGAATGGCCGAAGGCAGGCGGGCGCGACCGGCCGGAGAACGCCCCTTTGATCACTAAAGAGTCGAAGTGATCGATGACATATTGCAATGGCTTGGATTGCCCGCACCACCAGGTGGCAACAGAGGGCATCAGGAGTTCCTCTTCGAGCAACAACTTACAAAGGCCAGGAAGGAACCCGATCATGGCGGGCGTTTCGATCAAGCCCGAGCCGAGGGCATTGGCGATGGTCACGGTTTGATTACGGACGGCTTCAACCAACCCAAGAATTCCGAGGAAGGAGTCCGAGCGGAGCTCGAGTGGATCACAGAAGCTGTCATCCAGCCGGCGAACGATTACGTCTACCCGCTGCAAACCCTCCAACGTCTTTATATAAACCTTGCGATCATACACGGTGAGGTCGCTGCCCTCCACCAACTGGAAGCCCAAATACCGCGCAAGATACGCGTGTTCGAAATAGGTTTCGTTATGCGGACCAGGGGTGAGCAGGACAACGCGCGGGTGCGTCCGTCCCGGGGGAGCGAGTCTTAATAGGTTCTCGCGAAAGATGTGAAAAAAGGGCGCGAGACGTTGGACCTGGCAATCACGAAATTTCCCGGGCAGCCGCCGCGATGCAATGATGCGGTTCTCAAGTGCGTAACCGGCGCCGGAAGGGGCTTGCGTGCGATCAGAAAGCACCCACCATTTGCCATCTGCTGCCCTGGCCAGATCCACCGCCAACAAATGCAAATAGGTATCGTTTGGAACCTTCACTCCATGGCAAGGCCGCAGAAAGCCCGGGTTGCCATAAAGGAGGGAGGGAGGAAAGCCAGCTTCTTGAAGGAGCGTCCTCGGACCATATAAGTCGGCCAGAACTTTATTAAGGAGCGTCGCCCTTTGAATCAGCCCGGCCTCGATCCCCTTCCATTCCGAAGCGGAAATGAGCAGCGGAATGAGATCGAAGGCCCATGGACGATCCATGCCCTGGGGGTCGCCATAAACATTATAGGTAACACCATTCTCCCGCAGGTTGCGGCGAGCTTCCTCCGACCGCGATGCCAATTCGACGAGGCCGAGGCGGGAGGCCATTTGCGCGAAGCGAGCCCAGTGGGGACG
The DNA here is from genome assembly GCA_028293425.1 of Verrucomicrobiales bacterium. Classification (GTDB taxonomy): domain Bacteria; phylum Verrucomicrobiota; class Verrucomicrobiia; order Limisphaerales; family JAQGOV01; genus JAQGOV01. Next base: position 7,038 of record JAQGOV010000171.1, read on the forward strand.
CAACTCCCCGGCTGCGGCGGCCATTTCATCGTAAACGCCCTCGGCCGGCTGATAACTGGTGAAGAGATCCTCGTGCTTTTGCATCGTGTTTGAACTCATGCGGGGCGGTTCAGATCCCTGGCCCCAGACACAAAGGTGTGCCGTCGAAACCAATGGGCTTCCCCACGGTTGCAAAGATTCTGGCTCGTCACGCAGGGATTATGTTCTTCGGAGATCGAGCGTAAAGGGAAAATCTGGATTTCTCTCTTCGCTTGGAACCTTCATCGGCCCTGGTGTATGGCCTATCTTGGTAAACCGGACGAGGCGCCGGCTCTCCGCTTCATATGAGTTCACGGGGAGTGTCTCATGGCTCAGTCCGCCCGGATGAGCGGTGTGGTAGGTGCAGCCACCGAGGGAGCGTTTGTTCCAGCCATCCACCAGGTCAAAAATGAGCGGAGATTGAATCCCAATCGCAGGCTGCAGGCAGTTTGGAGGATGCCAGGCGCGGAAACGAACTCCGGCGACATGTTCTCCTTCGTTCCCGGTGGGATGCAGCGGCACGCGGCGGCCGTTGCAGACAATGAAATGCCGGGATTCGGTCAGACCCGTGACCTTGACTTGGAGCCGTTCAACCGAGGAGTCCACATAACGCACAGCCCCCCCAGCAACTCCCTCCTCGCCGAGCACATGCCAAGGCTCCAGCGCCTGACGCAACTCCAACGCGATGCTGCGCTGAACAATCGAGCCATAGACAGGAAACCGGAACTCAAAGTGAGGGTCGAACCACTCCTCCGCGATGGGATAGCCCGCG
>JAQGOV010000174.1 GCA_028293425.1 Verrucomicrobiales bacterium
CTCCTCCAAGCGGTTCGCATTGGAGACCTCGCCATCGCCGCCGTTCCTTGTGAAGTGTTCGTGGAGATTGGCCTGAACCTGAAGAGGAGCAGCCCCATCAAACCCGCATTCACGATTTCACTGGCAAACGGCTACAACGGTTACCTGCCTACCGCCGAAGCTCACAAACTCGGTGGCTACGAGACTTGGCGGGCCCGGTCCAGCTATTTGGAAACAGATGCAGCCGCTAAAATTTCAAAGGCGATGCTGCAACTTTTGGAGGATCTGAAAGAAAACAATATGCAATAATACGTATATGCTACAAAAAGAATATAAGCTTGTGCCTCGCTTCCGAATGATGACGGTTGACCCGGCAGTTGCAAATCGGTATTCTTTCTCCAATGATTCGGTGCTTTGCACGATTTAGCAGCTTTGCCGGCTGGTTTTATTACCGGGCGGCAGGTCTGCGTTCGTGATTGCGCCCTTCAGTCGCTCACGCTTCACTGACCTTTCTCCCGCAACCTTTGCCCATTGCGTTTTATGATCATTGTTTTAAGACCTAAAATCTCGAAAAAGGACGAGGCTCTCGTCCTGAAGGAAATCCGCAGGCTCGGCTACAAGCCGCACATCATGCGTGGTGTGGCGCGAACGGTGATTGGCGCGATCGGCGATGAACGGACGCACCATACCCTTGAAACGCTGACTGCTTTTCCCCAGGTGGAAAGCGTGATGCCGGTGCAAAAGCGCTTCAAGCTGGTGAGCCGCGAAGCGCACCCGCATAACTCTACGGTCAAGGTTCAGGACCAGTTGATTGGCGGTCAGAAATTCCAGGTCATGGCGGGGCCTTGCTCGGTTGAGAGCGAGAAGCAGTTGCTCGCCACAGCCCATGCCGTGGCTGAAGCGGGAGCAACCGTGCTGCGGGGCGGCGCTTTCAAGCCGCGCACCTCCCCTTATGAATTCCAGGGGCTCGGCGAGAAGGGTTTGAAGCTTTTGGCCAAAGCGCGCAAAGAGACAGGCCTGGCTGTCATTACGGAACTGCTTTCCGAAAACCACGCCGACATGGTCGCGGAGTATGCGGATATTCTTCAGATTGGCGCCCGGAACGCCCAGAACTTCCAGCTCTTGATCGCCGCAGCCAAAACCGGCAAGCCCGTGATGTTGAAACGCGGACTCTCCATGAAAGTCGAGGAATGGCTCCTGGCAGGCGAGTACGTTCTGGCCAACGAAAACCCGAACCTTATGTTCTGCGAACGCGGCATTCGCACGTTTGAAACTTACACACGCAACACCCTCGATCTCTCCACGATTCCCATCATCAAGAAGGAATCGCATTGCCCGATCGTGATTGATCCAAGCCAAGGGGCAGGCCGAGCCGACCTGGTGGTTGCTATGTGCAAAGGGGCCGTGGCGATGGGCGCTGATGCTCTACTCATTGAAGTGCATCCGAATCCCGCTGAAGCTTTGAGCGATGGTGCGCAGCAGCTCACGCTCGAAGGCTTCCGTAAACTGATGGTGGAGCTGAAGCCGTTTATCGCAGCGGCAGGGCGGGAGTAGGCGAGGGAAACCAACATGCGTACTTCCGAGACCTCTGAGAAAGACGCCCGCCGCCTTGAGCGGGCTCTGGATCAGGCCACGGAAGTGCTGCTGCAAAGTCTCGCTCCCAATCATCACTGGTCCGGTTCCCTTTCCAGCAGCGCCCTTTCGACAGCAACTGCCGTAACGGCCCTGGCCATTGTACAACGGAACAGCGGGATCTTTCAGTCACAAACGGAAGCTGGGCTCCAATGGCTTTCAGACCACGCCAATGAGGACGGTGGGTGGGGCGACACGGTGGCGAGCCTGAGCAACCTGAGCACGACAACTTTGTGCTGGGCCGCGTTTGGGGCCGTTGAGGGCGCTGGTGCCAGGTTTCAAAAAACGGTGGCCAATGCAGAGCAATGGTTGAAGCAGAAGGCAGGCGGGATCAGCCCCGAGGTGCTCGCGCCGGCCGTGATTGCGCGTTACGGAAAAGACCGCACATTTTCGGTTCCTATCCTCACCATGTGCGCCCTGGCCGGACGCTTAGGCAGCGGACGTGAAGCCTGGAAGCATGTAATCCCGCTGCCGTTTGAGTTGGCGGCGTTTCCGCACCGGTTTTTTGCAGCTCTGCGTCTGCCGGTGGTGAGCTATGCGTTGCCTGCCCTTATCGCCATTGGACAGGCTCGCCATGTTCACAGCCCATCGCGGAATCCAATCGTGCGAGGGCTACGAAACGCCAGTCGTGAGCGGACGCTGAGAAAGCTTACGGAAATTCAACCTACCAATGGGGGATTCCTCGAAGCCACGCCATTGACCAGCTTCGTGGTGATGAGCCTGGCCGGAAGCGGGCAGCCGAACCATCCAGTGGTGCAACGGGGCGTGCAGTTCCTGAAAGAATCCCAGCGAGAAGACGGGAGCTGGCCGATTGATACCAATTTGGCGACATGGGTAACCACTTTGGCAGTCAACGCAATTGGAGAAGATGTATCGACGGTATTACCTGCGGAGGCTCGCCGGGACGTTTGCGATTGGCTTTTACAGCAGCAATACCGGGAGGTGCATCCGTATACGCAGGCGGCCCCTGGAGGTTGGGCGTGGACCGATTTGCCCGGAGGCGTTCCGGACGCGGACGATACTTCCGGGGCAGTGCTGGCGCTCAAGCGGCTCGGGATGAAGGAGACCGCAATTAAACCCGCTGCGTTTGCCGGAATCGAATGGCTGCTGGGACTGCAGAATAGGGATGGCGGTATTCCAACCTTTTGCCGGGGATGGGGAGCGTTACCATTCGACCGCAGCAGTGCTGACATCACGGCCCACGCCCTTCGTGCCTGGCTGGCCTGGCGAGAAGAGTTGTCAGGGCCTCTCAAGGGCCGAGTGGAAACAGCAATCCAGCACGGAGTCGCCTTTTTAGGAAACACTCAGCGACCCGATGGCTCATGGGTTCCCCTTTGGTTCGGCAATCAGCATGGTCCGGACGATGAGAACCCCACCTACGGCACTGCGCGTGTTGTTCAAGCGCTGGCTGACCCAAAGTGTCAGGACTCAGCCGCGGCACAACAGGCGCTTGCACGGGGAGTCGATTGGCTGATGCGGGCGCAGAACTCCGATGGGAGTTGGGGCGGATTCGCACAAGGTAGCGCCTCAATCGAAGAAACCGCGTTGGCCGTGGAGGCTCTGTCCGAAGTGCTGGTTCAGGGCACCCAATCTGAACCTGTTCGGGTCGCGGTTGAGAAGGGTGCCGATTGGTTGGTTGCCCAGGTTGAATCGGGTAGCTGGTTGCAGCCATCACCCATCGGCTTTTACTTTGCGAAGCTCTGGTATTTCGAAAAGCTTTACCCCGTCATCTTCACGGTAGGGGCTTTGCGCTCGGCTTTGCGGCTGGTTTCTCGACGGGCTTAGGCAGCACCGTCAGCCAAATCTGATCGGTATTCTCCACGACCAGCCGATTGTATCCAGTGGGCACACCGTTATTGAGAGACGTCACCGTAAACTCGTTCAGCACAGGTTTGCTGTTGGTTGCCTCTTCGGAGGGAAAGCCCAAAATTCGGATAGGTCCGGCGAATGGAGCCGCCTTGTCTGATGCAATGAGCTTCAACGAGGCTTCGGCAGCTTTCTCAGCCAATCCCACGGGCTCACTCTTCAAACCCTCGGGGAGGCCGCGAAGCTCAAACTTGATTTTCTTTTTGAAAGCATTCAGCCGCTTCAGCGTTACCTTGATTTCATTGGTGCTGCCGGGTTTGACGGAGAACGAACTGCTCGCAACCGTTGCTTTCCAGTCGGGCGCGGCTCGTTCGCAAATGAGATGGTAAAGGTAGTCCGGACCGCCGCGGTGAACGACATTTCCGATGGAAAGTAGATAATTCCCGTTCGTTGGAGCCGCCCATTCCAACAAGGGATCAGATCCGCCAGCGTCGTCATTCTTCGCCAGTTCCTTGCCTTGCTCGTCCTCCACCTTGAGCCAGGCATCCAATAAAAATCCGAGGGATGCAGACTGCACCTGGAAACGCCATGGTTCGCCTTTTTTGGCATGAACCTGGAAGACATCGATGTCTCCAGGTTTTTCTATCCTGCCCGTAATCGCGCACGGCATCTCCACCTGCTGGGCTGTGTTGGATGTGTTATTGGGTTCAGTTTCACGCAACTCGGGAAAATTTAATAGGGGTATGGCGAGGGTGTTCTCAACGGTCGGCGGCCCAATCGTAAAAAACCTTTTGTCCGCCGACGAAGGGGTGTAGGGCAATTTCCGTTGGGATTCACTCTCGAGATTCCAGCCAAAGAGCTGAAGAGTTGCGGCTTTGTCGCGCTGCAAACCGAGAGGCAGGACGTGGTGAACGTAAGGCCCACGGGAAAGGTGCAGCCGGTAAACACAAGTATTCCCACCTGTGAAGCGCACCTCGGAGCCGGCGGGATAAGCGAAGCCGAAAACCTGCACGATATATGTTCCTGCCCTTTCGGCGGTCCAGGTCAGGAAAGGGTCCAGGGTGCGGCCATCATCGTGGTTAAATGCGACCTGCAGGCCATTGGTATCCACAATTCTGAGCACCGCATCCACGGGCGCCATCAGGACGAAGGACTCAATTGACGCGATGAGCGTTTGGTTTTTCTCCAGTTGAAGCGCGTAGGAATCCACATCGCCACTTTTGTCGAGTCGGCCGTTCACGTGCGCTGGAAGGTTGGTGATCGATTGCGCTTTGGAATATTCGTCGTTCGGTTCCACCTCAGGTAGCTGGGGTTCCTTCGCGACGATCAGAAATCTCGGTTCGCTGGCTCCCTCCTTGTTATAAAGGCGAATGAGGTGAGGACCCACCGGCGCGTCGGGGGCCGCTGAGACAGTGAACTTGCCGCTATTGGTTTCAGCCTTAAAGACTAAGCCCGGAGCATCCACCCAAACTTTTGGAGGCCACGGATCAAATTTGCCAATCATCTGAACCGTGTTGGTCGTACCCACGCCCATAGCGGCAGGATAGATTTGATCCAGAGTTGGAGCAGCCGCAAAGGCGGTCACCACCCAGAAGAGCGGAAAGAGGAAGAAAAAACCGGCTCGCACCTTAGGCAAAGAGTTCTTTGATCAGCCTGCCATTGCTCACAAGCTGGACGGGACGTCCCGTGGTTGCGTGCAAGGTTTGCGTCGGATCAATGCCCATTTTGGTGTAAATCGTGGCAGCGAAGTCCTCAGGTTTATATACATTCTCGGAAGCATAATAGCCTTTGGGATCAGTGGCACCTACCACATGCCCCCGAGGGACTCCTCCACCAGCCATCAGCACGGACATCGCGTGCGGCCAATGGTCGCGGCCTGCGTCCTTGTTCACCTTGGGAGTCCGGCCAAATTCACCCAGCAGCAGCACGAGCGTGTTGTCCAACAGGCCACGCGTATCGAGGTCCTGAATCAGAGCGGTAATACCCTGATCCAATTGCTTGAGCGAGCTGCCTTTGTAGCCATCAAAAATCTTCGTATGATGATCCCAGCCGCCCGAGTAAACCGTCACCCAGGAAACACCCACTTCAACCAATCGCCGGGCCAGGAGCAGGCGTTGCGCGAAATCGTTCCGCCCATAAGCTTCGCGGACCTTCTCATCCTCTTTTTGGATATCAAACGCTTTCTGGGCTTGGGGAGAAAGAACCAGGTCCACTCCCTGCCGATAATACTCATCGAATGTCACGGCCGGATCATCCGCCAATTTGTCATTGTACCGCTTCATACGGTCCAGGGACGCACGCAACTCGCGACGCGAAGCAGCCCGGCCTTCGCTGATTTCTGAGGGCAGCACAACGTCCCGCACCTTGAAGGACGGAGAGTTCGGGTACCCGTCGATCATGAAAGGAGCATGCTTGCCACCGAGAAAATTGGGGCCGCCGCTGCGGGATATCTGGGGCATCGACATGTAAGCCGGAATGCCGTTTTGCACACCTCGGTTGTAGGATACTACCGAACCAAACGAAGGATGGAAAGTAACGGAAGCGCCGCACGCAACGGGCACCGGAGTCGGGGCACCTGTCATCATGTAATGGTTGCCCCCGCCATGATTGGGATCCTTGTGGCAGATTGAGCGAACCACTGTAAATTTGTCCGCGATTTTGGCCAGCTTGGGTATGACTTCGCAGAAATGAATTCCTGGGACGGATGTGGGAATGGATTTCAGGTCGCCACGGATTTCCGAAGGAGCATCCGGCTTCGGATCAAAAGTCTCAAAATGGGAGGGCCCTCCATCGAGCCAAACCATGATGCAATTGACATTCTTGCCATTGGCAGCACGGATTGGCCCCTGGCCGGCATTCGCACGCAAACGCAGCAGATCCGAAAACCCCATCCCCAACGCGCCAAGCACCCCAAGCTGGATAAAATCCCGCCTGGGCATCCCGGCACAGTTATGTCGTAAACCACTCATTATGCTGATCGCCTCCCCATTGGACGGCTCGAAACCTCTCAATAATCGATAAAGTTTAGATTACAGGAGGCGTTTTTGTGGGACCTAATGATTAAACACAAACTCAGCCGAGTTGATCAGCGCCCACAAAACGTCCTCCGTCGCCGTTTGACGCGTTGCTTTGGGCTGAGTGTAGACGGCCAAGGCCGTCTGGAGTTCCTCCTCCGCTGGAGGGCGGCTGAGGGTGGCTAAATACAGCTCAGTGACAATCTCTGCGGGGGGTTTTGTGCTTTCGGCCAGTTGATGAACGCGGCCGGTTTTGCTGCCGAACTTCGTTTGCAGGTTCTTCGAATTCATCAGGTGCAGAGCCTGCACAACGCTGGTCTGCCGATCACGTTCACAAGGGCAATCGCTGCTGGGGTTTGGCCGGCTGAATGCATCCAGGAAGTTGGACTCAATCTTGTAGCTCCACATGCTCATGGCTCGTGTCCCCTGAGGCATGGCGTTGAAGCTATCCTGCGTGGCTGTGACGTCATTTACTGCATCCAGCAGCACTTCGCCGGGCAGGCGTCGGCGGTAAGCGCGTGAGAAATGCCGGGTATCGGCCAGATTGAATTCGTTCGGAGTGGAGCTGAGCTGATAAAGCCGAGATTCCATGATCGTGCGCATGAGGTGCTTCAGGTCATAGCCGTGCTTCGCAAAGTCGTCGGCAAGCGCGGCGAGGAGAGCGGGATCCACGCAAGGGTTCGAGACTCGGAAATCATCCACCGGTTCCACCATTCCGCGTCCGAAGAAGTTCGCCCAAACACGGTTCACGGCCGCTTTTGCGAAAAATGGATTTGCCGGCGCCACCAGCCAATCTGCCAAGGCCTGACGCGGGTCTTCCCCGTCCGCCGTTCGCGGCTTCTCGGCATCCGGCGCGCGCGCAGCCATGACTTGCTCCGTGAGCGGATGCTTCACTTTTCCACCGGGACCAAAGAAGAACGTTTCCGTGCCGCCGGAAATGGGAGGCGAGAGACCGCCGCCCTTTTGCTTCACGCCGGCAAAGAAGGCGGCAAACTGATAAAAATCATCCTGACTCCACTTCTCGTTCGGATGATGATGGCACTTGGCGCATTCCATGCGAGTGCCGAGGAATAACTGGCTGAACATCGTGGTGAGTTCAGCGGGCTCCCGGCGGTCCCGATAAACCACCGCCGGGCCGTCCCGGTGATTGGTTCCTTCAGCGAGAATGAAATCACGGGCAAACTGATCATACGGTTTGTTTTGCCGGAAACTTTCGCGCAGCCACTGATCCAGGATGAACACGCTCTTCACCCCCACGCGATCGGGGTTGGGCCGGAGCAGGTCCGCCCATTTATTCGCCCAATAATCTGTGTAGGTGGGCCGTTCGAGAAGGTTTGCAATCAACTTTGCTCGTTTCCGTGGATCAGAGTCTGCCAGGAACGACCGCACCTCCTCAGGGGTTGGCAGGATGCCAATCGCGTCCAGGCTGGCCCGACGCAGAAATTCAGCGTCTGAGCACAGGTCGGAAGGAAAGAGCCCGAGCCGTCGAAAATGATCAAACGCCAGGTCATCAA
>JAQGOV010000178.1 GCA_028293425.1 Verrucomicrobiales bacterium
GGGGCCAATATTCCCGGTGCAACCAATCCTGTATTCACCCTCAATGGGATCGCAAGGACCGACGCCGGCGCTTATACCTTGGCAGTTGCGAATGATGCTGGCGTTGCAAGCTCGGCTCCAGCGCCCTTGATTTGCTCGGACATTCCAACCTTGAATCCCGCCGACAACATCTCCGATAGGGTTGCTCTCCCCACCGGCAATAACCCTTATCAAGGGTTTATCCAGACATTGAACGGCAACGCCACCGTTGAAACCGGTGAGCCAGACCTTGCGGCAAAGCCCGGAGGCCACTCGGTCTGGTTTAAGTGGACAGCCCCGGCCAGCGGAATCGCCACCTTCGATACCATTGGTAGCACCTTTGACACTTTGCTGGGCGTGTTCACCGGCACAAATTTTGCCACGCTAAGTGAAGTGGCCAGTGATGAAGATAGCGGTGGATATTTTCGAAGCCTCGTACAGTTCAATGCCAAGGCTGGCCAAGTCTATGCCATTTCGGTGGACGGTTTTTCGGGTCGCTCCGGCAATGTCGTTTTAGGTTGGACCCTGGAGCCGACCACTCAACTATTGCCTGTTTTTGTCCAGCATCCCCGAAGCCAAACCGTGCTCGAAGGCGCGTCAGTCACTCTGACTGTCCAGGTGAGCAACGCAACGCCGAACACACTTTATCAATGGGTCTTTAATGGCAAAGTTCTGCCCGGCGTGAGCGGCCCGGATTTGCTTATTCCCAAGGTACGGCCTCCCAATGTGGGAATCTATTCCGTGCGCGTGATGGATCCGGCAGGCAGGAATGTGGAAAGTCGTCCAGCCGCCATCGAGATTGGGACAAATCCGAATGTCCAATCCCAGGACAAACTGGAGGATGTGCTGCTAAACGCAACCGGCAGCGCGGGCTTCGCCTTTGCCAAGTCCCTTGGCTTTCCTCCATTCGTCTCAGTCGCACTGGGCGTTCCCGGGGCTCAAGTGATGAACAACACTAACAGCACCGCGGATATTGACTGCTTCCAAATCGGGACGGCCACGAGGTGGCTCGGTATTCAGGTTACCAATTTGGCAAGTGTTACCAATTGTATGCTGCGGGTAACGACTGCCAACAGCGGAATTCCCACGGAACTCGCGGTCTATCGCTACGTTTCACTGGCCTGTTTGCAAAGTGTTCCCTGCCTCCACACAAACATCATGGGTTGCGACACAAACAGCGCTGGCGGAGGGGGCAGCTACAGTTTGCTGGAGTTCAAGCCGATCCCAAACGCTCAATACCTGGTCTTTGCGGATGGACTTGGGGGAGCACAAGGCATTATCCAAATGAATTGGCAACTCGGTGCGGCACCAGCTTTTACCAGCAGCATTTCCAATTGCACATTGGTTTGTGATGCAGGCACCAACGTTACCATCCATTGCGGCGTTACGAACGCTATCCCGGCGCCTTCCTGCCAATGGTATTATAACGGCTCTCCATTGGCGGGTGCGAATGGCATCACGTTGTCCTTTCCCGCGGTGCAACCAAGCAATGCCGGGCCGTATTCTGTGACCATTTCAAACGCGTTCGGAATGCTCACGAACTATTGTTGTTTGGTGGTCACACCTCCTCAACTGAATGGAAAGCCCACTTTCACAAACGGCGTACCTTCCACCTACAGCATTTCCTCGGCGTTGCTGCCGGGCTATGTCCTGCAATACACCACCAATTTGAGTGCCCCGATTGTTTGGCAAAATGCGTTTACCAACGCCACAACCAATTGTAGTTTTGTGCACGTGAGTCCCATGGTCGACACGAATGGACAAACCTACCCGCAACGATATTACAGGGCTGTGTCTCCCTGACGTAACCAAAGATACTCTGCCTATCTCATGAAGCCCTCCGCCACCAACTGGGTAGCTATCGTTCAAACAGCCGGCAAGTGCGTCAGCACCCACAAATTGCCCGAAGGAATTACGACCATCGGCCGCGACCCCCACAACCAGATTCCCCTTCCGCACTCCTCCGTCTCTCGGGAGCATGCCGAAATCAACTGCGTCACGGAGGGCTTGTCCGTGCGCGATCTTGGCAGTCGTAATGGCATCCTGGTAAATGGCGTGCCCCGCAAGAAGGCGTTGCTCCAGGCCGGTGACAAAATCTCCATCTGTGATTTTGTGATTGAAGTGGCCACCTCCATGCCTGCGGAAACAAGCTCAGGGAGTAAAAGCAGCGGCTTGGCTGCAGCATTGCAACTGGACCAAACGATCGACCTCCGCCCTCGTCTTCCGGAGGCCAAATCCGAGCGGCAGCTCGCCACGCTCTACCACGTGTGCTTTTGGATTGCGGAAGGAGTCGAGGAAAAGGCATTTGTCGAACGATGCCTGAACCTGCTTTTGGTCTCTTTGTATGCACGCGAGGTGCATTACTATTCCGCCGGGCCGGAATTGAAGGCCGTAATTACAGAAGACGGAGGCAAGCCAGCAGTGAAGTTAGCGGCGTTTCTCGCCAAGAAATTTCAGGAGCCTCGTGAAGCCTCGATCTTTCGGGGCGTGGATATCGCGGTTCATCAGCGCGGGGTTGGCAACTTCAATTATCTGGTATGTCCCTTGAGCACCAATACTTCAACAGCAGCACCGGCTGCTTTCGTGGTCGTGGTGCGGGCCGAGGAACAGCAGGACTTCACACCGGAAGACCGTGTTCTAGTGCAGGCGATTTGCCAGCTTTGGGTGCGTGGCCAAGCCAAGACCATGGAGTTGTGCGACCTCCGTCAGCAGAACGCAAAGTTGAAGGAGAAACTCTCCGGCCCTGTGATGATTGGGTCCAGCGAGCCATGGAAGCGTCTCATTGAACGCGCCAGGAAAATGGCCGGAACCAGTTCAACGATTCTCTTGAATGGCGAAACCGGGAGCGGGAAGGAAGTCCTCACACAGTTCCTGCACGAGAACAGCCCCAGGAAGAGTGGCCCGCTCGTGAAGATGAACTGCGCCGCTATTCCAGATTCGCTGATTGAAAGCGAGTTGTTCGGTTATTCCAAGGGTGCCTTCTCCGGGGCGACGCGGGATTACAATGGCAAGTTTGTGCAGGCCAATGGCGGAACGCTTTTCCTAGACGAAATCGGAGAAATGCCCTTGCTCGTGCAGGCCAAGGTCTTGCGCGCCATAGAAAATCGCGAAGTGCAGCCGCTGGGCACTGAAGCGACGACCCACGTGGATATTCGCATCATTGCGGCCACCAACCGCGATTTGCGCGAGATGGTTGCCCAGAAGCAATTTCGCGAAGATTTGTACTACCGCCTGGATGTGCAAAACATCCGCATCCCGGCGTTGCGGGATCATCCGGAGGACATTGACGAACTCGCGAAGTACTTCCTCGATCGCTGTTGCGCAGAAAATGGTTTGGCTGAAATGGAGCTTGCCCCCGAGGCGCTCGCGGCCCTGCGCGGACATACCTGGCCAGGTAACGTTCGGGAACTCTTCAACGTCATCCAACGCTGCGCCCTGGGAGCGGAAGACATCCGCATCACAAAGCCGAATGTGCTGGATCACATCCGTCGTTGATAAAGAAATCAAATTTGCTGTAGTTCCGTGTCCAGAAACTCCGGCTGTTGCTGCCAATCAACGAGTTGATGCACTGCCGGAAAGCACAGATTCAGAAAAGCTCGAGGAATACCTCAATAGCAACCTTCAAAGGGCATCAAACTGATCGGCAGTGGTTTCGATTGGTGCCACACCAAAATCTAGCGAACGGGCGAAACCGGTGCCAAGGGCTTTTTACTCGCCTCGAGTGACCCGTTTCCTTCGCTCCCCCAGCCGCATTCCCACTTGGCACGCTACCTGCCAATAGCCTCTCAACCAACACAGCGCGGGGGCAGGTCCTGCCGAAGTGGCAGATGGCTTGTGCAAGCGCGAAAAAACAGAACCAACACTGAGTTCCTATGAAAACCAAACTCGCCACCATCCTAATCGCCTTTCTGCTCAGCCTGACCGCGGCGTTGACCGGTCTAGCCCAGAACCCGGATTGCTACAGCATCGCATGTCCTTCCAAAATCCTGGCTCCCTGCGAAGGGGTTTATGGAGCGCATGTATCCTTCAGCGTTACTGCTTCCAACCTCTGCAATCCAGCTCAGCCCCCCACCATTACCTACTCCATTCCACCCGGAAGTGTATTCCCACCCGGTACGAACGTCGTGTGCGCCAAGATTGAAATCCCTGGCCTGCCACCTAGGGAATGTTGTTTCCAGGTGATCGTCGATACTTGTTGTTCGAGCAACTGTATCGACGTCATCTGTCCTCCCAACATCGTCGTGGGCTGTCAGGATACCCAAAATGGCCCTGGTGCCCTGGTCACTTTGCCGAAACCCGAGGCAACCAACTACTGCGGCGATCATATTATTC
>JAQGOV010000198.1 GCA_028293425.1 Verrucomicrobiales bacterium
AGGGCCATTACCAGCCCGGATACATTCGCAGCAGTTGTATCAGCCAGGAGTTTCGTTCTATTATAGCCGAGAAGAGTGAGCGCTTTTTCACTTGGCTGCACCTGCCAATGACCGGCGGTGACTGGAATTGAAAAGTTGCCCGACTGGTCAGTCCCCCCGAAAGCTGCCTGTCCATCCTGAGATTGGATGAAAATTTGCACACCAGGGATGGCGTTCGAATTGAGCGCGTCCACTATTTTCCCGGAAATGTTCTGGCTCGCGGGGAGCAGGCTGACGTTTTGGGTATTGTTCAGGCCTGAAGCGACCGTTACGGTAGGACTTGTTTGAACGTTGCAGACATAACCTGACTTCAATGCGATGAGGCTATAATCGCCGGGAGGAACATTCAGGTTGAAATTTCCAGAGCTGTCCGTTACAGCACCGGCGAAAAATTCGTCGTCCTTACCCGAGTTGACCATTAAGATAATGAAAGCACCAGAGATGGGCCCAGTGCCGCCCATCACTTTTCCACCAATCGATTGTCCATAACTCGCCTGGGTGACATTGAAGGCTTGGGTGAAGGGAGGAAAACCATTTCCAGGCGAGGAGATCCGGAATAGGTAATTGCCGATCGCGCGGTTCCGCTCAGGCAGCTTGCCAAGGACCAATTCGACGCGAATGAGTCCGTTTGTAGCGCCATCCTCGTCTCCCGGACGGCTCGTATCCCGCGAACCGCCGAACAGAGGCACTTCTCCGTCCTGCGCTTGAAAACTTAAGAGCAACGGCTCGCCAGAATCGAGGATTCCATTGCCATTTAGGTCGGAAAACTCTTCCACCAGAATGCTCTCGTGGTTTGATAGGCCGGTCACGCTGAGATTCACACGCTCGAGCGTATTCCAAGGAATGGTTGCAGGAGTGAGCGTAAAAGTAGCGGCATGGCCTGCCAACGATTGGCAGCCAGCAATGGCAGCAAGAACCAGCAACCTAAATCCGAATGGCGTTTTCATTCAAAACAGTTATCGGGTGTATAAGGACACTAGTTAAACCACTCTTTTCTTTACACCGTATCCTGTTGATTTAGAGCATTATGCATCCATCCTCAATCCATAGAGGGCAAATTGCGGTGAAATCCTTCCCCATCATCGGCGGCTCCTAATTTGTTGGGATTCGGGCCAAAACGCTCTTGTAAAATTTTTTTATATACCTGGTTGCAATTTTTTTTCGGCAGCGCTATCGTGCATCTGTTCGTTAGATACCTTTTCAGTTTCAAGGTCTGGTAATCCTCAGGTGAACTCAGTTCGGTGATGATTCTAAGCCCGGTGGTCGGGATCAGTTTGGAGTCGCTGAATGGTCCTATAGAACATTGCAGATATGAGTAATACAAAACTGTTTGTTGGAAATCTTTCCTTCAACATGACCGAAAACGACCTCCAGGACGCGTTTGCCGCGCATGGAACCGTGGTCGAAACCAACCTGATGATGGACCGCATGAGCGGCCGTCCTCGTGGTTTCGGTTTCGTGACCATGAGCACGGCAGAAGAAGCCCAAAAAGCCATTGATGCATTGAACGGTGCTTCAATTGATGGCCGCGCCCTGACGGTAAATATTGCCAAGCCGCGCGAAGAGCGTACCGGTGGCGGTGGTGGTGGTGGCGGTTATCGTGGCGGTGGTGGCGGCAGCGGTGGTGGCGGTGGTGGCGGCGGTTACCGAGGTGGTAGCGGCGGCGGCGGCGGTGGTGGTGGCCGGAATCGCTATTAATCGTTAAATCTTTTTCAGGAGCGGGGCTGGGTTAAGCCAGCCTCGCTTTTTGTTTCCCTCGCTGATTCTTGGTGGTCTGCCAGGCACAGCGTTTTTTGAGCAGACTCAAGGAAAATCTATGATTCCAGTTAAAGAAGAACATATTGAAGTAGAAGGTGTCGTTGCAGTTGTCCTCCCGGGTACGATGTTCCGTGTTGAACTGCCAAACAAGCACATGGTGCTGGCTACCATTTGCGGCAAGATGCGCAAACGCTGGGTGCGAATCACGGCAGGCGACCGCGTTAAGATGGAAATGTCCCCTTACGATCTGAATAAAGCTCGCATCACTTGGCGGTTGAAGTGAGGGCCTGAACCGGGGCCAAAGGTGGCTCTCGGACGGTAAATGGTTTATTTGGGGATTGCCGATGATTTTTCTGCCTCCCCGGTAGAAATTAAAAAGCTCCGGTGCTCCAAACCCGATTCAAAAATGCTTGTGCGGCAGCCTAGGCTGTCAACTGGATCGGACCATGAAAGTCCGCACAACTTCCCTCGTTCTTTTCTTCCTTTGTTCGATAGCGCTTCTGAAGCGGTTGCCCCCTTAGAACCGTGCCGCACCTGCACCAGAGGCGCAGACCAGTAAGCTCTCTTCCAAAAACTTTCCAGGGCATCTGAAATCACGCCTTGCGCACGGAGATAGACCTATTAAAAGGGGTCGCTCAAACCCGAAGTTCCGGATTTTCCGGAGCGTCAGATGTTGCGGGTCGGCCATTCGCCCGCCACCACAAAACCGCTCCTGCTATCACAAAAGGCACGCTTAACCACTGGCCCACGCTGATGGAAAAATTTTGCTCGTAGGAAGCTTGTGGCTGCTTGAAAAACTCGAGGAAGAAGCGAGCGGTAAAAGTGCTAACGAGGAAGATCCCAAAGAGCAACCCGCGAGGGGTTTGCTCCCGTTTATGGCGGTAGATATTCAACAGCACTGCAAAAATCAAAAGGTACGCAACCGCCTCATATAACTGCACCGGGTGTCTGGGTACGGCATCCACTCTTTGAAAGACGAAAGCCCACGGGAGTTGTGTCGCGGTGCCGAGAATCTCGGAGTTGAAAACGTTACCAATGCGGATCAATGCTCCCCCAAGGGCGGCCGAAACCACAATTCGGTCTAGCAACCATAGGAACGGTTGATCCTGCCTTCGTCGCGTATAAAGATACATTGCAATCAGGATGCCGACTGCCCCACCGTGGCTAGCCAACCCTCCTTCCCACAATGCAATGATCTCCGCAGGATGTTTCCAATAATAAGCGGGATCATAGAACAGACAATGGGCCAGCCGCGCGCCAATCAATGTCCCCACAAACATGTAAACGACCACATTTTCTACATCTTTCTGGTTTTTGTGCTCCAGCCGAAACTGCCAACGGAGAAGCAAATAACCGGCAACGAACAAGGTGGCAAAAAAGAAGCCGTACCACCGAATGGTCACGGGACCAAGGTGGACCAGTTCCGGGTGCACATTCCAATAGATATATCCCAAGAAACCCATTGGGTTTTAACATAAAACAGAACCAACCCGTTCCGCGATTAAAAAGCGTTGTGAGCATGGAGCCCTTACGTTAATGGCTGATAACGTGACCTTCACCGCGGCCTAACCATTCCTTGAAGCAAGCAACTTGGAATCGATTCAGGTTCCGAAAGCACGACGACAGGAATTATGCTCTATCTGCCGATCGCCAGCTATTTTTCCCGACAAACCGCTAGGGTTACCCACCTATTTCCTGAACAGAAAAATCCTGCTCCTCTAGTGCCAGGGGTGCTCGTCGGTTCATGGGCTCTCGCGACGGAATAGGTTTTCCGGGCTTTACCACATGTCATTCAACATTAAACGGGGATCAATCTTAACTCGAAGAATTTCAAGATTTTGGTCGTTGCCTCGGAGCCGCTTCTGCTCCTCTGCCTTCGCGGTTCTCTTTCTCTTCGTCACCCCAGGTTGCAGCCGGAAGAAACCGGCCGCACCGCCGCCGCCTCCTGGCGTGGAGGTAGTTACCGTTTCGCCGCGTGATGTTCCAATTTACATGGAGTGGATTGGCACCCTGGATGGCTCGGTGAACGCAGAAATCCGTGCCCAGGTAAGCGGCTACATTCTGACGCAGAACTACATGGAAGGGAGCCAAGTCAAAAGCAACCAACTCCTGTTCCAAATCGACCAGCGGCCATTTGAAGTCACTCTTGCGCAAGCGAAAGCCAGGTTGGCGCAGGACGACGCGCAGTTGGGCAAAACGGACTTGGACGTTAAACGTCTCGCTCCCCTCGCCAAACAGAAGGCCATCAGCCAGGAGGAACTCGACAATGCGGTAGCGTCCAATCAAGCCGCCCGAGCCCAGGTGGATGCGGACCGTGCCACCATTCAAGGGGCTGAACTGAACCTGGGCTTCACCAGGATTAAGTCCCCGATCGATGGGCTCGCCGGAGTCGCCCAAGCGCAAATCGGGGATCTGGTCGGGCCAAACGGTCCTGTCCTGACCAGAGTTTCCACGGTAGATCCAATCAAGGTCTATTTTACGGCCAGCGAACAATCTTATCTTTCTTACCGTCGGCAGCACGAGAATCCTGCCGAGCGCGAGGAGCACGAACGCGGACTGGAACTGGAACTCATCCTGGCGGACGGCTCGATCTATCCCCAGAAAGGCAAATTCTTTACGGCCGATCGCGAAGTCAACATGAACACCGGGACCCTCCGGTTAACAGGGCTTTTCCCCAATAAGGATTTTCTACTGCGGCCAGGCCAATTTGCCAGGGTGCGCGCGATGACAAATATCCGGAAGGGTGCCCTGGTAGTTCCACCACGCGCAGTAACTGAACTTCAAGGGAGCTACCTGGTTGCCACCGTCGATGGCCAGAACAAAGTGCATATTCAGCCGGTCAAGGTTGGGGAGCGGCTCGGCTCGAGCTGGATCATCGAAGAAGGTTTAAAGCCAGGGGACAAAGTCGTTGCGGAAGGAACTCAGAAGGCCCGAGAAGGCCTGGTAGTCAACCCACAACCCTTCACCCCAAAGCCGGACTCAGCCAATACAAATAACAACCAGTCACGCAGTCCTTAAGCCCGAGGCAGCACTGATCCATGTATCGATTCTTCATCAATCGCCCAATTGTCGCCATAGTCATTTCCATCATCATGGTAATCCTGGGTGTGGTTTCGATGCTGAGCCTGCCCGTGGCCCAATTTCCAAACATTGTTCCCCCTGAAATCCGGATTCAAACCACCTACCTCGGAGCGGATGCTTCTACCGTCGAGCAAGCCGTCGCCACCCCGATAGAAGAACAGATGAGCGGCGTGGACTTCATGCAATATATGTATTCTATCAACGCGAACAACGGCTCCATGCGGATGACCGTGAACTTCGACGTTAAGACAGATCCGAACATTGATCAGGTTCTCTCGCAATTACGCGTTTCCCAGGCTGAAGCTCAGCTTCCGGCAGATGTCAGGAACTACGGAGTGACGGTGGTCAAATCATTGGCTGCCCCACTCATGCTGATTTCCCTGTTCTCGCCCAATAAAAGTTACGACGCCACCTTTCTCGCCAATTACGCTTACATCAACATCAACGACCAACTCACCCGTACCCCGGGCATTGCCAGCGTGCAGGTGTTTGGCGCTGGCCAATATGCCATGCGCCTCTGGGTTCGACCGGACAAGCTGGCATCGCTCAACGTTACAGTTACCGACATTATTAATGCAGTTACCGCGCAGAACACGGTCAACCCAGCCGGCCAGATCGGCGCGCCTCCAATTCCCGCAGGGCAGGAATTCACCTTTTCTGTCAGTGCCCAGGGGAGGTTGCAATCCGAAGCAGAGTTCAGCGAGATTGTTATTCGGGCTAATCCAGACGGTTCCGTCCTGCGGCTCAAGGATGTGGCCCGGGTTGAACTTGGCGCCCAGATTTACAACCTGCGCGGCCGTCTGAATGGCAGCCCTGCGGCGGTTATTGCCATTTACCAGTTGCCAGGATCCAACGCGATCGACGCCGCCAACGGTGCCCGCAAGCTGCTCGCTCAGTTGAAGCAGCGCTTTCCGGCGGACCTGGATTACGCGGTTTCACTCGATACTACCCAAGCGGTGTCACAAGGCATGCGGGAG
Organism: Verrucomicrobiales bacterium; assembly: GCA_028293425.1. GTDB lineage: Bacteria > Verrucomicrobiota > Verrucomicrobiia > Limisphaerales > JAQGOV01 > JAQGOV01. Next base: position 5,856 of record JAQGOV010000198.1, read on the forward strand.
ATATTTCAGACGCTTTGGGAAGCGCTGTTGCTGGTCATCCTCGTGGTTTACCTCTTCCTCCAGGGTTGGCGAGCCTCGCTCATTCCGCTCCTGGCAGTCCCGGTTTCACTGATTGGAACCTTCGCGCTATTTCCTTTGTTTGGCTTCTCCATCAATACCTTGTCCCTTTTCGGCCTGGTCCTCGCCATAGGCCTGGTGGTGGACGACGCCATCGTTGTTGTCGAAGCGGTCGAGCGCCACATTGAGGAAGGCCTTACTCCCCGCGATGCTGCTTTCAAGGCCATGGAGGAGGTGTCTGGTCCTGTGGTGGCGATTGCGCTGATTCTGGCTGCCGTCTTCATTCCAACGGTATTTATTCCTGGCATTACTGGACGCCTTTACCAGCAGTTTGCGCTCACAATCGTCATATCCGTCATTCTCTCCGCGTTCAACGCCCTCACCCTCAGCCCTGCTTTGGCTGCTTTGCTGCTCCGGCCGAAGAAGGAATCACGCGGCCCCGTGGGAAGATTCTTCGGCTGGTTCAATCGGATGTTCGCTCGCGCCACCAACGGCTACATCCATTTGAGCGGGGTGCTTATTCGCAAAAGCGCCATCAGCCTGTTCTTGCTGGTGGGTGTAACTGGGCTGGCTCTTTTGCTGGGAAAATCTTTGCCTGCCGCATTTCTGCCGGAGGAGGATCAAGGGTATGTTTATGTGAACCTTCAACTCCCGCTCGGTGCTTCCCTCGACCGTACTGATGCGGTTTGCAGAAAGGTGGAAGCCATCCTGCAGAAGACTCCCGGGGTTCGTTATTACACGAGCGTGATCGGCTTCAGCCTCCTCAGCACCGTCCAGAGCACTTACAACGCATTTTTCTTCGTCACTCTCAAACCATGGGATGAACGCAAACGACCCGAGGAACAATTCCAGGCTATCCGGTCTCGGTTAACGGCTGATTTGGGCCAAATCCCCGAGGGCACGGCTTTTCCGTTCGCTCCACCCGCCATTCCGGGGGTCGGCACTGCGGGAGGCTTTACCTTTGTGTTGGAAGATAGGTCGGGGCAGGAGGTCGATTTTCTCACCAGAAATCTGAACACTTTTATGGATGCTGCCCGCAAAAGACCTGAACTCGCCGGTCTCACCACGACCCACCTGCCGAACGTCCCGCAGATTTTTGTGGATATTGATCGGGACAAAGCGCTCCGGCAGGGGGTGAACTTGTCCGAGGTGACCCGGACGATGCAGGCGTTCATGGGAGGTTACTTTGTGAATTATTTCAATCGCTTCGGTCGTCAGTGGCAGGTCTATGTGGAAGCGGAAGGTGAATTTCGAACCAAACCTGAAAACCTCGGCCTCTTTTACGTGCGCAATGCGCAAACGAATATGGTTCCGCTTTCCGCTTTGGCCCGGATTGAACACCGCACCGGTCCCGAATTCATCATGCGCTACAATCTTTATCGAAGCGCCCAGATCAACGGCAGTGCCGCGCCAGGATTTAGTTCCGCCCAGGCAACTCGAGCGTTGGAGGAGGTTTTTGCTAAGACAATGCCGCGCGAGATGGGTTTTGATTACCTTGGCATCTCGTTCCAGGAACAAAAGGCCGCACAAGGCGTCTCGCCAGCGATTATTTTCACGCTCTCCCTGGTTTTCGTTTTCCTCATCCTCGCTGCTCTTTATGAAAGCTGGTCGCTGCCCTTCAGCGTTCTGCTCGGCACCCCGATTGCGGTATTCGGAGCATTTCTGGCGCTGTTCGCACGGCATTACGAACGGGATGTTTTTGTTCAGATCGGCCTAATCATGTTGATCGGCCTCGCCGCAAAAAATGCCATTTTGATCGTGGCGTTTGCCAAGGCGGAATATGAAAAGGGCAAGCCGCTGATTGAGGCCGCGCTCAGCGGCGCCCGGATTCGCTTGCGGCCGATTCTCATGACCTCATTCGCCTTCATTCTAGGATGTGTCCCCCTTTGGATCGCTTCTGGTTCTGGCGGCACAGCCCGTCGAACCATGGGCACTACCGTGATCGGAGGCATGCTCAGCGCTACTCTCCTGGCAATCTTTATCATTCCCGTTACCTTTTACCTCGTCGAAAAAGTCTCCACTCGTTTCGGCAGGAACAAAGCAAACAATCCCCATGCTCTAGGCTCCCACCCGCCTGCCCCCGAACACCCTTCATAATCATGCGCAGCCGTTTTCCATCCTTGAAATCGTGTCCGGGCTCACGACATGGAGGCCGGGTGCCTGAAGGTAGGGTCTCAGGCATTCGCAGCTTGATGCTCCTGTTCGTTTTGCTCCTGCTGGCATTTTTGGCCAGTTGTGCGGTTGGCCCAAACTACAAGCGCCCCAGCCTCGCAGTGCCGCAAAATTTTAGAGACGGCCCGAGCAACCCCGGCACTAATTCACTGGCCGACTTGCCATGGTGGCAGGTTTTCAGGGATGCTACATTGCAGGACCTCATTCGAATGTCGCTGACGAACAGCTATGACATACGTGTTGCCATTACCCGAGTAGAACAAGCCCGCGCGATCCTGGAACAAAACCGAGCCGCTTTTTTTCCCTCACTGAATTATCAAGGCACCGTTTCGCGCGGGAAGAATGCAGGCGGGACAACACCGGTCTCAACAGGCGGCCAAACCGTGGACGTTTTTCTACTCGCCGGCAATGCTTCCTGGGAGGTGGATTTGTGGGGACGCATCCGCCGCCTGAATGAATCTGCCCGTGCGCAATTCCTTGCCAGCAAGGAAGCCCAACGAGACGTTCTCATTTCGGTAATCAGCCAGGTAGCACAAGCCTATTTCGAACTGCTCGCCCTGGACCGGCAGTTGGAGATCGCCCAGCGCACCACGAATTCCTTTACCGAGAGCCTCAGAATTTTCAGCCAGAGGCTTCAGGGAGGCATTGTTTCCCGGCTTGAAACCGCACGGGCAGAGGCTGCCCTGGCATCCACGGCTGCCACCGTGCCCGATTTGCAACGCCGCATCATTATCCAGGAAAACCTGATCAACGTCCTGGTCGGAAGGAACCCCGCGCCGGTTCCGCGCAATCAGACATTGCTCCAGCAGGAGGTTCCGCCGGAAATACCAGCGGGCTTGCCCTCCACTCTCTTGCTGCGACGGCCGGATATTCGACAGACAGAACAATTCCTCCGCTCCGCCAATGCGCAGGTAGGAGCAGCCGTGGCCGACTTTTTTCCCCGGCTTAGTCTCACCGGATTGTTTGGCCAGACCAGTCCAGAGCTCTCTGCTTTCACTTCCGGCGGAGCCAACGCCTGGAGCGTAGCAGCGGGGCTCACCGGCCCCATTTTCCAAGGGGGCCGTTTGCTGGGCCAATATCGCCAGGCCCAGGCTTTTCGTGAGGAATCACTGCTCCGGTTTCAATCCACAGTTAATAATGCCTTCCAGGAGATTTCGAATGATCTGACTACAATCCGTACTCTGGCTGAGGTGCGTGTGCACCAGGCCCGAGCGGTAAAGGCCAACCAGGAAGCAGTTCAGGTCTCCATGCAACGCTACACCGCCGGGCGCGCTGGTTATTTCGAATTGTTGGAGGCGCAACAACAGCTCTTTCCAGCGGAGAACTCCCTCGTCCAGGTTCAGCTCAATCAACTCCTGGCTGTTGTTCAACTTTATCGGGCGCTCGGGGGTGGTTTTGGTCCTGAAGAGATAGAGGTGGCAAAAAAACACACCCCAAAAAAACCATGACGCTTTTCAAGCTCTCGAACCGACACCCATCATCTGTTGGCCTGTTCAGCGTCAGGATCATGAGAAGGCCCTTGCGCAAGCACAGTCCTGAATCAGATTGCTTAACGCGTTTGGCTCATACAACCGCTTCCCGTGAAGGAGATTCTCACTTATGGCCGGAATGAAAAATGACCTGACACGTCGTGAATTGCTCCAATTGGGAGGGGCCGCAGCCACTGAACTTATTGCAACAGCCCTGGCCTCTCAAGTGAAGGGACAACCAGCCACCAGCCCGGATTCACCTTCCCCGCTACCATTAATTCCGGGTGCGCCGGGCCAAATCCCGCGCCGGGCTCTGGGCAAAACAGGCGCCACCATCTCCATCCTTGGCATGGGCGGACATCACCTCGCCGATCCCAAATCGTTTGATGATGCGGCAGCCATGGTTCATGAAGCCCTTGATGCCGGTTTGAATTTTTTCGATAACTGCTGGGAATACCACAACGGCAGAAGTGAAGCCTGGCTTGGCGCGGCGTTGCATGGCCGGCGGGACCAGGCCTTTGTCATGACTAAGGTTTGCACGCACGGCCGCGAGGGGAAACTTGGCCTGCGAATGCTGGAGCAATCGCTTCGCCGTCTACAAACCGACCATCTCGACCTTTGGCAGATTCATGCGATCAGCTACGACAACGATCCAGATCTGGCGTATGCAAAGGGGGGCATTATCGAAGCGCTCGATCACGCTAAGAAACAGGGCAAAGTACGGTTCGTTGGGTTCACCGGTCACCGTGACCCCTCCTTCCATCTACGGATGATAGAGCTCGGCTATCCCTTCGATACTGTTCAAATGCCCCTTAATCCGTTCGACGCAAGTTTCTTCAGCTTTGAGCAACAGGTCTTGCCTGAAGCGCTGCGCCGTGGCATTGGAGTGCTCGGCATGAAATCCATGGGAGGAACGGCTTACGCGGTGAAGGCAGGAGTGGTGAAGCCCGACGAACTGCTCCGTTATGCCTTGAGTCTCCCTGCATCCACTACCATTTCAGGAATGGATTCGCTCGAAGTCGTCCGGAAAAACCTCGAAACGGCCCGGAATTTCCAGCCCATGAAACGCGAGGAGATGAACGCTTTAAGAGAACGCTGCCGCCAGGCCGCCGCGGACGGTCGTTACGAGCCTTACAAAGTGTCTCTCCTTTACGACAATCCCGAAACTCGCCAACCCCACGGCTACCCAGTCGATCCGCATGAAAAGGAAGTGAAAGAGATGCTGGAAGACCTGGTGGCACGCCCGGGCACCGACACAACTGACTCTCCCCAAGGAAACACACCATGAACGAGCGCAAGAACGATCCTGAACCATCAGCGAACGCTCGACCTGTGGAGCGGCGCGGTTTTTTTAAGAAAGCCGGTCTGGCGGCCGCGGGGTGCATGCTCCAGGGTTCTCTGCCTGCCCAGCAAGGACCGGCTGGGAACTCCAGCAAGGCAAAACCAGTCCCCCATCCACCGAGCGGAACAGCTTTAGCCAACATGGCTCAGGTGAACGGTTTTACGGCGGGCGACCCGCTCGCCACCCGCGGGTTCTCGAAATCCAAGCAACTGACCTCAAATGCCCTGAACCCACTGCCGATGGTGAACACTGGCGCGGATCAAATCCCTCAGAAGCCGCTTGGGAAAACGGGAGCCAATGTGTCCATTATTGGCATAGGGGGCTCCACACTCGGCCAGGCTGTATCTTACGCAGTGGCGGAGAGAATCGTGCATGAGGCGATCGATGCGGGTGTTACCTTCATGGACAACGCCTGGGAGTACAATCAGGGCAAGAGCGAGGATTGGATGGGCAAAGCCCTACAAGGCCGACGCGATAAAGTCTTTCTCATGAGCAAGGTCTGCACACATGGCCGCAAAAGCGATGTCGCGATGACAATGCTCGAAGATTCGCTCCGCCGGCTTAAAACTGATCACCTCGACCTGTGGCAAATCCACGAAGTGATTTATTACAATGATCCGGACCTTCATTTCCAGAAAGGAGGCGCGGTGGAGGCTTTGCTTAAAGCCAAGGACCAAGGCAAGGTGCGCTTTATCGGTTTTACCGGACACAAAAATCCAGCCATTCATTTGCGGATGCTCGAACTCGCCGATCAGCAGGACGTGAAATTTGATACCGTCCAGATGCCATTGAATTGTTTCGATGCCACGTACAGGAGCTTCGAACAACAAGTTCTACCCGAGCTGGCCAAGCGTGGCATGGCGGGTCTCGGCATGAAAAGTCTGGGCGGAAATGGGGAAGCTATTATCCAGGGTGCCGTTACTGTTCAGGAGGCGCTGAGGTATGCCATGAGTCTGCCTGTCGCGACCACAATCAGCGGCATCGATTCACTTGAAATTCTGCGCCAAAACCTTGCGGTGGCCCGCAACTTCAAACCGTATTCATCCGAGGAGATGCAAGCCTTACGAATGCGTTGCGCCGGGATCGCTAGCGATGGGCACCTGGAACTTTATAAAACCACAAAAAAGTATGACGCCGAGGTTGGTCGCCAGCAACACGGCTATCCGGATAAGAAGGAGATGCCCATGTAGCGCGAGTCATCCTGACTACCTACTTTTTCAGCATTAACAAACCTGCAATTGATAGCACAATCCCCAGCAGCCGTTGCCAGGAAAGAGTCTCTTTGAAGAAAAGAATTCCCGCCAACGCCATGAGAGCAGCTCCGCCGGCCAAAATCATAGGCACTGCTGAAAGCGGCCCGCCTTTTTGAAAAAGCAGAAAGAACAGGACCGTTCCTGCACCGACGCAAATGCCGGTTAATACCGAATACAGAACTCCTGGTGCCGTGACCTGTTGCTGCCATTGCCCGGACCAGTATAGAAAAGCCATGTAAGCCAAAATGGTCAGTGCAGCCGTGGCCTCCACCAGGAAACCACCTACTCCATCGCCGATTTGATTCGAAGCCATTTTGGTAAAAACCTGGTGCAGTCCGTACAGAACCGCTGCCCAAATCGCATACCAGAACCATTCACGCATAAATTCTTAATGTCCGTGGCCTTCTCTTCCGTGTAAAGTCAGACCACCCAGTTAAACTCCTTCCAACCGCTGGTCCGCATTACCGAACTTTGGCAGCTGAACACCCATCCGATCCAGAAGCGACAGGTAGAGGCTGCAAAGCTTTCGGTTCTCGTCTCCCGCTTTTTCGTAATTGAGGACGCGGCCAGTTTCCAGGGCACCGCCCAGCCGACCTACTGTCAGCACCGGCAGTTTGGTGTTATCATGGCGTTCACCAGACCACATGTTCGAAAGATAAAGCAGGCAAGTATTGTCGAGCACCGTCCCCTCACCTTCTGGCATCGAATCGAGCTTCCCGGCTAAATACGCGAGGTTAGCCACGTAATAACGTGCGATGCGTTCGTAATCGTCCGACAGATCATTGTGGGACGCGGAATGATGCGCGTCCCGGACGTTCAGAAACGGGTAAAACAATCCGGACAAATCACGGCAGAGAACCATAGTGGCGACTCGCGTCTTATCGGTTTGGAAACCGAGCGCAACGATGTCGCACATCAGCCGCATATGCTCGCGGATGTCCTCAGGAAGGCCGTTGTCCGGCCGTTTCATCGTGACCAACTGTTTACCCCGGTCACGCGCGCGCTCCTGAGCCTTGCCTTGCTCGCTACGCATCCGATCAACCCGCTTTTCCACCTCGCGAACACTGCTCAGGTATTCGTTCAAACGGCGGCTATCATCCGAACTGAGCCGGCGATTCAGGCTGGAGACATCATCCTGGACTCGATCCAGGATGCTCTGGGTCCGTTTGCTGCCACGATTTTCGAACAGGCTGTCGAAAGCGAGCGATGGATAAACCTCCATGGGAACCGGTGAATCCGCGCTCTGCCACGAAATATGCGAGCTGTAGGCCATCGAGAAATTGGTTTCATGGTATCCCGTAATGGGCTGTTCGCAGCCAAGAACAAGACTGGGCTGCATGCTCTCCTGCCCAATGCTGTTTGCCAACACCTGGTCCATGCTGATGCCGCCATGCAGCACAGCGCCCTTCATCAGCGGCATTCCGGAAAGAATGTTGCCGGTCTGGCCCGGATGAATCCCCACACCGACAGCAGGCTTGTTGAACAAACCATTGATCACGTTGAGCTTTTTGCGGAACGGCGCGAGCGGCTCCAAAGTCTTGCCTAACTCCATCTCAGCTCCGCTGCCTTTGGCCCACCAATGGTTGCCGTTGATGCCATTACCCATAAAAATGGCCGCAAACCGTTTGGGAAGCACTGGGGCCGTGGCCGCTGGCGCGGAAGTTTCACCCCAGGCGGGAATGGATTCCAACCAGGGCAATGCCATTGTGACTCCGACGCCTCGCAGGAAAGTGCGGCGGGACAATTTCAGCCGATACTTCGCTCCCATGTTCTCCATCATAGTATTTATCGTTTCGCGACCGCTTGCGGTGCTCGCTTATTTAAAAACTGCGAACTCGTTGCAATCCTCTCGATCAGACCGCTAAACCGATAATTATCTGCTGCCAGGTTGGAGCGCATCTCTTTCACGAGAAGATCATCAGAAATGATCAAAGACCGCCCCAGTCCATAGGCCAGCAGTTTGCGGCAGAGATTATCCAGGAAGTCTTCCTGCCGTGAGGTCCGAATGTATTGGCGCAACCCCTCCAGTCCGGCCCCTTCCGTGCCACCCGGAAATTCGGCCCGGATATCGACCGGCCGACCTCCTAAGTCTTTCTCCCGCCGTTCACCGATAGGTCCAAAGGCCTCAAACACCAAACCGAAAGAATCAAAGCGCGCGTGGCACCCAGCGCAGGCTTCATTCTGCCGATGCTTTGCCAGGGCATCGCGCAGGGTCAGTGTTCCCATGCTTTTCTCATCCTTGGGAAGTTCGGGAACGATCGCGGGAGGAGGGGGAATGCGTTCGCCCAAAATGCGTTTCACTACCCAGTTTCCTCGTTTGACAGGGCTGGTACGGAGGCCGGGGGAGTTTGCCGTGAGAAACACGGCCATTGGAAGGAGACCGCCTCGTCCAAATTGACCGGCATGCTCAACCCGCACCCAGGTGTCGCTGTTCGTGGGAAAGTCAGCGATGCCATAATGCCGAGCCAGGGGTGCATTGACAAAAGTGTCATCCGAGTAAAGGAAATCGAGCACCGGCCTGTCGGCCTGGATCACGTCCATGCAAAATCGTATCGGCTCCTCGAACATCGAACGACGAAGCTGGTTGTTGAAGGCTGGAAAACGTTCCCGGTCCACGCTGTTATGTTCCTCGAACCGCCGGAAGTCCAGCCAGTTGCCCGCAAATTCGGTGGCGAGGTTGCGGATGCGCCCATCTTTGAGCATCCGCTGAACCTGCTGGTGCAGGACTTCTGGCCGATGCAAGTCCCCTGCCCCGGCATGAGCCAGCAGTTCATCATCCGGCAGACTGCTCCAAAGAAAATAGCTCAACCTGCTCGCCAGGGCGTAATCCGACAGTGGCTGCGAGGAATACTCAGCCTGGCTGGACTTTTGTTGATTGGTTGAACCCGCAACTGATGTTCTTTGCCCGGCTGCTTCCACCAGATCCATGCGGAAGGAAAAATGCGGTGACATAAGGACGCGGACAATGCAGTCCCGCATTGCTTCTTCGTGATCCAGCCCGTTCTCTTCGCGAGAGGAACGATAAAACTTCCGCAGTTCCTGCCGTTCTCCTTCGGAAAGAGGACGACGGTAGGCTCGTTGAGCAAACGCTTCCAAAGCGTTCAAGTGACTTGGTTCAGCCGCGACACGCTGCTCCTCCACACGCAGGATATTGGATGCTACCAAAGAAAAATGCTCCCGAATTGCGGCTTGGACCAATTCACTCGCGTTGTTCCGCTTGGCCTTCGCCAAGTAAAGTTCCGCCAAGCTGCGGATTTTTTCCTGGTTGAGGACGGATTTGTCCTCTGGACGGTACGGATCAAATTCAGCATCACGCATGAAAATCGAATCCGTCCGTTCGGACCAAAGAAAGCTGGTGTGCATTCGTTGCGGGACCGCGGCCACAAAGTCAAACTCCAGCCAAAGCCGATCCAGTTCCTTTTGGCCAGCCTCGTCGAGGATCAGGTCGTAGAGGGGTTGGTCATCACGGAAGTAGCCCGTCATGCTGTGTAGCCCGGCGCTCAGCAATCGACCCGCATTCTCCTTTTCTTTCTCGGCATCCAGAAAAACGCGAGCTCGTTCTGTGATGTAGAATGCATCCGGAAAGATATTTGCGAAGCGCGCAAAAGCGGATTCATACCGGGTTCGCTCCTCCGGTTCGTCGGGGACAATCAGATCAGGATCGTTCCCTTTCTTTTGGGATGCGGCCATTTTAGAGGTGGCTGAGGATACCGTCGTCACGATGGCGGGCGGCAGCGCGAAGCCGCCCTTCTTTACGACGTCCGGTGTTTGCGCCTGCACGTGGCCATTCTTGCCTTTGCCCTTCGCTCCTGCGACTGAGTTGGTCTTTTTAGTTTCTGTAGGTGAAGCCTCAACGATTGCATTCGTGACGACGCTGCTACTGGATTTCAGGGCGTCAGGATTAAATCGTCGGCGGTTGGCAGCCATTTGCCGGTTCTTCCACATGACGAGCGTTTGTGATCCATCCTGGATTAACTGCGCTTTCAGGTTCTTGACCTCTGGCACAATCCGTTCGCGGACTCGCCCCACGTAGTCTCGCATCTCGCTACACGCTGTTCGAACGTCATCCAGAGAACCACCCCCTGCTTTGGGCAACTGCCGCCACATGGCCTGCAACTTTGCGATCGGGCCGACCTCCTCCTGCCTCTCGGTCAACGTGAGCCAAATCAGCGCCAGGTATTTCGGGCTGAGCTTTGCCCTGACTGCTTCCTGGGCTAATGACTCATTGGTGTTCGTGAAAAAAGTGCGGTACTGATAGCGCCAGGCAGCGAGGAAATATTCGGCGTAGTCGGTAGGCTGGCTTCGATAAAAATCCACGATGCGAAACACGGCCCACTTATCCCGGTCGGTTTCCGCGACCACGGGATGTGGCGCAAAGCTGAATCCATCTGGTTTGATTACCAAATGCTCCGAGACCTCACGGGCAGCCTGCAGATACTTTTTAACGAGAGCCGGAGACATGGCGAGCGATTCTCCGGAATTGTCGAACCCCGCCTGGTTGGCAGGGTCGACGGGAAAAGTGCGCGTAGGTCGAATGTCCACACCCGTCAAATCGTGGATGGTATAGTCATATTCAGCATTGCTCAACCGCCGGGCTGGAATGAGCCCCGGGTCGCCGGCGTTTCGTAAAGCTTCCCGCTCGCGGATGGTCTGGATCCAGGCGATGACCTTCTTGCGGATTTCCAAGGAGGGCTGTTGTTTTGATTTGGCAGGCGGCATATCGCCATTGCGCAGGCGTTCCAGAACGAGATCCCAGTGCGAGTAATCTTTGACCACCATCCCAAGGCTGTTGTAGGCGCTCAGGTCCAATTCGCCCTTCCGCGTTTCTTTGTCATGGCACTTGATGCAGTAATCCTCCACAAAAGGGCGAACTTCGGTGGTGAAATGTTGCTGCAACTCCGTCTGGCTAAACTCAGCCACCGCCGAATGAATTAGGGCAAAGAAAAACAGTGCTGCCACGCAACGAAGCACTTCCAGGCCTGTCAGGCTCCGGGCCGCTTGCCTGGCTGATTTCCACCCTAATAGTTCAACTCTCATCGTGTTTCGTCACTTCAATCGACATTGGACGCGCCGAAGCTTATCTTTGTTGAGATCTTCTGCCAATTATTTGTCGCCGCCAAGGGACACAGTAGGCCTTCGCTTAACAGTCGCTTCGGGTGCTTCGGTCAGCTAACTTTGGGGCGTGAAAACTTCGATTCGGAATTGCTTTCAGTTGGCACAGGCACTCTCCGTTGCCTTGTTTTGCCTTTCCTTACAATCTGCCTCCTCCGCCTCCTTCTCCACGCCCTTGGCAAGTGAGGACGTGGACTCTGCGGCCTTCGGCCAATGGTCGGACGGGGTGGAGAAGTCGGTCGCTCTTAAGAAAGGTCCACTCCATGTCCTTTGGACGCGAAATAGCGAGCCGGAATGGGATGGCGTTAAGTTTGGAGAATCAAAAACTCCCGGAGTGCGGCATATGCGGATTGGTTTCAAGGACGCGCAGCCTGTCGGGACGGTCCTTGCACGAGCAGGTGGCCAACTTAGCGTGCTGAAAGCAACCGCGAATTACCCTGGCGACCTGGGTAATGACGCGGATTGGATTCCGGCGGAACGGCTCAAAGGCCGGACTGTTTCACGTGAGGAACCAGGACGCGAAGACTTTGCGCTATGGGTTTTGCCCCCTGGCACAAGCACGCGCGCCTTGCGCTTCACTCATAACGCCGAAGCGGCCGACAAGAGTTACGAAGGCTGGCTTGGTGGCATTTTCATCTTAGCGGATCGTTTCGCCAACCTGGCTCCGCAAGCGACCGCGGTTGCCAGTGCGAGGAATGAGGCGGCCGACAAGGTGAACAACGAAAGCAATGACGGAACATGGCAGGCCTGGGACAATGGAAAAAATGGCGGCACCGAAATGGTTTCCGCCGAGCGGCCTGAATGGGTGCTGCTCATATGGCCACGAGAGGTGAAACTCATCGGATTGAATGCGTTGTGGGCGGGCTTCGGTGCTTGCGAAGCCGAAGCATTTAGTGGCCCAGCGGATCGGCACCCCCGCGAAGCTGCCGATTCCGATTGGAAATCTATCGGATCTTTCACCAGTCTTAAAAACCAATATCCCCGCTCGCTTGGGCCTAATTGGCTCGGGTTCAACCAGGTGGTCGCCACTCGTGCGATCCGCGTAAAGCTCACCAGCGTTTCGACCGAATCCCACGGCCACTTGAAGAGCAATACTCGTAATGGCAAACGGGTTTGGCTTGGAGAATTGATGGCACTTACCCCATTGGACAATGCGAATCTTGCAAGCGTGGTGCTGCCTGCGCCCGCACTAGAGCAATCGCACCCACCAATCGCCGTTCGCTTCACTTTGCCGGAACCGGGATTTGTCACATTGGTGATCGATAACGAGAACGGCCAACGCGTGCGCAACCTTGTTTCTGAAACGGCCTTCCCTGCGGGTGAAAACACGGCGTGGTGGGATGGCCTCGACGATCTCCAACGGGACCCCGAATCGGCGCGTCACGGCATCTTCCGCATCCCGGAGCGCTTTGTGGAACCGGGACGCTATCGGGTGCGCGGTCTCTGGCGCAAACAGATTGATTTGCGTTACGAATTTTCGATTTACAACGCTGGCTCTCCGGCTTGGGAAACAGCGGACAGCACCGGTGCGTGGCTGGCCAATCACACGCCGCCTTGCGGAACCCTTTTTGTGCCCGAGGACCGCGCTCCGGGCGGCAAACCACTGGTTTACCTGGGCAGCTTTGTCAGTGAAGGCGGGCACGGATTAGCATGGGTGGATCTCGATGGGCGCAAGCAAGGGGGCGTTGGCTGGGTGGGCGGCACATGGACCGGAGGGCCCTTCCTCGCTCGCGATGACGGCCCGCAACGTGACACAAATGCCGCGCTCTATGTGGCAGCGCCCTGGAGCATCGAGACCTATGCAGATCGCTCGAAGAATAAGCGTGGCGAGATCCGGCTAACGGCGGTGTTAAGTCGAGGAGGAACGAAACCGGTGCTGAAGCATATTTTTATCCCCAGCTTCGCTGAGAACACAAACCAGACCGGCGACAAGGATTGGTTTGGCGAGTTCGGCGGTTTGGCCGCGCGAAATGGTGTGTTGGCTTTCACTTTGCCCAAAGTAAATCAACTGCTGTTGGTGGATTCACGTCGCACCAACCTGATTGCTAGGGCGGACGTGAAGAACCCACGCGGCTTGGCTTTTGATGACAAAGGCCGTCTGTTGGTGCTCTCGGAAAATCGCCTGCTCCGATTCCCGGTAACAATGCCGAAGGAAAATGCCGACGTGGCTTCGGCTTCACCACTCGGCGCGCCCGAGGTGCTTGTGAACACTGGGCTGGATAGTCCGCGCGCCATCGTTCTCTCGCAGTCGGGACAAATCTTCGTCTCCGACCAGGGGCAGAGTCATCAAGTCAAAGTATTCTCCGCCGCAGGCAAGTTCCTCCGAGCCATTGGCAAACCGGGCGTCCCCAAAGCCGGAGTTTACGATCCGTTGCACATGAATCATCCCGACGGCCTGACGATCGATTCCCAGGGGCGCTTATGGGTCGCCGAAAACGATTATCAGCCCAAGCGCGTCAGCGTCTGGACCGTTGAAGGCGAGTTCGTCAGCGCCTTTTACGGCCCGAGCGAATATGGCGGAGGCGGCAGGCTCGATCCGGAAGATAAAACAAAGTTTTACTTCCACGGGATGGAGTTCCGCCTTGATTGGGAAAAAGGCGCGGACCAGCTCGCACGCGTGTTTTATCGGCCGAGTCCAGGTGATCTTGGCTCGCCGGATGGCTATGGCGCAAGTGCCCCGCCGGAAATGCCGCATTATCGGAATGGCCGACGCTACTTCTCAAACGACCACAACAATAA
>JAQGOV010000729.1 GCA_028293425.1 Verrucomicrobiales bacterium
CCGGGCACGACGTATCATTTTCGTTTGGTCGGCACTAATAGTCTGGGCACAGCGGTGGGCGCGGATCTGACGTTCACGACCGCGACGGCGGCTCCGATGGTGACAACCTTGCCGGCGAGCAGCCTGACGACCAGCAATGCCGCCCTCGACGGCAGGGTCAATCCGAATGGTCTTAACACGACGACGTATTTTCGCTACGGGCTGACGACGAATTACGGGAGCTACAGCGCCACGAACACACTGGCGGCAACAAACATCACGCTCTCAGTTTCCAACCTGATCAGCAGTTTGTGGCCGAGCACAACTTATTATTTCCAACTCGTCGGTGTTAACAGTGCCGGCACAAGCGTGAGCGCGGACACAACCTTCGCCACCAGAGACTCTGCCGCGCCGGCCACCACTCTCCCTGCCACCAGCGTCACTGCCAGCAACGCCACGCTTCATGGAACAGTGAATACTGGCAATCAGGCCACCACGGCGTATTACCAATATGGCCTGACGACAAACTATGGCAGCATTGGCGCCTTTCCTACCGTATTTCCTGCGAGTCTCAGCGTTCAATTCATGCCGGCCTTCACGGCCATTTTCATTTCTGAATCCGCCGGTGGGCAGTTCACCCGCGTCAGCGTGCCCAGTAACTATTGGAGTGGCGTCGCTTCCTCCGCCGACGGCAGCCGGTTGGCAGCAGTCAACCAGGGCGGAATTTGGCTCTCCACAAATAGTGGGGCGACCTGGACGCAGTCCGGCGCTCCTGCCGCCAGGTGGTCTTCCATCGCCTCCTCTGCCGATGGTTCCCGGCTGGCAGCGGCGGTTTTGGGAGGCGCCTTGTGGCGATCGACGGACAGCGGTGCAACCTGGACGAAGGGGATCTATGGGCAGTCCGTCGGCTCGCAGATGGTGGCAAATTGGTCTTCCATCGCCTCGTCCGCGGACGGACTGCGGCTGGTGGCCGTGGAAAATGGCGGTGCAGGCGGTTATGACGGTGGCGATGGCATCTACATCTCGACCGACGGCGGAGCTATCTGGGGGAAGGCGCAGGCTCCATTTTACGGTTCTTGGCATTGCGTCGCGACTTCCGCTGACGGCAACCGACTGATCGTGGGGACAGCGGGCACTGGCGGCATTTGGATCTCTACAAATGGCGGGTTCAATTGGACGCAGACCAGCGCGCCCGGCATCGGAGTTGGCGTCACCTGGAGTTCCATCGCCTCTTCCGCCGACGGCCAGCGACTGGTGGCGGGGCAAGGTAACGGCGGCGTTTTCCTCTCCCCCAATGGCGGAGCGACGTGGACGCAGTCCAGCGCACCCTTTTCTCTCCAGTACAATTATGGTTCCGTCGCCTCTTCAGCCGACGGGACGCGGCTGGTGGCAGCATTGGCGGGGCCTAACTTGTTCAGCGTTCGCTCGACGGACGGTGGAAAAACGTGGTCACAGTTCGGCGTGCCCCTCGAAGGTTTTACTTCCGTGGCTTCCTCCGCCGACGGCTCGCGAATAGCGGCGACAGCGGGGAACGCCACTTACAATGGCGTTTACACCTCAGCCGGAGCGGTGAGCGCTCTCCTGCCGGGCACGACGTATCATTTTCGGTTGGTGAGTTTCAACAGTGCGGGCTCAAGCCAGGGCGCGGACCTCACTTTCACCACTGCGGGGATTGCCCCGATGGTGACAACCTTGCCGGCAAATAACATTACGGCCAGCAACGCCACTTTAAACGGCACGGTCGATCCAGGCGGCGTGAATACTACGGCGTATTTCAAATACGGCGTGACGACGAGTTACGGCAGCTTCAGCGCCACGAACAATCTGGCGGCCACGAACATGACGCTCTCCGTTTCCAATCTGATCAGCAGTTTGGCGCCGGGTACAACGTATCATTTTCAGTTGGTGACCGCCAACAGCGCGGGCACAAACGCAGGTGCGAACCTGACCTTTGCCACCAGTCCCATTGCTCCGGCAGTAACGACCCTGGCGGCAAGCGGTATTGTGGCAACGAATGCGAAGCTCAACGGCATGGTCAATCCGAAGGGCGCAATCACCATTGCTTATTTCCAATACGGCCTGACGACGGGTTACGGCAGCTATAGCGCGACCAACACGCTGTCGGCCACGAACACGACACTGGCAGTGTCCAACTCGGTGGGCAGCCTGACGCCAGGCACGACGTATCACTTCAGATTGGTAGGCGTTAATAGTGCAGACACAACTTTTGGTGGCGATGTGACCTTCATCACTAGTCCCAGTGCGCCCACGGTGACCACCTTCGCCGCCAGCGGGGTCACTGCCACCAACGCCATGCTCAACGGCACGGTTAATCCGAAGGGAGCAGCAACGAAGGCTTATTTTCAGTACGGTCTGACGACGAGTTATGGCAGCTACAGCGCGACGAACACTCTGGCGGGCACAAACACGACACTCTCCGCGTCCAACCTGGTTGGCAGCCTGGCGCGAGGCATGACCTATCACTTCCGACTGATGGCCACCAACAGCGCAGGCACCACCTTGGGGAGTGATCTGATGTTCACCACCGCTTCACCCCAGCCCGTGAGCTTCGTCCTGCATGGACCCATTCGGTTGCCGGGAGGCGCGTCGAAATTGAGCTTCACCAATCTGAGCGGTTTGAGCTTCACCGTGCTCGGCACCACGAATCTGACGTTGACGTCGAGCAATTGGATCACGCTGGGCATGGCCAGTGAAGTATCGTCCGGTCAATATCAATTCACCGACACCTCCACGAACAGGCCAACCCAGTTCTATCGCATCCGCTCGCCGTAACCATTACGTCCGAAGGGAGCCGCCGCGTGAGGGACATCAGAACAACATAGGAAACGGTCCGCTTCGTCCGACAACGCGCCCAATAGCAGGTGTGAAAGTCTGGAAGGCAGAGTCGGGAGTGTTTGACCCTATTTCTTGGTAGCCGCCGGCAACGGTTCCCAGTCGGAGTTCCGGCGCACATCGGCCGCGGCATTGCTTGGAATCGGCAAGCCCGCTGCGAGCATCACCTTTTGCATCGCTTCAATCGTTTCAAAGGAGGGCTTGAAGTTTCCCGGCCTATGACCCTGGGCGATCATCAGGGGCGTCCAGCCACTTTTGTTTTTTTTGTTCCAGACTTCGGACCTGGCGCCGTGATCCGCGAGGAACTGGATGACCTTTGGCAGGTTTTTCAACGCGGCGGCGTGCATGGCGGTTTCGCCATTCGCATCCACGTCGTTGATGTTCGCGCCGAGTTTCAGCAGCAATTCCGTTGCTTCCAGCACCTCGGACTCTTCCCCGGCGACCTCGGTGGCTTGATCTGATCCGACGTGGATGCCGCAGGCCGCGATGAGGGGAGTGCAGCCATCGGCGTTCTTGATCAACGGATCCGCGCCGAGCTCCACCAGCAACTTCATCAAGGGAACATCCGAGGTGGCCGAGGCCATGAAAAACGGAGTCGCGCCCATCTTATTATACAGACCCAACCCGCCCTTGCCGGTTTTCAGCCGCGCGTTCACGTCCGCCCCGTGTTTGACCAGCTCGCGGACGAACTGGAGGTTACTCAGTCGGCCCGAGCCAGTAGGCGGCGGCGCTCCATTGTCTTCCCCGCGTGGTGGCTTCCGCACCCAAGTCATCATGTGCAGGGGCGTATAACCGGAACGTTGGTCATTGGGATCCGCGCCCGCTTTCACCAAATCAATCGCCAGCTCGAAGTGCCCATTCTCGACCGCGAGAGTGAGCGCGCTTGCGCCCTTGGCCGGGATTTTTCCGCCGGGTTTGCGAGGCTCCGTGGCCGTGTTCACGTCCACGCCCGCCTTGAGCAATGTGCGCACCACTTCCGCGCGGCCCTCCCGTGCCGCAAAGAGCAAAGGCGTGAAACCGGAATCCGGCAGCGTCGCATGAATGTCCGCCCCAGCATCGATCAGCAAATCGACAACCTCGGTATTTCCCTCCGCCGCGGCCCACATCAACGCGGTCTGCCCGCGACGCTCCCTGGCGTTGACCTCCGCGCCGCGTTTGAGCAGCGCCTTCACCGGCCCCGGTTGGCCCGTGCGCGCCGCGGTCATCAAGGCTGTTTCGCCACCACGCTGCGTGGTATTCGGATTCGCACCGTGTTCCAGCAGGAGTTCAACGATTGGTCCGTTTCCCTTTTGGCAGGCCAGCGACAAAGGCGATACACCGTATCGATTGGTGGCGGCGACATTTGCCTTATATTGGACAAGCATCTTCGCCGCCTCGATATCCCCGTGGTAAGCCGCCCAATGCAACGCCGTCATGCCATCGGCCTGCGGGGCGTCCACGTCGGTCGGTCTCTTGAGCAGTGTGCGAATGGCCGGGAGGTCGGACTTTTCGGCCGCGTCCGCAAGATGGGAATTAGCAGCCCGAAGTGCAGGAACGACCGAGAAGAAAGCAAGGGCGTAAATCAAGAAACATAACTCAAGTTGAAGCCTCAGCCCCAACAACCTGAAGATATAGCCACGCCGCGGATCGTATGCAGCATAGCCGCACCCCTTTGGAATGAGCGAGACTTTGAGTGTCATTCTTCCAACCTCCACACTGCATAAAGTTCACAGTCAGCATGGGCCTCTTCTGGGTAGCTTTCCAAGAGTCGCTGCCTCACTTCAGAAGCCCGATTGAAGTCTTCAATTAAACCAAATCGATTGAGCTCATCGTTTTGGAACACTTCCGGGAAGCCCCCACAGTTCGTGAGCGCACTAATCTGTGTTCGTTCCTCAATCAAGTCATAGCCTAGAAAACGAAAAGCACCCGGACCAGGTGGTGTTTCGATGTGTAAAACAGGATTTCGGTACAACCCCAAAATATTCTTCCGAGCAACATGCTGTGTCCTTCGCTTCAGATAATCCAGGTGAAGGAAATAACCGAGACGGAAGTCTTCGCAGACAATGTGATTCCAGTCCTCGTCATTCAACTCCGTTACGATGCGACGACAAAGGATCGAATCTAACCCGACAACCTCTACGAGTTGAGGAATCTTGGCCCATTCGAAATACGCCGTCCACCCCCCGCCATCGGTATGCGCGAACGCCTCAGTCGCGATGAACAAGGGTACCACCGCCTCGGTTGGATTGCTGTTCGCCGCCTTCATGCTGCATCACACGCTCAGGGGCTCGAACAACTCTTCCACCTTGCCGGTGCTGTCCGCGAACTTGTCCAGTTTCACACCCACTTTATCAAGCAGCGTGAGGTGCAGGTTTGCCAGCGGCTTTGGCTTGTCGTACATGATGTGGCGACCGCCCTTCATTCCCATGGCCGCCCCGCCCGCCACGAGGATGGGCAGGTTTGTGTGGTCGTGCACATTGGGGTCACCGATGCCGCTGCCGTAGAGGATGAGCGAATGGTCGAGCAGCGTGCCATTACCCTCCTTCGTCGCTTTAAGCTTGCCGAGGAATTCGGCGAACAGCGAGACGTGGAACTGGTTAATCTTTGCCATGCGCGCGATCTTCGCCGGGTCATTGCCGTGATGGGAAAGCGGATGGTGTGGATCGGGCACGCCAATCTCGGGATAGGTGCGGTTACTGGTCTCGCGCGCGAGTTGGAAGGTAATGACGCGAGTGACGTCACTCTGAAAGGCCAGCACCTGTAAATCGAACATCAAGCGCGCGTGCTCGGCGTAAGCCGCGGGCACGCCCACGGGCCGTTCGAGGTCCGGCACCGAATTCTCCTTCGAGTCGGCTTCCGCCTTCTGGATGCGGCGCTCCACTTCGCGTACCGTATCGAGATACTGGCTGACGCGCGCGCGGTCGCCCGGCCCGAGGTCGCGGTTGAGCCGCCTGATATCGTCGCTGAACCAATCGAGCAGGCTGGCGCGCTTGAGCAATGCGGCGCGCCGTTCCGCCGCGGTGCCGCCTTCGCCGAAGAGGCTTTCAAAAACGATGCGCGGATGCGCTTCGGCCGGCAGCGGGGTCGTGGGGGAGGACCATGAGAGGTTGTTCTGATACGCGCACGCGTAGCCGTTATCGCACTGACCTACCACTTGCAGCAAATCCATGGCGAGCTCGAGCGAAGGCAACTGCGTCGGACGCCCAATCTGCTGCGCGGCAAGTTGGTCCACGGTGGTGCCAAGATAGTAATCGTTGCTTTCAGTCAGCTTGGCCCTGGCGCAACTCAGGAAGGACGAGTTGGAAGTCGCGTGGCTGCCGGGATATGCGCATTGCAACTCCAGATTTGTCAGCACCGTGACGTGTTCCTTGACCGGCGCGAGCGAGCTCAGGATGGGTGAAAGCTCGCCGAGCTTGCCGTTTCCGGGTGGCGTCCAGCGGGTCTGATCACATCCCATGGGCATGAACACGTACCCGATCCGGCGCGCAGGAGTGGCGGCAGTATTGGCAAGCGCCGTGGCGGCGGGCACCATCGCGTCGAGCAAAGGCAGCGCCAGCGTTGCGCCGACCCCGCGCAGGAACGCGCGCCGCGGCATAAACTTCTTGGTAATGATCATAATCCCTTTCTCATTTGAAATGGCGTGCTGCCGGCAATCCCCAGCACAATAGAAGATAGACGATAATTATCGCTCCTGGCTTCACGAACTATTTTGCGGACA
>JAQGOV010000236.1 GCA_028293425.1 Verrucomicrobiales bacterium
CCGATCGCAAAACCACTCGCGGAATTGAAGCTGGACGCTGTGGACCTGGATGTGCAGAAAGTCGTTTCCAGCGAAGGTTTGCAAGGCTGGCAGGCGACCGGGAAGAACGTAATCATCACCTTCGAGAAGCCAATGCCCGCGGATAAAGAAGCAACCGTCACGATTACCTATTCCGGCGTGCCGCGGCAGGGTCTTTACTTCCGCACACCGGAACTCGGCTACAAACCCGAGGATGAACATCTCTGGACTCAGGGCGAAACCACCGAAGCCCGCTATTGGTTTCCCTGTTACGATTCTCCCAATGAAAAGTTCACCTCCGAAATTACCTGCCACGTCCCAGATGGCATGGTGGTCTTGTCCAACGGCAGGCAGGTCTCCGAAAGCCAGGATGCCAACGGGTTAAAAGCCGTGCGCTGGGCGCAGGAAAAACCTCACGCCAGTTACCTGATTTGCCTGTGCGCGGGTTATTTCAAAAAAGTGGAATCCAAGTACAAAGATGTGCCGCTCGCCTTCTGGACGCCCGTGTCCCAGGCGGAACAGGCTGCGCTTTCGTTCAAAGACACCAAGGAGATCATGGCGTTCTTCGAAGAAGAAATCGGCATTCCTTATCCCTGGGCCAAGTATCACCAGGTCGTGGTGGATGACTTCACAGCCGGCGGCATGGAGAACACCAGCATTACCGTGCTAACAGATCGCACCTTGCACACGCCCGCCACGGAAGAGTTGCAGAACAGCCAGGGCCTCGTGGCGCACGAAATGGCCCATCAATGGTTCGGCGATTTGGTCACCTGCAAGGACTGGAGCCATCTCTGGCTCAACGAAGGCTTCGCCACCTATTACGATGCGTTGTTCGAGGGACACAAGCACGGCAAGGACTCCATGAACTACGGCTTTTACGGGAGCGCCAAAGGAATCTTCGCCGCGCCGAACGACACCAATTCGATTGTGCGCCGTCAAATGAAATCCCCGGATGAAATGTTCAACTACCTGGCCTATCCCAAAGGCAGCTGGGTGTTGCGCATGCTGCGGGCCCAACTGGGCGATGACCTGTATCGCCAATGCATCAAGACCTATATCGAACGTTACCAATACAAAAACGCCGTCACCGAAAACCTCAATGCGGTGATCGAGGAACTCTCCGGCCGTTCCTTTGACCGCTTTTTCGATCAATGGGTTTACCATGCTCATCACCCGGAGCTCACCGTCGCTTACAGTTGGGACGAAAAAACGAAGCTGGCGAAAGTGACAGTTGCCCAAACGCAAAAGCTGAGCGAGGACGTTTTGCTGTTCGATTTCCCATTAGCCATTCGCTTCAAGGGCAAATTCGGCACTCAAAACCAAACGGCGCAAATCCGGCGGCAGAGCGAAGAGTTTTTCTTCTCGTTGCCGGAAGCACCGGAGATCGTCCGGCTCGACCCGGAATTGGAGGTGCTGGCCAGCATTAACTTCACCCCGCCCCAGAACATGCTCAATGCCCAACTCGCGGATAAATCCGACATGCTCGGGCGTCTCCGAGCCGCGGAACAACTCAGCGGCAAGCGCGAAGCTCTCTCAAAACTGAAAGAGGTTTTGAACAACGATTCCTTTTATGGCGTTCGCATGGCGGCCGCGCAATCCATCCGTGCCATGCAAACGGATGAAGCGCTCGAAGCCTTACTCGCTTCCACGAAACAGGCAGATGCCCGCGTCCGCAAACAAGTCTCCACGGACATCGCCGGCTTTTATCGCGAGGCAAGTTACGCAGGCGTGCTCCGGCTGCTCGATCAGGAGAAGAATCCCGAGATCAAAGCCGTTTACATTCACGCGCTCGGCGCCTACCACAATTCCGAAGTGCGCGGCAAGCTCCTCGATTACCTCAACTCGGATTCCTACCGAAATCAATTGGCCGATGCCGCCATCGGTGCTATCCGCGCCCAAGACGATTCGTCCTACATCGAACCCCTCTTGACGTGCCTGCAAAACAAAGAGAAGGCGTTTACCACCCAGGGATTTGGCGCTGGTCTCAGCGCGTTGAGCCATCTGGCGAGGAACGAAGATAAGAAAGATCGAGTCCGCGAGTTCCTCCTGGAACGCGTGAATCACAAGAAATCCTCGGTGCAGCTGGCGGTAATAAATGCACTGGGCACGCTCGGGGACGCAAAAGCCATCGCGGTCCTGGAAAAGTTCTCTTCGCTGCCAAAAGATACAAGAGAACGGTCTGCTGCCGAAAAAGCGGTCGCTACCTTGCGCGACGCCAAGAAGCCCTCCGTTGAGCTAGGCACCCTGCGCACCGAGGTGCTCTCGTTGCAAAAAGAAAACCGCGATCTGCGCAAGGATTTCGACCTATTGAAGAAGCAATTGGAGGCGTTAGCCGCCAAACCTGACACCAAGGCGAAAACCAACCGGACCGCGAATGTGGTGAAGGGGAACAGGGGGAGTTGAAGCGCCATGGATCAACACGGATCCGACAGGATAACGAAACTGGGGATTAACCACAGTGAACGTGTCGTTCAAATGATATTCAGAACAGGGCCGGCCACAAACCCCTAGGAGCCTTTGCCCGCCCGTGAAATTAAAGACGTGGACCCTAATCAGAGTCACACAAAAAGAGCTGGGATGTTTGTGAATTACTGACTGGTGTCCGCGAGGAGAAACAAGTTAAGATTTACCCTAATCAATGAGTGTTGAAAAAACGTTGGAAAAACTCATGCGCGGGGAGTCAGATGCGAACGTCCGTTTTGATGAAATAGCGCATCTTCTCCAGGCAAAAGGATTTCGAATGCGGATTTCCGGCAGTCATCATATCTTTACCCGGCCAGGCGTATTAGAGCGGATAAACCTTCAGCGAGAGGGTGCCAAGGCAAAGCCCTATCAAGTGCGCCAAGTGCGAAAGATTTTGGCTCAATACAAAATGCTATGAAGACACATAATTATTACGAAATGATCATTTGGTGGAGCCAGGAGGATGGGGCATTCGTTGTGGATGTCCCTGAGCTGCCTGGTTGCATGGCCCATGGCAAAACACGTATTGCAGCCATCCGGAACGCAGAGGAAGCGATTGGCTTCTGGATCAAAACCGCCAAGGAAGACGGAGTAAAAATTCCAGAACCGAAAGGCCGGTTGCTGTTCGCGTGATTGACATCCGAGGGGAGGCGCTGAAAAAGGAAAAGCAAGGGGTCTTGATTCAGACCGATTTGTCGTTGAAAATGAGCGTATGCGTTATTGGTTTGTTTACATAACCGTCCTGCTGACAAGCTTTCTGCTTTGCGGCTGCGACGGCAGCAGCAAGTCCACAGCGAAGCCCGCCGAAAGCGCCACCAATGCTTCAAAGCGTGTTTTCCAGGTCAAAGGCGTCGTGAAGGAAGTGATGGCGGACAAAAAGAAGCTCCGGATCGCTCACGAAAAAGTCCCTGGTTACATGGACGCCATGACCATGCCCTTCGACGTGAAGGGCCCGGCTGACTGGGCAACCCTCCACCCTGGCGACTCGGTCACATTTCAAATGGTGGTGACGGACGACGACGGCTGGATCGAGAACATCGCAAAGCTGGGCACCAACGCAGCCCAGGCAACTGCAGCCGCTCCTGAAACTTTTCGTCGCGTG
>JAQGOV010000249.1 GCA_028293425.1 Verrucomicrobiales bacterium
CCATTTCTACGTCTTCACCCCTCCGCGCCCGCTTGCGGTAATTGATGACGAGCTAAAAATTGTCACCGACAAGATTGTGAAAATGATCGGAGACCTGTCCAAATGAGCGAGCCTCTCTTAGCCCCAACGGGGCGACAATGCCTTAGCCCAGGGCACCGCCCTGGGAAAACGGCCACCCATTTCTCAAAAGCCCTGAAAGGGCGAAACAACCCGGGTCAACTTCTGCCTTCAGCCTTCTGCCTTCTGCCTTATCTGTTATGAGCTTCCCCCGCTACCCCAAATACAAACCCAGCGGCGTCGAGTGGCTCGGCGATGTACCGGAGCATTGGGGCATAGACAGAATCAAACGCTCAACAATCGCCTCTCAGAACGGCATCTGGGGCGACGAGCCCCAGCAGGACGAGAACGATATTCCTTGCGTGCGAGTTGCGGATTTTGATCGCCAGAGACTCCGAGTGCAACTTAAAGAGCCGACCATCCGTAACGTGACTGCCAAGGAGCGCGAAGGGCGCGTGCTGAGCCAGGGTGATCTCCTCCTCGAGAAATCGGGAGGTGGCGAAAACCAACCCGTCGGCTGTGTGGTGCTTTATGACGACACGCGACCGGCGGTGTGTTCAAACTTCGTTGCTCGCGTAAAGGTAGCACCAGAAGCAAATAATTCGTTTTGGCGTTACCTCCATGCTGCGGCCTACGCCGTTCGCCTTAACACCCGGTCAATCAAGCAGACTTCTGGAATTCAGAATCTTGACGCATCACAATATTTCGACGAGAGGGCAGGATTTCCCCCTCTCTCGGAACAAACCGCCATCGCCACCTTCCTCTACCGCGATACCGCCAAAATCGACTCCCTAATCACCGAGCAGCAGCGCCTCATCGAACTCCTGAAAGAAAAGCGCCAGGCCGTCATCTCCCACGCGGTCACCAAAGGCCTGAATCCGAACGTCCCAATGAAGCCTTCTGGCATTGAATGGCTTGGGGATGTTCCGGCACATTGGCAGATCAGGCGCTTGAAGCAATTGGCACAAAAACTGACAGATGGAGAACATATTTCGCCGTCAATTTGTCAGGATGGTATTCCACTTTTATCTGCTAAGGACGTCCGAGATTGGGCTATCGATTACCAGATTGATAAGTTTGTGACCATAGAAGATGCAAATCAATTTTGGAAGCGCTGTAGGCCCGAGAAAGGTGACGTTTTGGTCGTGAGCCGTGGAGCGACTGTTGGAAGAATAGGAGTGGTGACCCAGAGTATCCCTTTCTGTTTGATGGGAAGTGTGATCCTTTGTAAACCCCTGCAGGATTACAATGCCACGTTCTTATACTATGCACTGAACGCTAAACATGCACAGACGTCCCTTTGGTTCAGTTCAGCTTCCAGTGCGCAACAAGCAATTTACATTCGGGATGTTGCGGAGGTGACCCTGCCACTTCCGCCCTCTGCCGAGCGGGCTGTGATTACTGAATTCTTAACTTCCGAAACAGCGAAGCTCGACACCCTCACCACCGAAGCCCAACGCGCCATCGACCTCCTCCAAGAACGTCGCACCGCCCTAATTTCCGCCGCCGTGACTGGCCAAATCGATGTCCGCTTACACAACTCCCACCACCGAACATGAGCGAAAAAACGACATCCTTTGGCACCCCGGCTCCCAAAGGGGATGGGTCCCAAAGCCCAGGGTTGATGCGAGCTCCCCGGAGAATTGCCTCCATCTCCGCTGCGGTCACCGCGAGACGCGTGTTCGACGTGAAAGGAACAAGGCGATCCAGTGAACAAGTTGTGTGACACAGTCCCGCGGTGCCCAAAAGAACTTCCCGCCAACATCCTGGCGGCAGTAGAGGTGCTTGCGAAATCCTACCTGCAATCCTTTATTCGGCCGAAGCTTACGGTTGACGTCCTGAATCACTGGGACTCTCTCGTTGACTGCTGGGCGGACTCTGATTTGCCCCTTTTCATTCGCAAACAAAGCTTAGATATCGGTATGATCCTCAATCATGCCGAATCGAGCCGCAAGCTTGCCCCTTGCGATAATAGCCCAGCCCACTGGGCTGTGATAACTGCCTTCGCAAGAGGAACCCAAGTCACGCTACAAGACATACGCACAGCAATCGATGCACACGAGATTCCTGTCACCATGGCAATGAGCAACGCAGAGATACAGTCCTCGGCTATGAAGGGGGTTCTTGCTAAATGCCGAGGCGTGAATGCGGGCGAATACGGATGGAAAGTTGACCACATTCAGGAAATAGGTTTGAGACAGCGACGCAGAGTTCAGGAATTGCCCATCGAGAATTTGAAGCACCACTTCAAACTATTGATGAAGCCCTCTAATATGGTTCTAGTTCCGTCACAGCTGAAAGGCCTGGGCGACCTCCCTGGATTTTTGCATTTGATTGCGGAGGAACTTGACCTGGAGAACCCAAAGAATGGCAAGTGACAAAAAGAATGCTATGACTCAACTCACTCGGAAAGTCATTTTAGATAAAGGCTTTCTCCAGGCTGAAAAGCGCGAAAGCCCTCTCCTGCATGCCCTGTCTAACGCGGGTGCGCAATTTGTTCTCACGGATACCCTCATTTACGAAATCTGCAGCGGAAGCCGCCCTAACGAATGGACTGTAGCACAAAGAAAGTTGTTTCCATTTCACGATAAGGTTGAAATCTGGCTGCACGCCTCAGAGTTACTGGAATTTGAAATTCGGCAACAAAGCCCTATTAAAAGCCCTGTTTCCGAGGAATTAACCGATAGAGTCCGGAACTGGTTTCGCAGCGGTCTTGAGTACGCACCGTCCACCTTGCGGGCATTAGCGCAACATGAGTTCTCTCGCCGGGAAGGAGGCACAGCTGATAATGTCTTCAAGTTTTGCCAAGCGTTTGCACAGATTTCGCCAGAATATTCCAAGCGATGCCGTATTGCTTCAAAAAATAATGTAAACGTACTGGCAGCGGACTTGGTGTCTCGCCAGGAACTCGTTCAAACGGTTGCCCGATGGTGCCATGGTGAGCCCTCCAACCCTGATACGTTCATCAAGGAAGCGCAAAATGGACTGACTTGCGAGTGGTTCGCATTCCATCATGCAAGAAGCGCGATCGCCGTCGCTCTGATTTATATCCGGCACTTCACTACTCTAACAGTTCCATCGGAGGATTTTCGACACACAGTGGTCGATGCTGACTATATTACTTTGATGCATTACGCAGACGCGCTCGCGACAAACGAGACAAGCGGCCATATGTCCTCTTTAACAAAATGGCTTCTTGATAGCTCCAAAACGATATTCTCAACCGGCAGTCTGGCCAAAATCATTCCCACGGAAGAAGAGACGCGTACTGTAGCTCACAAGGTCTGGGAGTCATCCGGGGGCACTCACGGCCACGCATTCGATGACTGGCTGCTTGCCAAAACCAGAACGTTTGACGAGCTATGGGCACGTCTTCAACGCTCTCGCGAACCTTAACTTTCCAATGAACCTCCACCGCGAATTTTCCTTCGAAACTGAAATCTGCTCCTACTTGGGAAGTAACGGCTGGCTCTACGCCGAAGGCGACGCTGCCAACTACGACCGCACCCGGGCGCTGTTCCCGGCGGACGTCCTGGCCTGGGTCCAATCCACCCAACCTCAAGCATGGGAAATCCTCATCAAAAACCACGCTGGGCAAGCTGGCGAAACTTTGCTCGCCCGGCTGCGCGATCAAATCGACCAGCGTGGAACCCTCGACGTCCTCCGCCATGGCATCGAGATGCTCGGCCTCAAGCAGCCGCTCAAGCTCGCGGAATTTTCAAAAAAGGCCTGCCAGGGGTCTTCTCTTTCATTGCTTTTTTTCGAAACGCTGTCTTTTGTTTAGTGTGATCCAAGTTAACAAAAAACCCCTCGCACTTGTTTTGGCATTCCTCCTAGTGGGTTGCGCTACCAGCTCGCACATTCTTACTGGAAACGTCCACCCTGCTATATCGCCAGAGGGCGTCAAAGTGTATGCGACGATGCCGCCGAACGCGGAAGTCGTTGGTTTGTTAAGCGGCTCCAACCCTGCCCGTTACAAGCAAGTAGGCATTGATTCGGTCGTCAAAAAGCTTAAGACGGAAGCTGGTAAGATCGGTGCTAATGGGATTGTGGTAACAAAACAGGACAATGACGGATGGACTGGGGCTAAGGTGTCTGGTACGGCGATTTTCGTACCAAACCTATGAAAGTAAATGAAAAGTAATCTACTTTTAATTTGTTTGCTACTTGTCGGCTGCGCTGCCCCGAGCCAGCAAGACATCCGGCCGATCCAGGCGGTTTACGCGAAACAGTTAGCTGAACTGAAGATTGGTATGCCGCTGGAGGAGTTCCGCAAGGCCTTCCCGGAAGCGTATCCCCAAGGCCAAAAGGCCGACACAACAGCTTATGAGATCGAATTAAAACAGGTAATTTTAGACCGCAGGAGACAGGTGGATGCGGCGTTAGGGCTCTACAATCCCCAAAACATCATCGATGTGCAGCGGCTCTGGTTCTATTTTTACAACAATCGCTTGGCGCAATGGGGCCGACCTCAAGATTGGCCCGAACGTCCGGACCTAATTATTGAAAGACGAATCCGATAATGTCCCTCCACATCGAACATGTCTGAGAAAATTGACATCCGGTTAGGTCCCCATCCCCAACGGGGATGCGCCCCAAAGCCCAGGGTTGATGCGAGGCACGAGCATCTACCCTGGGATCCGACGTTTGTTCATTTCCAACCTCAACGGGGTTGTGTCCACCCCCTGCGCCTATGCCTCAATCCCTCTCGGTCGTTTACCTCCATCTCGTTTTCTCGACCAAGGACCGCCGTCCATTCCTCCGCGATCCCGTCCTCCGGGCCGAAATGCATGCCTGGCTCGGCGCTGCTTCCAGCGAACTCGACTGCTCCTCGATCCTCGTGGGGGGAGTCGAGGACCATGTCCATATCCTCGCCCGCCATGGCCGGACGATTTCCCAAGCAGATTGGGTCAAGGAACTCAAACGGACATCTTCCGCCTGGATCAAGGAACGCGATCCGGCCTTGCACGATTTCTCATGGCAGGCCGGTTATGGCATCTTTTCCGTCAGCGCTTCCAATCTCGAAACGGTTCGAATTTACATCGCGGGACAAGAAGCCCATCACCAGAAACAAACCTTCCAGGACGAACTCCGCGCGCTGCTCCGAAAACACGACCAAACCTGGGACGAACGTTATGTCTGGGACTAATCCCGTCGGTTCAAATATGACACAACCCCGTTGGGGTTGTGGGGGTTCGCCACTGGTTTCCCAGGATAGGTGCGCGGGACCAATCAGCGCACCAATCCTGGGCTT
>JAQGOV010000157.1 GCA_028293425.1 Verrucomicrobiales bacterium
CGAGCGAACCTTCGCTCCAAGCACCAAAAATTGGCCCGCGCGCAAGCCCGCTCCCCAGCTCACCCATTCGTTCACAAAGTCCGGCGTATTCTTCTGCCTGGGCCGCGACGCTGCCGCGATGCGCACCGCAAATCGCACCAGGTCTTCCGCGATCGGCACCTTCTTCACGATGTCATGGAAGCGAAGGACGTCCTCCCCGGTGAAGATTGGCGCAATCGGATCCGGCCTGCGCGAAGTGGTCTGCGTTACTACCGCCACCTCATCGTTTTCAGGGAGATAATCAATCATTACATTGAACATGAAGCGGTCGAGCTGCGCTTCGGGCAACGGATACGTCCCCTCCATCTCAATCGGGTTTTGCGTTGCCAGCACAAAGAACGGTTCCGGCAGCACATGGCGCACGCCTGCCGCGGTTACCTGATGCTCCTGCATCGCTTCCAGCAGCGCCGCCTGCGTCTTGGGCGGTGTGCGATTGATTTCGTCCGCCAGGATCATGTTGGCGAAGATTGGCCCCGGCACAAATGTCATTTTGCGGCCCTCCGAGGTTTCCTGCAAAATCTCGACACCCGTAATATCCGCGGGCATTAAGTCCGGAGTGAACTGCACGCGTTGAAACTTGAGATGAAAGATTTGCGCAATCGACTTCACCAGCAGCGTCTTGGCCAGACCAGGCGCCCCGGTAATGAGACAATGCCCTCCTGCAAAAAGTGCAATCAGCAATTCCTCAATCACATCCTTTTGGCCGATGATCACTTTCCCCAGTTCGGCATAGATCCTGGTGCGGCCACTGATGATTTGCTCGACCAGTTGCTGGTCGGTTGGTGCGGATGAAGCAGGCGTTTCCATATTTGTTGTTTCTATTCAGACGCTTGGCCCTCAATGGGTCATCGCATAAAAAATGATGTTTATACCAAGTGGGAAGGCTTTTTTCTCCGAGAACTCGCGAAAGTAAGACTCATATTCGCCTTCTCGTTCCCAACCATCCCCGAGGTCAGTGTTATGACAGCACATCACCATGATGCGCCCTTTATCATCCAAAATTGCCTTATAGTGCGGGACCTTGGCATCAGGTCTTTCCCAGGTAATGCCACCGTTCGATTGGCTTTGCATCCCAAGGGTGACGTTCGGGACCTGAGGCTTTTCCTTGATATCGAAAACGCAGTGGAAAATCGGATGCTCAATCGGCAATTCCTCCGGCTCGCGCTCAGGAAAAACCCGCTTAATCTGCCCGTACCAATTCTCCCATTCCGCTTCACCCCAAAAATCATCCACCATCAAAAACCCGCCGCTCAAAAGATACCTGCGAAGGATTGGCACTTCCTCGTCCTCAAAACGCAACCCACCCGGCTCAACGATGTAGATGAAGGGGTAGTTAAACAAATCGGGATCCGTCAGCTCCAGGATGCGCCCGTCCGGATCAACCTTCATGGACGTCATTTGCTGAAGGCGAAACGAAAGGTTCAGGTCGCTATCCGGCGTATCCGTCATCCAACGTCCTGCGCTCCCCCAACCGCGTCGGCCCCGCGTATAACGGATCCGCACAAACGTGAAGACATCCTTCTTGTAGGATGCTGGGTTGCTCCACTCCGGTGTGCCTGTGCTATGCGATTCGATTTCCCGCGCGGTGCGCTGACCGGAAGAGATGCTCGCCAGCAGCGTCGCCGACATCATCAAGGTCAAAGCTCGACCGCCACGCTTACTCATTAGTCGGAGCTTTCGGTTTTTGAGTTCGATTGATCTCCAGCAGAAGCTTCTGTGCATCCCGAAACCTTGGGGCTTCTTCGAGGGCCTGCAATACCTGTCGCTGCGCATCCGGCTCGTTCAATTTAAAAAGCTGCCTCGCCAGGCGGTAATGCACCTCTGAAGGATCCTCCGGGTCCAGTTGCAACATCGTGCGATAGGATCGCACCGCATCGCGCGGTTGTTCCAACGCCTCTTCCGCTTGTGCTAAAAATTTATACGGAACGGAGCTGAGCGGGTTCACCGCTAAATAGCGCTCCCCGTTCTCTTTGACCGATTTCCAATTCTTTTCTCCTGTGGCGATTTCCAGGAGCCGCTTGTAGGCATCCACCGCCTGCGAATCCATCTTCGCAAGCTTATCCAAAATCGATTTCTCCGCGTCCAATTCCTTCAATTCCCGATGCGCGCGCGCCAGCATCAAATACGGGCTGTCCGGCCCGACGCTGATGGGACACAGCTCGATCACTTTTTCCAGCGGGACTTTGGCTCCCTTCCAATCCTTGCCATCCAGCGCCTTCTGCGCCTGCTTCAACATTGCGTAATAATTAGTCGAACTCTTCTTCCCCAGGTCCGCTTGCATCTTTTCCAGGCTGCCGAATTTCGGCTCCGTCCAATCTAATCCGGGCCCAAGCTCTTCCGCCTGCTTTTTTGCAAAAACCTCAAACTCCTTTTCAATCGCTTCCATCGAACTCGTGTGCGACGCAATAGATTTATTGATCTCAACGCCATTCCCCAGGTCCTTCAGGATGGCGTGCAACTTGTCCAAGCCATATTTCTCCACCAGGAACTCAATCACCAGGTAGGATTCATAATAGGCAAACTGCAGGTGCAAATCGCTTTTAGGCGCGAGAAATGCCGAGCTCAATTCCCCTACCGGCGTCAGTTCATCTTCCAGGATCATCTTGCGGTAACGCGGCCGCATGGTCTGGCCCCAGGACGGGTCTTTCTTTCGCTCCTCGTAAACCGAGATCCCCTCGCTCAACCACCGCGGCATCTTGTTGCGTGTGAGATTCAGTGTTACTACATGACAAAATTCATGCCAGAGCACCGCTTCCCAATTCGCTGGATTAATTTGCGTGGCCGGACTGTTTGCCGTGATCACCCGGCCAAAGCATACTCCCAGATAACCCGGGTTATCCGGCATCCCGAAGGTCCGCACGCCAAAATCTTTTGAATCGTTAAAAATCTCCACCACGACCTGCTGCTTCAGCTCGAGCCCATACTTTTTGCAAAGTTCATCCTTGGCCTGCTGCAAGAGGGCCAACGCACGTTCGCCATAGATGCCCGCTTCCTTCGGAGCCATTCGCACCACGAAATCGGCGTTCGTTAATGTCTGGAATTTCGCGAGCGTATCTTTCAGGTTCATCAGGTTATAGGCTGTTACATCATACCCATCTTCCTCATGAACCGAACTCGCCAATTGCCAGCCTTCCTGTTCATCGCCCAGTCGCAGCAGGTCCTGGGCAAGCTGGATTTTTGCGGGGAGATAATTCTCGTCCTTCTTCAATGCCGCCCGCTGATAACTCGCTCCCTCGGTAAATCGGTACTTTTGCGACAACTTCTTCCCCAGCATGTGTTCCACTTCCGGGTTGGTGTTCCAAAATTTCAATCCTTTCTCCCGGGCCTCCGTTTCTGCCTTGGTATCGCCCTTCAAATGCGCCATCACCGCCTTGAATGCCCATGCTTTGGAATGCCAGGGATTCACTTTCAAAACGCCTTCCAGGAGCCTGTTTGCTTCCTCGTATTCCTCACCATCAATCAAATGCTCCACCAGCAGCAACCGTGTCGGAATATGGTTTGTGTTTACGTCCAGGGCGGATTCAATTTCCTTCAGCATTCGCCGGCGGTCACTCGATGAAAACGCTTCGGCCAGGCCGTAGTGCATGTCCGGGTCGCCCTTGAAGCGCTTCACTCCTTCACCAAAGGTCTTGGCGGCCAATTCGTAATCCTGCTTGTTCAAGGCCAGCCATCCACTCACCAGGTATGTTTCGCGGTAGGTCGGGTCTGCCTTCTTGGCGCGGTCCAGTAGCCGTGTCAGCACCAGCTTCGGATCTTCTCCCGCCAGCAAGGCTGTCTTGGCCAATGCCACCAGGTTGGGCGCGTCGGTGTAAGCCCATCCGCGAGTTCCAACCAGGTAATTGATATCCTGAAATTGTTCCTTGGCCTTTTCAGCATCCCCATTCTTCTGAAAAACCTCGTGCCCCAACACCTTCATTTGGATGCTCGAGAAATAACGGCTCAGGTTGTTGGTCAACGCTTCTTGCGCTTTCGGGTATTGGCCAACTGCCATGAACGACTGGATCAATAACAAGCGCCACTCCTCGCCGTATTCAGCGTCCTCGATTGCCTGCTGGCAGGTCTTGATGCAATCCTGGTAATCCCCTTTGACAAACTGCTTGCGGGCGTCATCGAGTTCCACTGCTTTGGCGGTCTGGGCAAAAAGGAAAAAAAGGCAAAGAAACCCCATCGGGTACAGAAATGCACTCGCACGCTTTCTTTCAGCCTGGAATGTGGCCGGCGGCATGATGGTTCTTAGCTTACAATCGGTCATTGCGCAACTTCCAGCGAATTCAGCGACTCAATCATGGGTCCTCACCAGCACCTTTTCGCGTTGCCTTCAATCGCAGGACGCATGATCCTTTGCTATGGACACGATTATGAATTCCATTCATCTGCGACGCGGTTTCCTGGCTTTGCTGTTGGGTTTGTCCTTAACCACCGCCCGCGCCGACGACTGGCCGCAATGGCTCGGCCCTCAGCGTGATGGCGTTTGGCGCGAAACCGGCATCCTCAAGGAATTCCCCGCGGACGGTCCCAAAATCCGCTGGCGTGCCCCACTTGGAGCTGGCTACACCGGTCCAGCCGTTGT
The DNA here is from genome assembly GCA_028293425.1 of Verrucomicrobiales bacterium. Classification (GTDB taxonomy): domain Bacteria; phylum Verrucomicrobiota; class Verrucomicrobiia; order Limisphaerales; family JAQGOV01; genus JAQGOV01. The sequence continues at coordinate 4,610 of JAQGOV010000157.1, forward strand.
TGGGGGACGTGTTTACGTCATGGATCGCCAGCTCAAAAACTCAGCCTCTAATCCCACTGATCCTTTCCAGCGCGGCACCATCCCGGGCAACGAACGCGTCCTTTGCCTGGACGAAGCCAATGGCCATATCGTCTGGACGAACGAATACAACTGCCCTTACACCGTGAGTTATCCCGCCGGGCCACGCGCTACCCCTCTCGTTTCAAATGGCAAGGTTTACACGCTCGGCACCGAAGGCAACTTGCTCTGTCTGGATGCTGCCACAGGCAAGAAAATCTGGGCGCACGAACTCAAGAAGGATTATAACCTCGAAACTCCCGTGTGGGGCTTCTCTGCCGCCCCGCTTCTTAATGGCCAAAAACTCATCTGCCTCGTCGGTGGCGACGGCAGCACCGTGGTGGCTTTTGACAAAGACACCGGCAAGGAGCTCTGGAAAGCGCTCTCGGCCAAGGAACCTGGCTATTGCCCTCCCATGAT
>JAQGOV010000294.1 GCA_028293425.1 Verrucomicrobiales bacterium
CGCGGGCGGCGAAGTAAACGAGCGTGGCAATAACGAGCGCATGAAAAACAAACGAGATGAGCAGGCTGAGCCGGGAGGCGCTGCGGAGCTTTCGTTTGGGGGCCTGGGGGTTCATAGATTATTTGGCAGGCTCGGTGGCCAATTCCACTTTCACCACGTTGGCCTGTTGCGCGGCATCCAGCACCTCGCGAATCTTTCGGTATTTGGTTTTGCTATCGCCACGGATGACGACACTGAGGTCCGGATCGTCCAGGCGCAAGCTGACCAGGGTTTGCTGTAATTCGGCCACATCCATCTCCCTTTTATTGAGGAAGAGTTTGCCACTGCCTTCGACGGTGATGTAATTCGCTTTGCGTGGCGGGTCCTTTTGGCGATTGGCGGCAGTGGGCAAGTTGAGCTCCAGATCATTCACGACCGGAGTGGTGGTGATGATAAAGATGACCAGGAGCACAAACGCCAGATCCAGCAGAGGTGTGATGTTCAACTCCGTGAGCGTATGGTGGCTGGAATGGGAGCACTTTTTCATGGGTCATTGTTCGGCACCAATTGCTTTTTCCTCTTTCAGCGCGTCCACGATTCTGTCCGCCAGCACTTCGTTGGCTTCCTTGATCTCCTCCGCCAAGGCGCGATTGTCGACGTAATGGTGCTCCATGGCGGTGGAATAACGACCAGCAAAACCGTCCAGTTCCTGCGTGATGCCGCGAATGCTGGTGACCATGAAATTGTAAGCGAACATGGCGGGGATGGCGACGAGCAGGCCGATAACGGTGGCGATGAGGGCGCCGGCGACGCCTGGGGCCATGGCAGTGAGGCTGGCGGAATTTGAACGCGCAATTCCGGCAAAGGTTTCCATGACTCCCCAGACGGTTCCGAGCAAACCGATGAAAGGACCGCCTGCCACTGCGGTGGAGAGAACAATCATTCCTTTTTCCAATGCCATGGCTTCGGCACTGGCGGTCTCCTCCAACTGCACGCGAACCGCCTGGAAAGAGGAAGCAGTGATGCGCGTGCGACCTTTCACCGTGACGGGATTATTTTTAAGTTGATAGTCCAGTTCATCGGCCCCGGCGGTGTAAAGGTGGTAGGCGGGAGCGCCATCAAATTCGAGGCCCTCCCGTTTGAGCTGCAGGGGATCGCGCGCGGCATTATAGGCCTCAAGAAACTTTTTGGCCGTTTTCCTGGCGACATAGAGCTGGAAGGACTTCTTAAAGATAACCGTCCAGCTAAACAAGGAGAGAATCGCCAGGGCAGAGATGGTGAGTTTGCCTTCAATGGTGGATTTTTCAAAAGCGAACTGGAGCGCGCCAGAGGCAAGGAACGGTTGAACAGGGAGGTGCATACGTTTTTAGTTTTTGTTGGGTAAAATAACAGTGACGCGGCCGGTCTTCCGGACCAGTCCTATGGTCTTTGCTTTTTTCTTTGTCTCCTCCTCGTCTTCCTTTTCCTTGTCGGAGACCTTTGTAGCAGCGGTAGAGGCGTCTTCCGAAATCTTGCTCTCGGCCTTTGAGGCGGACTGGGGAACGCCGACTGTGGCGGAGCTGGTATCGCCCGAGGCAGAGACGGACTTGGAGACCAGCGCGGCCGAAATGGCGTCGCCGCTGACAGCGATGTTGCCGCCGCCCACGACGGTGCCGGAGACATTTCCTCCGGCATTGATGCTGACGCCACCGGCTGAAAAGGCAGTGACGTTCACATTATGTTCGGTAGAGATATCAATGTTTTGGCTGCCGATGATTACGCCGGAAATATTTCCTCCTGCGCTCAGCCGGATGTTGCTGCCGATGATTCCGGAGCCACTGGCATTAATATCCTGGCCAGCATGCAGATCAATCGAGCTGTTGCGCGTGTTGAAGTTGTTGAAAGCGAGTTGGATGATACCTCCGAGGCTGGCGTTGATGTTCCCTTCAGCGGCATCGACTGAAATGTTTCCTAGAGCAGCGGAGGAACCGGGCAGGGTAGTGGCGAGGATCCCGCTTCCAGGGATAGTTCCCGGGATGCTGCGCAGTTCACCGGTCGAGGGGTCCAATTCCAGGGAGTTGAGGCTTACATACCCAGCCCCACCAGAACCTGCGTTTATATCCCCGTGCAATGACTTTACGCTGATGTTGCCGCCGTTGTAGGTGGCGATGCGAGAACCATTCAAATTGACGTCACCCTCTGCCTGAACGGAGATGTTGCCGCCGCTTGTTGTGAAGATGCCTTTGGGCGCTTTGGAATCGCCGAAGGTGGTAAACTGCCCGCCTACATCGATTTTGCCTCCGACCTTGAGAACGATGCCTCCCAACAAACCCTGGTTCGCGACCTTGGTGGAAGTCATATCCAAATTTCCGGCAACATTCACTTCGATGTCCGCCGAGAAGGGGGAAACCGAAAGGATGTTGGGTGCAGGAAGAAGCGTGGTGATGCCTCCCGAAATGCCGAGGTCCATATTTCGCGCGTTGATTCGAAACTTGCCTGGTCCCGCGAGGGCCAGTCCCTGGTCACCCAGGGAGGCGCTTTGGCTATCATCATGCAGTTGTTGGATGGCTGCTTTCTGGGCTGAGGAAAGTGAAAAGGTCGTGAACTGAACGTCCCCGTTCTCATCCCGAACCGGCACGCCGTTGGGATAGGTGAGCACTGCCTGGGGTGCGAGCAGGAAAGCCAAATCGCTGTCGGTCATTTGGCCGATGTAAGTCAACTTGCCGGTGGTTGCATCGTGGCGCAACTTCAGAGCGATTTGCGGATTGCCGCTCAGGGTGAAATCGAAGAGCGCCGGCGGGAGTGCCTCACCGAGAGAAACGGAAGTCAGATTGCCCCGGTAACGAACATCGCCCCCGATGTTGATGCGGGTGACGGCGGATGGAGAAAGGTTCTGGCCAAGAAAACCAAAATTGTAGGTGTTCCCGGCGACGTTGACCTCGGCAAAGGTCGGGACCGTGAGGCTAAAGTTCTCCACGCTGCCCGAGATATTGAAGCGCACCGGATTAGCATCGTTCAGATGCAATGGCGAGAGCGCATGGCCTTGGCCGAAGCTGGTGTAATCCGGGAGCCCGCTGTCGGACATGATAATCCCTACCAGCGCCGACTGTTGTGGCCGTCCTGTAAGGTCACCGCCTTCCCTCGTGTTGACATTTAGCTGGCCGAGAGCCGAAGGAAATAGGATGAGGCTGTTATCCAATTCGATTCCACCGGAACCGGCATCAAGCGAAAGTCGCGGGGGGTAAATGGCTTTCATCGCCTGGTTTTGCCCATTGATGCGGGGAAGGTTTGCTCCCAGGAGGTGGATGCCGTTGCCTGCCCAAAAATTCGCGGCGGCATCCGGGGCATAATCGAAGAGGAATTTGGTCCGATCTGGTGGAGCGATCACTCCTTTGTCATCGATGTTGCCGGCGTACGTTCCTGATGGCACAGGCAAGCTGCTCGGGTTGAAGGTGCCGTTCGGATTGCGCACCTCGCTCAGGAAAATATCCCGAGCGGCCCATGCATTCCAACTGCCTGAGATGAGACTTAAGCTCACGGGTTTGGTGGCGCTGCCGATATCAGCATCCAGGTTATTTCGAACGACCTGGCCATTTTGCAATGCCATGCCCGCGAGCAAAGTGCCTCGACCATTCCGCACCAGGAAATTTCCGAAGATCTGGTGCCCGGCAATCACAGTCAGGTCGCCAGCATCAGCCCCATACGTGCCCGAAGCGCCAGGGGTTTTGCTCGCAGGAACGGTTGGCGTGCTGATCACATCATGGCCTGCCTCGAGAATCACATCGCCACCGGCGGCCGTGGCAATACCTCCCAGGCCAGCCAGACTGATTCGGTAGCCGGTGGTAGAAAATTCGTAGCCATCGTTTTTCTTTCCGGCATCGACGTCACCGCTCAAGGCGCGGACGTGAATGCTGCCCCCGAGAATGGTGCGGATAAACCCGCCGCTGACGAGCACGTCCCTGCCGGCGTTGATCTCGATTGCACCTCGCGCTGTTTCAATGGAGCCATTGAGGCTTTTGCCGACGCCGCCGTTCAGGAAGACCGAGCCAATCCCGGCTTGGACGGCTCCCGAGCTGAAGTCGACCCCGGCTTCGAGCCTTACCGACCAATTATTCGCGTCGAGAATGCGGGCGTTGTTCTCAAAAATGATGTTGTTGCCTGCCTGCAGCACGAGATGATTTTCGCCAGCTTCGACACCGGTGCTCTTGCTCAGGTCCCAAACAGTGCCTTGGGCCAAGGTGATGTTGCGAGTGGCTTGCAGGGTGATTTGAGAAAAGTTCTTGTTGGCAAACGCGGTGTTTACGTTCAACTGAAGTGTTCCAGGTTCCTGTGCGGCGAGAACCGTTCCATCGACCGCGCTGCCCGCCCCCGTGTTTCCCAGGATAATGTCCTGAGGATCCAAGAGAAGCTTTCCAGCCTGCGAGCCGCTGTGAGCACCCGCATCCATGTGGGAATCGAGGGATTGAATGGCATGGGCGCTTACTTCCACATTCCCACCCGTCCCGCCGTTGGCGCCACCGGTCGTCAGAATTTCGCTGCCAGCGCGATCCTGGAATTTAAAGTCGGACTTCAGGAGAACGTTGCCGCCGGGGCTATTCCCCGAAGCATCGCCGCGAGCGAGAATTTGAGAGCTGCTGCCCAGGTTTACTTCCTCAGAGCCGACAAGCTCGATGATTCCGTTTTTTTGTCGGACGGAATCGGCCTGGAGGATGCCATTTTGGTTCACAACGCTGGCATGCAGTGCAATAGCACCTGCATCCGCCAGGATTTTTCCTGAATTATCCACTGAGCCGGATGGGAGCTTGACCATTGCGCTCAGGCCGCGGCCATCGGGCCTTTCGCTCAAGAGCACTTCCTTCCCGGCGTAGAGACCTACACGACCATCCGTAGCTTTTAGACTGCCGTGGTTTTCGACGGTTTCGGCGATTAAATAGAGAGAGCCTCCATTGCGAACTTCTACCTGTCCGTAGTTAATAATGCTCGCCAAGGGAGGCAGACCGGTGAACTGCCAGCTTCCAGCAGTTCCCAGGTCAGGGGTGATCGGTGCGGTCGTGGAGATGAAGCTGCCTCCCACGGAAATCATGGAGCCCGGGCCGAAATAAAACCCGTGGGCATTGGCGAGAATAATTGTTCCATTAGCTGAAAGGTTGCCCCAGATTTGGCTCGGATTGGTGTCATTAATCCGGTTGAAGACAATCGAATTGGCCCCTGGCTGGACAAAGGTGGTGCTCTCGCCTTTTTGGATGTTAAAACTGCGCCAGTCGAGGAACGTGTGCTGGCCGGTTTGGATAGAAAGCTGAGAACCGTTTACCTGAGTTGTGGCCGTGCCACGCACCACGTCCATGCCATCAGGATTTGCCCAAGCCTTGCCTGTGCCGGAAAGCGGCAACGCTGCGCTGACCATCAGCAGATTGCGGATGACGTTGGATACGGTTGGTCGCATTTGTTTCATATCAAAATTGGTAACCAACGTTGAAATAGGCACGGGCCTGGCCGGCACGTGTTCCAGGAGTGCTTAAAACAGCCCATCCAACACTGATGCGGGCATCGAAATGCTGTCCGGCAGTGACATAGAATCCCAGTCCTGTGCCGAGCATGTGCTCGGTTCCCCGGCGGGACGGAGGCGGAACCAAAAGGATGCGCTGGCCGTAATCCATAAAGAGGGAGGGGCGCAGATGCACGGGGACGGGGTGATCGCCATTGGGAAGCTCGCCGATCGAGATTGGCGGAAGCCGCAAGTCGAGCAGCGTTCGCCAGCCCGCATCCCCGTATTCCTCACCTTCCTGGTAGCCGCGGACGCCGGAGGTGCCGCCGAGGCCGAACTGCTCATTGTTGATCAATGGCGCGCTGGCCCATTGCCCGTTTGCGCGGAATAGGAATGACCATTCATTGGGAAGCTTCTGTTCGCGGGCCAGGTTAAGTCCGATGGTCGTGAAATTACCGCCTGCCTTTGCGGAACCTGCAATCTGCCGCATGCGCTGGTCGGAGGAAGCGAGTGCGGAAAGATAAATATTTTGATTAAAGCTAAAGCTGGTGTTGCCTTGAGGGTCGGGGCGAGCCGCTGACCAACCATACGAGAGGGGGACATACGTGATGGAGCTTTCCCGGTAGGTGTCGAGCGGAATGGTCTCTTTTTTGACGAGTACCCGGTTTCCAAACTCGTCGAGCGCGTAAAGATCGAAATAGGTCAGGTTTGTGCTATAGGTGCTCGAATAGTAATCCTTCAGATCGGCGCCCAGGTTGAAGGAGGAACGCACCCCTTTCCATTCAGGCAGCGGCTGAGTAAATCGTGCTCCGATGTTCTCATTAACAGTGATGCTCCGGTCGGCAGTCTGGGAACTGATATCCGTGAGGACCGTGTTCGTAATCGTGTTAATGCGCCCGAGCCGGAGAAAGCTTTCTGAGAAAGAGCGCGAAGCGTAAACGATCAATTCAGGATTCCCGGTAGCAGGCGGAAGCCGGAAATTTCTGCTGACCGGGTCATATCCGAAATCCGAGGGGAGCCTGTCATAAATTTCGCGCAGGCCTTCCGTAGGTCCAAAAGGAACCCGGTAAAACCCGCTATAATTCGCGATCAGCGGCTGGTCAAAAAACCTGGCCCCTTGAGCTTCCGTTTTCTGCTCAAGGGTAAAGCTATATTGAACACCAGCCTGGTGGTCCAATTGCCAAAGATTGTTGTATTGCAGTGTGGAATCGACCCTGAGCGAGGGTGTTCCC
>JAQGOV010000748.1 GCA_028293425.1 Verrucomicrobiales bacterium
GGTTGCGCCGCAAGTCCCTTGGTATTCGCACCGACCTCCCTCTCCTTGAGGCGAATTGATGCTCCATAGTGGGGCCTCACGCTGCTAAATCCAATTCTTGCGGAGAAAACCTCCAGCAGTGTCCAAAAGCTGATTTGCACCCGGCGAAAAGCGTCCGCGGGGTTGACTGTTTGCCGGAGTCCAACCAACTTTTAAAGTAAGGAGAATTTCTATGAATGATAATTTCAAGGTCAAGCGGGCAATGGAAGCCTTCATGACCGCCGAGATGTTCGAGATTGGGATGGGCAGCGTGGCGGTAAGCCGCTTCAAAACAAATGGAGCCGTGGAAACCGGCATTTTTTTGGTGGATACCTATTGTCTCGGGATAAAGAACGCCGAATTCCTCAAGCTTGATCTCGAGGAATATGAAACGGAGGTGCTGCCGATGGTGGCGGCCGGCGGACCGTTGGAGCGAATTGAAACGGCCTGCGCGCGCAAATTGGTGGAGCAAGCCGCCGCCTACGCGCATAAGCTGGGGTTTTCCCCTTATCCCGATTACAAGAAGGCATGCCGGGTTTTCGGTGGCATTTCTGCAGAAGCCTGCCCCCCCAATTTCGTGTTCGGCCTGGACGGGAAGCCGTTCTTCGTTCCTGGCCCTTATGATACGGCAGAGGAAATCCACCTGGTTCTGACGGTTCTTGAAAGCAAGTGCGGCCCGGGAAATTACGAGTTTGACCTTCTGCCCCTTCTGCCCGCCAGAGACGGAGAAACCTGGAAGCAAGACTGAATCACGGTCCAGACGGGGGCCAACACTTCGCCCGGGCAGGTCTTTTCGGGCGGAACAGGCGTAAAAATTAAAAGAGCAGAGCAAAGTCTCAAGGAGATCGGCGCTCCTGCCGAAGCAGGATTAATTGCCCGAAGGCGTCCACGCCCCGGTACGAAGATCTCAATCCGGTATTTGGACACGAGCTCATTGCTCTGCTAAAAAATATTTAACACATCAGCCGCGAGTCGCAATAAAAAGTTATCCACAATTTTAGTTCAGGCGCCATCTTGCCATCGGAGGTTGCCGGGAGCGCGGGGGATGCTCCTCAGGCCTTGGCCATGGAAGCGATGATCCGGCCAAGCTTGAGCAAGGCGCTTTCGACTTCTTCGGACCAGAGGATGCCGCAGCTCAAGCGGATGAAATTCTCGAATTTTCCTTTCGCCGAAAAGATGGGGCCGGGCGCAATGCTTATTTTGGCCGCCAACGCCCGGCGATACAGTTCCAGCGAATTCATCTCCGGCGCGAGCTCAACCCATAACACCGAACCGCCGGCGGGCCGGGTCACTCTGGTGCCTTCCGGGAAATACTTCGTAACGGCCTGGGTCATCAAGCTCACTTTTTCCGCGTAAACCCGGCGCACCTTGCGGAGATGATGGTCGTAACCACCGTTGGCGAGAAAATCGGCGATGGCGTGTTGCGGCAGGGTGGCGGTGGCAATGGTGTTGAGAAATTTAAGATGCTCCACCTGCTGCTGGAATCGTCCCGGGGCCGTCCAGCCCACGCGATAGCCGGGCGCGAGCGTTTTCGAGAAGGAATCACACAGCATCACCAGTCCCTTGCGGTCGAAGGCTTTTGCGGGGAGGGGGCGACTGGGGCCGAAGCCGAGCTCGCCGTAGATGTCATCTTCGATGAGCGGGATCTCGCGTTTGGCGAGCATTTCGACGAGCTGTTTCTTGCTGGCCTCAGGCATGCAACTGCCGAGCGGGTTGCTGAAGTTGAGGATGAAAATGCAGGCTTTGATCGTGTGCTGATCCAAGGCGATAGCGAGCGCTTCGAGGCTGACGCCATCGCGGGGATGGGTGGGGATTTCCAGTGCGCGCATGCCGAGCGATTCGACGATTTGCAGCACGCCGTAATAAGTGGGCGATTCGAGCGCGATGGTGTCGCCGGCCTTGGCGACCGCACGGAGACAGAGATTCAGCGCCTCCTGCGCGCCGCAGGTGGTGACGATTTCATCCGGTGAAAGCGTCCAGCCCTGGTTCATGACGCGCCGGGCGATCTGGTTGCGGAGCACCGCCGCACCGGGCGGCGCGTCGTAACCGGTGCCCAGCGAAGGCGAGCGCCGGCTGATGGAAGTCATCGCGCGGTTGAGCTGTTGCATCGGCAAGAGTTCCGGGCTGGGGAGCGCCGCCCCGAGGCGCACCAGGCCGGGATCACCGGCCGCACGGGCCACTTCGATCACGAGGTCGCCCATACTCACCTTGGTGGCTTTGCAAACGGGCCGGGAGATTTCCGGCTCCGGGGGCAGCGGGAAACGGCGCGCGCGGACGTAATAGCCCGATTGCGGACGGGCTTCGATGAGCCCTTGATTCTCCAACTCACGATAAGCCTGCAAGACGGTGGCGATGCTTACCTTCTGCTGCAAACTGAGTTTCCGCACCGAAGGCACACGATCACCGGGACGGAGGATGCCCTTCTGCACCAAGCCCGCTATCCGCTCCGCCACTTGGGTGTAGAGATGATCTTGCAAGTTCTGGACCGGTTTCGCCATGACCACAGGGTTAAGTTAGGCAATTCAAACAGGCTGTATAGTTACACTTGTCGCGATGCCTGGCCAGTACAGTTTAGCTGATTGGAGAACTGTATCGGTCAACAAAACGATCAGCTGCATCTGTGCTGGTTCCGTGAGGGGATTATTCTGACGCCATGAAAATGAGTTGTCCCGGTGGTTGCAGCAGCTCGTCCTCCACTCCGCGGCTGAAACGGTTTGCCAGCTTGTGGGAGCGGCTTTTTGCGCCGCCCTTGCTGGCCGGGCCGCAACCACCCGCGAGCGTACGGCTCAAGCGCGGAGAGCTGACGCGGTTGGCGCGTGTTGGCGGATTCAGGAGAATCGAGTGTGGCGAAGGGAAACTCTGGATCACCCAAAGTGGCTGCGGGGACGACATTGTCTTATCCGCTGGCGAGAATCGGGTCTTTACTCAAGGAGGCATGGTGTTGATCGAGGCGTTGATGGAATCGATGGTCGAGTTGAAGTGAATGTGAGCGGGAATCAATCTCTGCGCGCGGAAACTATTGCAAGCAGGCAGGTTAGAGGTCGCACCCGTGCATGCCAAGACCGGTCCTGGCTGGCAATCTGAATAAGTAATTGGTATTCAGGTCTAACTGTTCAGATTAAACGCCGTTACAAATATATGAAACAGATGAGATGGTTGGGGCTGATTGTACTGGTGGCTTTTCCACTAATCTCCGCAAATGCCCAAGTCCCTCCGGCACCGCCTTCACCAGAACCTGATAGTTCGGGGCAGATCCAGGACGCGACGGCGGCTCCCGTCAGCATTTCCCCTGGAGCGACTGAGGTGGTTAAACTCGCCGAGTCGGGCTCAAGCGAAGAAGTGATCCTTGCTTTTATCAAGAACTCTGGCACGACATACAATCTCTCGGCGGACGAGGTGATTTATCTGAAAGACGTCGGTCTCTCCTCCCCGGTGGTCACCGCCATGCTGACGCATGACAATTCGCTGCGGAGTCAAACCCAACCCTATACCTACGATCAGAAAGCCTATCCGTCCTCAGGCCAAACGCAGGTTGCCCAGCCAACTCCTCAACCAGCGGTTCCGGAGCAGCCGGCTCCCAGCGAGCCAGCCGCGGCAACTCCGGCTTACGTCAGCAACCCGCCGGCACAGGTTAATTATTTCTACAACGATCTTTCTCCTTATGGCAGCTGGGTGGAATTGGAGGGTTACGGTTGGTGCTGGCAACCGCGCACCGTGGTGGTGGATCGCGCATGGCAGCCTTATTGTAACGGCGGCCATTGGGTTTACACCGACGCCGGCTGGTTCTGGCAATCCGATTATTCCTGGGGTTGGGCCACTTTCCATTACGGCCGCTGGCAGCGCCATGAGCGGTGCGGCTGGGTCTGGCTGCCGGACACGGTCTGGGCGC
>JAQGOV010000310.1 GCA_028293425.1 Verrucomicrobiales bacterium
CGTAGGTGGATGGCTTCTCACAGATGATACCACCAACGCTTTCAAATTCCGCATCCCCAGCCCCACAATTATTCCAGCGGGTGGCTACAAGGTCTTCACGGAATCCAATTTCAATTCCAATCCAGGCGTTCTGCCGAGCTTCGCCTTCAGTTCACTTGGAGATGAAGCCTACCTCTTCTCCGCCGACGCGAATACCAATCTGACAGGCTATATTTATGGCTTCGCGTTCGGGGCCGCTGACGCCGGTGTCTCCTTTGGACGTTATGTGACCAGCGACGGGATTGCGCATTTCGTAGCCCAGAGCGTAAACACTTCAAACGCCGCTAACGCTGCTCCTTCCGTGGGGCCTGTTGTGATTAGCGAGATTATGTACCATCCCCCGGATTTTCTGGGGAATGTAGATGACTCTGACGATGAGTTTATCGAGCTACGGAACATTACAGGGACGGATATAGCGCTCCTGGACCCCGGCACGCCCACCAACACCTGGCACCTCCGCGGCAATGCGGATTATGACTTCCCGCCGAGCACGGTCCTGCCGGCGAACAGCTACCTATTGGTCGTAAATTTCAATCCGACAAACGCAACCAAGTTAACCGCTTTTGTGAACCGCTATGGTGTCTCGCCAGCGGTGCCAATTTATGGCCCCTATAAGGGCAGCCTCCCCAACTCGGGAGGCGAAGTAAAACTCTATAAGCCAGATGTACCGGTGCTGGGTGTGGCGCCCTATATCTTGGTGGAAGCTGTGAACTACAAGGATTCCGCTCCGTGGCCGGTCGCTTCGGATGGGACTGGGGCATCACTCCATCGCCTGAACCTCTCGACTTTTGCCGATGAACCGGCCAATTGGATAGTGGCCGCGCCGACGCCCGGGGCTCCTTTCGGAGCGGGCACGGTTCCCGCCATCACCTCTCAGCCAACCAACCAAAATGGCGGAGTGGGATTATCCGCTTCCTTCAGCATTACCGCAACCGGCTCCGCTCCCTTGTATTACCAATGGCAATTCAACGGCTCGGCGATTGTTGGCGCGACCAATTCGGTGTTGGCTATTAGCGACCTTAAACCGAGCCAATCGGGAAATTACAGTGTCATCGTCTACAATGGAGCCGGCAGCACCATTAGTTCCAACGCGTCATTGGTCGTGCTCTACCCACCCAGCTTCTACCAGCAGCCGAGTGATTTGAGCGTTCAACCTGGCGTGGACGTCACCTTTGTGGCGGGGGCCAGCGGCACCCAGCCGCTCCTCTACCAATGGCAGCGTAATAGCAGCGATTTACCCGGCGCCACCAATTCCAGCTACACCATTCCAAACGTCCAACCTGTCAATGCAGGCAATTACCGTGTCGTCCTGACTAATCCTGCCGGAAGCCTGCCCAGCAGAGCGGCGACGCTTGTCGTATTCACAAACCCTGTTGTCACCGTCAGCCTCACCAACATAACGACCAGAGCCAGCTCTAACATCACGTTTGTCGTTCAGGCCAACAGCAGCACTCCAATCACTTACCAGTGGTTCTATAACGCCACTCCGCTTCAGGGTGCGACTAATTCTACTTTTCTCATCACCAACGTTCAGCCGTCCGCCAATGGCACTTATTCGCTGCTGCTGGCCAATGCTTATGGGAGTACCAGCGTCACGTCCGTGTTAACGGTTCTGCAAGTACCCATCATTGTGGCGCATCCTATTGGCCCGATCACTGTTCTGCAGGGAAGTACGGTCTCCTTCAAGGTGACGGCAATCGGAAGCCCCTTACCCATTAGCTTCCGCTGGCGCCGAAATGGACTTTCCATCACGAACATGATCGTTTCCGATACGAACGCAACGTTCACGATCACGAACGCCCATTGGACCAATTCGGGCATCTACACTGTTGTCGTCACCAATTTGGCCGGCCAAAGCTCGGTCACTGGGATCAGCACGGGTGCGGTCCTCACTGTCATGGCTGACTTCGATCGAGACGGCATTCCAGACGACTGGGAAAGGCTCTACGGCTTCAGCACCAACAACGTGGCAGATGCTTCCAGTGACCCGGACGGCGACCAAATGACCAACCTCCAGGAATACCTGGCCGGGACGAACCCCACCAATGCGCTCAGTTATCTGAAAATTGATTCCATAGTGCCGACTGGCTCCAATCCCAAAACGCTCCTGTTGACCATTTCGGCTGTTTCAAACCACACGTACACCGTCACCTATCGAGACACGGCTGACACGGGAGCGTGGGCTCGCTTGGCGGACGTAAGCGCGGCGACCACCAACAGAGTCGTCACTCTGACGAATCAATTACCTGTAGGCGTGATCAACCGTTTTTATCGACTGGAAACACCGAAGAATACAACCTTGCCTTAAAAGCCTAAAAGGCGCTCCCTTGTCCTTCCTTTACGCAAGGAGGGACAAGGGAAATATTTGGCATCCGGTCTCCTTGTTCGATCCTCCTCCCGCTCAAGGCGGTCCTGGCCTGACGGCAATTTGGCTTTACCCTCGTGGAAACCGTTCCTCGAGCTCCCTGAGAATTGCCAACCTTTCCTCCTCGATGACTGGCCAATGGACCCTTGGCGGAAGCTCATCGTAAGTTCTGCCATCCAATTCTCTTCCGGTCTCCTTCTTGCGCACACCACCCCACTGCTTAAAGAAAAATGCCGTGCCGACTTTTGTGCACTGTTCGCGAATGCTTCTCACCCAATCCGGATGGAGCGGCCTGGCTCGATGCCCGCTCTCGCCGCCCACAATGGCCCAATCGATACTACTCAGATTGAATTCTCCCAGGTCTTCCAATAACGGCTCGATTGACAGGAATCGGACCTGGACCGGAGCTTCACGCAAAAGGTCGATTCGAGGCAAACCATGTTTGCGATCTTCCACACTCACGCCCCACCAGATATTTCGGCACTCCCCGGCAAAGCCCAGCTTTGTTCGCAACATCTTCAACATGCGCTCTGGGCGTTTTGTCAGCACCTGGTAGGTATGCCAGCGCGCTCGAATCATAACTTGCGCCACCGACAAGATGTAATCGTCCGGCACATCTTCATGGAAGAGGTCGCTCATCGAGTTCACAAAAACCCGCTTCGCCGTGCGCCAGCGAAGTGGGTCCGCCAACTTTTCGGGAACCAGTCGCAAATCAAAGCCCTGCTCGAACGGGTGCCCGGGAACGCCCCGAAACCTTTCCGCAAAAGTCTCCGCGTAACAGTGATGACAGCCGGGGCTGATTTTCGTGCATCCGCGCACTGGGTTCCAGGTCGCGTCCGTCCATTCTATCTTCGAATTATCACTCATGCCGCAGAGCCTCAGCATAGCTGAAAAAGCCAGGAAAGGCACGATGCAATCTTCGATTCCGCAATTCGGGAATTTTTTTCGTAATCCTCCCTCCGGCCTCGGCTTTCGTGTAGATTGGAATACATTAATGGTTCAAAATGCCACATTGAGCACGCCACACCAAGCCGGCCACTTCGACTGGAAAAAGACCCTCCTCTGGGCCTCCATCGCCATTGGCAGCTTCCACTTGGCCTATTCGGTTGAATCCTTGAATTGGCTGATTTTTGTTTACCTTTTCAGCCTCTCTGAATTGATCAATCTGCCGAGCAGTCGACAGGCGTTCTACATCGGGTTCAGCATTGGGTTCATCTGCTTTGCGCCCCACTTGTTCTGCTTTTATACCATCTTTGGGCTTGCCGCCATTCCGCTCTGGGCGGTGCTTGCTTTTTGGCATGGGATCTTCCTCTTGCTCGCCTGGCTGACAAAACGGCGCTTCGGTCTTAACCTGGCGGTGGCACTCATGCCTTTTCTCTGGACTGGTCTGGAATACTTTCGCTCGGAGCTTTACTACCTCCGCTTCGCCTGGCTGACGCCTGGTTTCGTCTTCTCAACGAGTCTGCCTGGTTTTCCCATGCAATGGCTGGGAGTCTACGGCACTGGCTTCCTCCTGGCCGCGATGGCGAGTTCCGCGCATCTCTTCACCTGCGTGCGGAAGTGGATTTTCGGCGGCGCCTTTCTTGTCCTGGCTATTTTTGGCAGCCTTGCCCCATTGCTCAAGGAGCCAGCTCAGCAACCGATCAATCCCAGCCTTACCGTGGCTGGACTCCAGATGGAATTTCCACCAGAGAATGAGATCCCGGAGCACCTTACGCAAGTCATCCAAAAGTTCCCTGACGCTCAGCTCCTTGTCATGAGCGAATACTCTCTGGATGGCGAGGTGCCCAAGAACATTCTCAATTGGTGTCGCGACCACAAACGGTATCTCTTGATTGGTGGAAAAGACCCGGTTGGTTCTGATCAATACCGCAACACGGCTTTCGTGGTTGGACCACAAGGCACAATCGTATTTCGCCAGGCCAAAAGTGTGCCTATTCAGTTTTTCAAAGACGGCCTTCCCGCCACTGAACAAAAGCTCTGGGACTCGCCTTGGGGGAAAATCGGCGTTTGCATCTGCTACGATCTCAGCTATACCCGCGTGACGGACCAGTTGATTCGCATGGGGGCACAGGCCTTGATCGTTCCGACAATGGACGTCGTGGAATGGGGCCTTTACCAGCATCAGCTTCACGCCCGCGTCGCACGCATCCGGGCCGCCGAATACCATGTCCCCCTTTTCCGCCTCGCCAGTTCTGGCATTTCGCAAGCCGTCGATCGCGAAGGCCGCGAACTCGGCAAAACTGCCTTTGCGACTGAATGGGCCATGCTTTCTCAGCCGATGGAAATCAAGCAGCCCGGTTCCCTGCCTTTAGACCGTTGGCTCACCAAAATCGCCATCGCAGGGACGGCATTTATCGTCATTGCTCTCGCGATTGGCACTTGGAAAACCAAACGCACGCCTGCGCTAAATGTTTCCAAACCTTCCGAGCAGACCGTGGCCTGATTGCTTTGCAATCTCCTGCATGCGCTCGCGAAAACCTCCTTTCGATGTGGGCCAACCCCGTCTATCTTTAGGAAGTGACCGATATTCCGGACAAATCCATTTCGAGCGCAATCGATGCCCTCTGCCCCTCGTGCAGCATGTGCTGCAACGGAGTATTATTCGCTGATGTTCGGTTGCAAAAGAAAGATGATCCGGGCCTCATTCGAAAGCTGGGGCTTTCGCTGGAAAAGCACGGTTCCGGCCAGCGGTTTTGCCAGCCCTGCAACGCCCTCAAGGGAGGTCTTTGCACGATTTATCAGAACCGGCCGACGAGGTGCATTACCTTCGAGTGCCGTCTCCTCAAGAATGTTTCCACCGGTAAGGTGCTACAGGGGACAGCGCTGAGGTTGATTCAAAAAACCCGGAAGCAAGCGGAGAAAGTCAGCTCACTCCTGATGCAACTCGGGAGCAAATCCTTAGCTCAGCCAATTAGCCACCGTTTCCACGAGGTGATGTCACAACCATTGGATTTAAGTGCCGGTGAAGATTTCCTTGAACTCCGGAGTGCGCTGATGAAGGAAATGGATGATCTCATGCGACTCGTCCAAAAGGAATTCCTGAGCTGACGCTCGTTCACAGTCACTTATCCCATGCCGGAGATACTTCCCATTTACGAGATCGAGAACGGTATTATTCATGGTCTCAGACAAAGCCGGCGGCTCATTCTTTCAGCGCCCACCGGCTCCGGAAAATCGACCCAGGTTCCACAAATGCTCCTCAAGCACGGCTTGCTGGAACGCGGGCAGGCCGTCGTGCTTCAGCCCAGGCGCTTACCGGCTCGAATGCTTGCGGCCAGGGTTGCTCATGAATTGAATACACCCCTCGGGCAGAAGGTTGGCTATCAGATCCGGTTTGAGAATGTGACCAGTCCACAAACGCGCATCCGGTTTGTGACCGAAGGAATTCTGCTCCGCCAAATGCTTCAGGATCCGAAGTTGACTGGCATGCAGGCCTTGGTTTTCGACGAGTTCCACGAGCGGCACTTGTATGGGGATATTACCCTTGCCCGCGCTCTCGATGTCCAGGAGAAGGAACGGCCAGACCTGCTTATTGTGGTCATGTCCGCCACACTTGATTCGGATTTGCTGGAAGATTTCATGAAGCCCTGCACCACACTGCGCTCCGAGGGCCGCATGTACCCGGTGGCAATCTCCTACTCGAAAAGCCCAAGCTACATGGAACAGCGTCCGGTTTGGGAAGTAGCGGCAAATGCCTACGCGGAGGAGGTGCGGGCGGGCCATATTGGAGATGCCTTGGTTTTTATGCCCGGCGGTTTCGAAATTCAACAGACGCTGCAGGCGTTGGGCAACCGACCGGAAACGAGGGACCACATTCTACTTCCTTTGCATGGAGAACTTTCCTCGCGCGAACAGGATGCCGCTGTGGCGCAATACAAGCAGACTAAGGTTGTCGTCTCGACGAACGTAGCGGAAACCTCGCTGACCATCCCCGGAATAACAATGGTGATCGATAGCGGTTTGGCCAGGACCTCGAAATACGATCCTTACCGCGGCATCAATACCTTGCTCATTGAAAAAATCAGCCGTGCGGCCGCAGAACAGCGCGCCGGGCGGGCTGGTCGCACGGCTCCGGGCATTTGCGTGCGCCTTTGGACGGAGAAGGAGCATGGTGAACGACCGGCGCAGGAGATACCTGAGGTCAAGAGGCTGGATTTGGCAGAGGTGATCCTGACCATTAAAGCCTTTGGGCTCGAAAATCTTACCACATTCCGCTGGCTGGAACCCCCGGATGCCCAAGCTCTCCGTCACGCTGAAGAATTGCTCACGGATTTGGGCGCGCTTGACTCGAGCGGTTCCATCAGTGGGATAGGGCGCAAGATGCTCGCCTTTCCGTTGCATCCACGCTACGCGCGCATGTTGCTGGCCGCGGCGGAACACGGCTGCGTTTACCACGCGGCACTCATCGCTGCGCTGACCCAGGGCCGGGACTTGCTGGTCCGGAATGCGGATGCTGGCACGAGTTCCCGCAGAGAAGATTTAGTGGGCGACAACCCGACCTCGGATTTCTGGGTGCAGATCAAAGGTTGGGAACATGCCGCTGAATCGCGCTTCAACCAGGATGCTTGCCGCCGCGCGGGCGTCCATGCCCAAAGTGCCCGCCAGGTCGGCCCGCTTCACGACAACTTCCTTCGCATCGCAGAACGAGAAGGCCTCGACACTTCTAAAAAGCCATTCAACGAACAAGCTCTGCGGAAATGCATTTTGATCGGGTTCTCGGATCGCGTTGCGCGGCGCCTCGACACGGCTGGCCGTTGCGAACTCGTCCACGGCCGGCGAGGAACCCTGGCGCGCGAAAGCATTGTGCAGAAAAGCCATTTGCTCGTGGCTGCTGAAGTCCGTGAGGTTGAAGGCAAAGACAAGAACGTCAACACCATGCTTTCCCTCGCGACCCAAATCGAACCGGAATGGTTGCGGCAGATTTACGGCGATGAGATTACCAGCCATCTTGAGGCGTACTATGATCCAGCCACCCGGCGTGTTCACGCGAAGGAGGAGAGCCGCTTTCGCGATCTCTCCATCGAGTTGAGAGTCGTTGAACCTCCTCCGCTCGACGACGCCGCCCGGCTCCTTGCGCAAGAAGTAATCGCTGGCCGCCTGAAGCTTGAGCAATGGGATGAGACGGTGGACCAGTGGATCTTACGTGTGAACCAACTGAACGAATGGTGCCCTGAACTGGCCTTGCCTACCTTGAATGAGCAAGATAAGCAGGAGCTGATTGCCCAGCTCTGCCACGGTGCTTTCACCTACAACCAAATCAAAGACCGTGACGTTATGGGCGAGGTCCGCGGTTGGCTTTCGCAGGCCCAACAGCAACTTCTTGAGAAGCATGCCCCGGAACGTCTGAACCTCCCCTCCGGACGCCATCCGAAAGTGGTCTATGTGCCCGGAGGTCAGCCGTATGTTGCCGCCCGGATCCAGGAGTTCTACGGCCTCAACGCCACGCCCCGCATCGCCATGGGCCGTATTCCGTTGCAATTGCACATCCTAGCTCCGAGCCACCGCCCGGTTCAAATCACCCAGGACCTTGCAGGCTTTTGGAAAGATCACTATCCG
>JAQGOV010000311.1 GCA_028293425.1 Verrucomicrobiales bacterium
ACAAGAACTGGGGAGCGAAGTGGGGTGCACTGATGGCCTGGCTCATCAATCAACAGTACTTCCGCGAGAACCTCAAGTTCGGCCCAGGGGGAGAGACCGGACCGGTCAATGACCTGGTTCGCAGCACCACGGAGCGCATCGGTTCCAACATTATGGGCAAGCGAATGTTCGACCAAGGCGAGGTCGCCTGGCCAGAGGAGGCTCCGTTTCACACACCGGTATACGTACTTACGCATGAGAAACGCGAACCCTGGGTGCGCCCTGGTGGGACGACATTTTACTTCATCAATGACGGGCCGGAGCGTGCCCTGGAGTTGGCTCGGGAAGCCGCAGGCAGTCGTGATATTCGTATAGCGGGTGGAGCGGATGTGATCCAGCAGTACCTGAACCTGGGTCTCATTGACGAACTGGAAATCGCCTTGGCACCCGTGTTCTTCGGCGGCGGGCGGCGTCTCTTCGAGAACCTACGCGAGCCCGGGCCGCAGTTTCGCATTGACAAGGTTCTTGATGGTCCAGCCGCCACACACTTGCGCTACGTGCGTCAGTGAAGGCAGCCTAACAATCCGCGGCAGCGATTCGAAGTCGCTGGAATTTGCCTGAGCGAAGTCTGGTGAATAAACCTAACCGCGTCAGCGCACTATGTAGTCCTGAAGGGACAAGGTTGCTTAGCCCAGGGAAAGCGACGCAGCGGCGCGCAGCCCTGGGTTAACATCCCCCACCATTTCTTTCCCCTCTCCTTTCGCCAGTTGCAAAGCGCCAGCGGGGCAGGAAGATGGTAGCCCCGGGTAAAGACACTCCACTCAAAGCACCCCTGTTTGGGCGTCTGCTACCCGGGGTTCTATCATCAAGGAATTGGCCTCACTTTCGAGCAACGCGAGGCGAGCTTGCGAGCGTAACTGCACAGCCTCGCCAGCTTTGCCTGGATTTCCCTCCATAAACCTGGCCCGAGTGAAGGGGCCTTTCAGCCTTTGACAGGGCAGTCGGGCAACTTCATGAATACAAAAGTGCCTTTGACAAGGACAGTTTTGCAGGATTATGGTTATTTTCAGTAAAAACAAATAGGCTGCACATCCCAGCCGAATACTAATTGGGGGACCTCACGCGCATGGGTGTTCATGTCATCAGCAGCCACATTCTGGTCGAGAGTTCGGCAGCCGAAAGCGACACGGAGTTTTGTGCTGAGATCGAGAGGCTGTTTCTCCAGGCATATGGACACCGACCCGACTCGTGGCGTTTTTCCGCAGGTGTTCGGTTCCTTCGCGGAGGGCAGCACTTTCGAGAGTTTGCATGCATCGCGGGGAGCGTCTCGCTATTCCTCATGCAGCGAGCTCGCCGAAACGGTGGCTTCCAGCGAGCCATCATTTATCGCGCAGACGAGGACAGTGTTGCGCGTGCTTTCGAAATTCGCGCTGGCGAGCAGACCGAGTTTAGCCCAGATGAGTTACACGCCGCCGAACCCTATCAAGCCCGCGCGTTCCACAGGCAAAAGTAGCACGAGCTGAAAATTTTCCTTTCCGTTTATCGTCCGCAGAACAGGTAATTCCAGTTTCAATTCAAACAACAGTCTTCCCATATCCTCCTCATTCCTGTGCCAAATCCTTCTACCCCAATTTCCACCCGTCCGCGATCCTGCCTGCCCATCGACACTGTTCTGGGTTGCTGGGAGCGCCCTAGAACCACGTTGAATATTATAGGAGTGGTAGCCTATAGCTTAAAACTTAACCTTCCTTTGTAATCAGGTGGGCGACTAATTTTTCTGTTTATCCACAGGTTTCAGCAGGAACGCATGACGGTCGGTCATGCCAACGATCCAGCCATTATCGTTGATGTCACTTGGTAAAATGTAATTCCATCGGTGCTGTGGGGCGATCAAGGGCCCTAAATCATACATAGTTCCTCCGGAATAAAGAAAAAGGGCTGTTTGGACTCCATCCTTGGTGACGCAAATGCCTATTACTTCATCAAAGTTATTCACCGCATATGCGTTGCTGTTTTCCGCTCCTGAAAGCGTCCCTAAATCATGTACATATCCATCCCGCAGCAAACAAGCGTGGGTGAAATTGCCGATGTAACCCCCTAATTGGTTTGTCAAAGCCACTTCCGCCACGCCGCAAATGTGGCTGAGATCGTTGATGCCTGTCGGTTGTGACATGGCAAGCCCGGGAAAGGTCCGTAAATCCGTTGCAATACCGTCTGACCACATAACTGGATGGGTTTGATTCTGCGCTGCTTCCGATATACCTACAACCTCGCCCAAGTTGTTAATGTCCATCGCTTCTGCTGAGCCGCCAAAAGATAAAGGTGGTAATAGAGTAAGGCTGCTATTCTCATAAATGTAGGCACTGCTCAGAATTCTACTATCAACATCGCTAATTAACTTTCCAACAAGAGCGCCTTTATTATTCAGTGCTACTACTCCGGCAATTTGGTAACCAATAGGCGCGACAATGGGTGGAGCTCCAGAGTATGCATTTGGAAAAGATCCTATAATTTGGCCATTATCGTTGATATCGTAGGCATTACTCTCCGTGGCTCCAGGTTGGACTCCTAGATCCTGCATTACGCCATCGGACCAAATAAAAGCGTGAATCCGTCCATCGGCGGTTTCAGAAACCCCAACAATCTCATTGCGATTGTTTATTTTGATTGCTTGGCTGACCGTGCCACCAGGCAGAGTTCCGAGATCGTAGAAATGATACCGAGGCTGAGGTTTGGCAAAACTGGACTGGAGTGCCACATAACCAATAGTTAATATTAGGATTATTGTTTTCATCTCGTTTGCTTGAACGTCCCTAATCCGAGTTATTGGATCAGCGGATTTCCTTCAACTTCTAGATCCTAATTGTTTTAAAGTCAAGGATACAGTTTGATGGCTGTCGTGTAGTTAGCAAAGCAGGACAAAGTTCATTTTGGCTGATCAGGGGTTCAGCCCGCACATTGTAACATTCACCTCGAAAAAGAGACTCCCCGAAGGCTAGAAGGAATGCACCGCTATGCAGGGACTAGGACTATTAACTCTCAACTCACCCAACTATCAACTACCCTGGAGGCTGAGTGCTCTGGGCAAGGCCCGATTCAATTGATGCGACGGCTTGTACCCAAAAGTGCCCCAGTGGAGCCGCAAGAAGGTAGCTCCGGGTAAAGACGCTCCACTCAAAGCTCTTTTATTTTGAGCGTCCGCCACCCGGGGTGCCATCCTCAAGGAATCGGCTTCACTTTCGAGCGATGGGAGGCGAGCTTGTGAGCATTACGGAACACGCTCCATCGCGGCATTCACCCTTGTCAGACCGCCTTTTGTCGATTTAGACTCTGCGTGTAGGCAGTCGAATTATAATTAACCCAGGTCGTGTATGTATGCCGCTCTGCCCCATTTGAATTTGGTTGTGCTTCGGTCAACCGACATTGATCGCGCTGCCAGCTTTTACCGCGAGATGGGACTATTGTTTACGTGTCATTCCCACGGTTCAGGCCCAGAGCATTATTCCTCCGAAGTCAGCGGAGTGGTTTTTGAGATTTATCCAACGACACCCAAGTCGCCTTCTACTATTGGTACACGTATCGGCTTCCGAGTCGACTCCGTGGATGAACTTGTTACACTTCTCTCCGGTCTTGGGGCAGAGGTGATCTCGCATCCCGTCGATTCCGAGTGGGGGCGGCGTGCGGTAGTCAGAGACCTAGATGGCCATGTTGTGGAGTTGCTTACACCAAAAGTCACCTAACCACCCGTTAAACAAAATACCATGAAGCCAATCACAGGGTCTTGTTTATGCGGTAAGGTAGCTTTCGAAGTTACTGGTGCTCCGCTGAAGTTTCTCTATTGCCACTGCCGTTCCTGCCAAAAATCGAGTGGGTCCGTTCATGCCGCGAACCTGGCGTTTCCCGGAGGTTCTGTCACATGGACACAGGGAGAAGACCTCATCGAACTCTTTGTGGATACGAAGGAGAACCCGGGATTCCCGCGTTGCTTTTGCCGGAGTTGCGGTTCACCCGTGCCAAAGTTGAGCCGCAATCGCCAGTTCTGGGTCGTGCCGAGCGGATCATTGGATTCGGATCCCGCTATGCGGCCTCAGGCCAATATTTAT
>JAQGOV010000339.1 GCA_028293425.1 Verrucomicrobiales bacterium
CCCTTGCGCCAGGCATGCCTGGAAAGGCCCTCGCCTTTAGGCTTCTGGGCGCTTCGTTCTCAGCTGCCCTTGCGCTCGGAGATTCGAGTTTATCCCAATCTGTTCAAGGAACGCAAAAGTCTAGCGGGCCTTTTCCTGAACCGCGGCGTGCTTGGCATCCACAATCAACGACAGATTGGGAAAGGGCGCGAATTCGAAAAACTGCGCGAATACTCCCCCGGGGACAGCTTTGACGAGATTCATTGGAAGGCAACGGCGCGTCGCGGGCATCCTATCACCAAAGTTTTTCAAGTGGAGCGAACGCAGGAAGTTTATGTCATCGTGGACGCATCCCGGCTGAGCGCGCGCAAATCCACCCGCTCGGCCGATGCGGGGTTGATGGATAGCGGCGAAACTTTGCTAGAACGTTACATCACGTGCGCGCTGATCATGGGGCTGGCCGCCGAAAAACAAGGCGACCTGTTCGGCGTGCTTGCGTTTACCAATAAGATCGAATCGTTCGTGCGCGCTAAAAACGGCAAAGCCCATTACAGCGCTTGCCGAGACGCCTTGTATACACTGCAGCCGCAAAGGGTCACGCCCGATTTCGACGAACTGGCTTCCTTTATCCGGCTGCGCATGCGCCGGAGAGCATTGCTCATCGTTTTGACTTCCCTGGATGATCCGGTGCTCGCTGAAGGCTTCGTCCGCAACATGGAGTTGCTGTGTCATCAGCACCTTGTCCTGGTGAACATCCTGAAGCCCGTTGACGCCGAGCCCCTGTTTACCGCGAGCCCCGTGAGCAGCGTGGATGGCATCTACCAGAGGTTGGGCGGCCATATGCAATGGCAGGGGCTGAGGGAGTTGGAAAAGAATCTCAAGCGGCGGGGAACGCAGTTCCATTTATTGGAGAATGAAAAGATGGCCCTTCAATTGGTGGAACAGTATGTCGGTGTGAAACAGCGGCAATTGCTCTAGCCATGATCATCGACCTCCAGAAATTTGTGACAATCGAGCGGCCGTTTTGGACTGAGTTGGAATCAGTCCTCAATCTCCTGGAGAATAACCCGGGCCGAAAGTTGTCTCTGGAGGAGCTCCGCCGGTTTCATTATCTTTACGAACGCGCTTCCGCCGATCTCGGCAGAATCATGACCTTCGCCAGCGAACCGGAGATCTGCCGCTACCTGGAGAGCCTGGTCGCGCGAGCTTATGGGGAAATTCATGAAACGCGCGAAAAGCAGACCGACGTGCAATTGGTAAAGTGGTTTCTTCACACCTGGCCTCAAACCTTCCGCCGCCACATACGCGCTTTCTGGCTGTCCGTCATTATCACGGTCGCAGGTGTCATTTTCGGGGGTCTGGCGATAGCCCTCGATCCGGAGGCCAAGTCGGCCATTCTTCCCGAGATGTTTGCGAACCACCTCGGCGATCCGAACGAGCGCGTGGCCAAAGAAGAAAGCTCACAATCCGACCACCTGTCCGGCGGGAAGTCCACATTTTCGGCCGCGCTCATGCGCAATAACATCAGCGTGGCGATTCGTGCCCTGGCTCTGGGCATGACTTTTGGGATCGGCACGATCGTGGTGCTGTTTTACAATGGAATTATTCTAGGGCTGGTGGCAGTTGATTACATCCTTGCCGGGCAAACTGTTTTTTTGCTCGGCTGGCTCATGCCTCATGGCGTGATCGAGATCCCTGCCATTCTCATCGGCGGCCAAGCCGGACTTGTCCTGGCTCGAGCCCTGATTGGACGAGGGGAACGCAATACGATCACCGTGCGCCTTCGGGTGGTGTCCCGAGATCTAGCCAATCTGATCGGGGGCGTGGCTTTGATGTTGGTTTGGGCGGGGTTTGTTGAAGCCTTTCTTTCGCAATACCATGCCCCGGTCGTTCCTTATTGGGCGAAGATCGCATTTGGCAGCTTCGAGCTGTTACTCCTGATTTTGTTCCTGAGCCGCAGTGGCCTGGAGGCCAAAAAGACACACCCGCGAACATGAGCAAAACCAATGCATTGCAGATTGTGACGCCGGAGGGTATTGCCTTTTCCCAACAGTTAGCGGGACCGGTAAGCCGCTTCACTGCTTGGCTGATCGATCTGGCGTGCATCCTTGCGCTGAGCGTCGTCCTGCGAACGGTGTTTGCGGTGTTCAGCCTTTTGAGCACTGATTTGGCCCAGGCGCTCACCCTGATCCTTTATTTCTTTCTGTCAATTTCCTACGGCATGATTATGGAATGGTATTGGCGCGGGCAGACCATCGGCAAACGGGTTCTCCGATTGCGCGTCGTGGATGCCAGCGGCTTCCGGCTGCAGCCGAGCCAGGTCGTCATCCGAAACCTCCTGCGGTCGGTGGACATGATCCCGTTTTTTTATCTAATTGGAGGACTCGCCTGCCTGCTGAGCCGCCGGGCTCAGCGACTTGGTGATTTTGCGGCCAGCACCATCGTCGTTCGGATACCGAAAGTAGAGGAACCGGATTTGGACCAGGTGCTCGCGGGCAAATTTAACTCCCTGCGATCTTATCCGCATCTTGAAGCGCGCTTGAGGCAGCGCACCAGTCCAGCGGAAGCGAGGCTCGCTTTGCACGCCCTGATTCGGCGGGATCAACTGGATTCCACCGCGCGTCTGACACTCTTCGAGGAACTGGCGGAATACTTTCGAGCGTTAGTCCCCTTTCCGCCTGAAGCTTCGGATGGGATTACGGACGAGCAATATCTGCGCAATGTTGTAGACGTTCTCTACCGCTCCCAGAACCGGCCTCGCGAGAAGGCCTTGGCGCAAGCGTGATTAGGTTCCGCGCCCCAATACATAAATAGTTCTGGTTCTGCAATTTTCCTTCGAATATTCCCGCCCAATTTCGTCTATTCATGGCACGCGATCCATCATGAACTTTGAAGCAAATCATTCCCGTGTTTTCCGGCCCTCGCAAAGCCGGCGCCAATTCCTGTCGCGCGTCGGGCTCGGAATGGGTGCGCTGGGGCTGGCCACGGTCATGCGCCAGGCTGGGTTGATCACTGAAGCCAGTGGCGCCACGGCGGACCTTTCACCGCTCGCTCCACGGATTCCTCACTTTCCGCCGCATGTGAAGCGCGTGATTCACATCTTCCCGGAAGGGGGACCTTCGCATGTGGATACTTTCGATCCAAAACCAGTCCTGACGAAATATCATGGCCGTCCGGTCCAGGAAGTGATCAAGGATTACCTCAAAAATGCTCCTGAATCAGCGGCGGGAATGGGGCGGCTGAGCGGTAAATTGCAGCGGTCCGGGTTTCAGTTCGCAAAGCATGGGCAGTCGGGCTTGGAGGTGAGCGAACTTTTTCCAAAGCTCGCCGGCCACGTGGATGACCTTTGCATCGTCCGCTCCATGAGCACCAAGAGCAGTGTGCACGAGCTTGCCCAGCTAATGATGAATACCGGCGAGGGCACCCTGGTCCGGCCATCACTCGGGTCCTGGGTCGTTTATGGGCTCGGCACCGAAAACCAAAATCTGCCTGCTTTTATTGCGCTTTCCCCCAGCGGCACCACTTCCAGCGGCGACAAGCATTGGAGCAATGCGTTCCTGCCGAACTGGAGCCGAGGAACGGGCATTGGCACCAAGAGTTTTAATGTCGAGAAGATGATTGAGCATTTGCGCAGCGGCGGAGCCTCCATTCGTGAACAACGCCGTCAGCTCGATTTGCTGGCCGAAATGAATCAGGATCACCTGGCTCATCGCGGGCATGAGCCAATGCTCGAAGGACGGATCCAGTCCTTCGAAACCGCCTTCCGCATGCAAATCGAAGCCACGGACGCCTTTGACTTGAGCCGCGAACCGCTCAACACTCGTGAACTCTACGGCGACACCGAACAAGGCCGTCAATTGCTCCTGGCCCGGCGCCTGGTTGAGCGCGGGGTGCGATTTGTCCAGGTCTGGCACACCGGCTGGGACACGCATGATGAAAACGACGAACAGCATCGCGTCCTTTGTAATGCGGCCGACCAGCCGCTGGCCGCGCTTCTCCAGGACCTCAAGCAACGAGACATGCTTAAGGACACTTTGATTGTTTGGGCTGGCGAATTCGGACGCACTCCTACTTCGGACAACAACGACGTGGCCAAAAAGAAATCCATCGGCCGCGACCACAATGCGAGCGGTTTCACCATCTGGATGGCCGGAGGCGGGATGAAGCAAGGTTTTGTTTATGGCAGCACGGACGATTTCGGCGCTATCGCCACCGAAGGAGTCATGGACATCCACGATCTGCACGCCACGATTCTCCACCTGCTCGGGTTCCATCATGACAAGCTGACTTACCGCTACTCCGGGCGAGACTTCCGGCTGACGGACGTTTACGGCAACGTTGTTAAAGACCTGCTTGCCTGACATGGTGAAAATTGTCGTACCCATTCTGATGACCGTGTGCCTCGGCGTCATTCGGACCGCGGCAGCGGAACTTACGCCGCAGCAGACCGAATTTTTTGAGAAGAAGGTTCGCCCGGTCCTCGTGAACCAATGCTACGAGTGCCACAGCAGCGAAGCAAAAAAGGTTAAAGGCGGCCTCCTGCTCGACACCAAGGCGGGTCTGCTCAAGGGCGGCGACACGAGTCCAGCCCTCGTTCCTGGCGACCCGCAGAAGAGTCTGCTGATTAAAGCGATTCGCTGGACAGATAGTGACCTCCAGATGCCTCCCAAAACGAAGCTGCCTGAAGCTCAGATTACCGACCTGGAGGCTTGGGTTAAAATGGGCGCTCCCGATCCACGCACCGGCACCAATGCGTCCAGCCCGTTTGATAAACTCCTGGTGGAGGCTCAAAAGCATTGGGCGTATCAGCCGATTCGAAAACCCGCGCTCCCTCGGGTAAAGAATGCCGCTGCTGCGAACCCGGTGGACGCCTTCATCCTGGAGAAGCTTGCCAGCAACCATCTTGCGCTCTCCCCCCGAGCAGATAAACGCACGATAATTCGTCGGGCCACCTTCGACCTGATCGGGCTGCCTCCCACATCCCAGGAGGTTGCGAATTTTATCGCCGATAAATCGCCCCTTGCTTTCGAGAAAGTGATCGACCGTCTGCTCTCCTCACCCGCTTATGGCGAAAGATGGGCTCGCCACTGGCTGGATGTCGCGCGTTACGCCGACAACATGGGCGCCATTTTTAACAACAAGGCGGAGTATCCATTTGCGTTTACCTACCGCGATTATGTCATCCGCGCCTTCAACGAGGATAAACCTTACAATCAGTTTCTCCTGGAGCAGATTGCGGCAGACCTGCTGCCCCAGGACCCGGCTGATAACCGCGCCCTCGCGGCGCTCGGATTTTTGACCGTGGGCCGCCGCCATGATGGAGCCGTGGATGATAATGTTTTTGATGATCGGATCGATCTTTTGACCCGGGGTTTGATGGGCGTGACGGCCGGGTGCGCTCGATGTCACGATCACAAGCTGGAACCGATTGCCACTAAAGATTATTACGGACTTTATGGAATTCTGCGCAGTTGCAAGGAGCCCGAGGTCTATCCCGAACTCAAGCCACAGCCCGATACCTCCGCGAGACAAGATTACCTGCGGGAAAGCCGCAAAGCGTACCAGGGCTTTGCGGAAAGCTATGCTACAAATGCGGCGTTCGCCCTCTCCTCGGTGCGCGCACGCTTTGGCGATTACCTCCTCGCCATTCACGACGCTCAGCACAAAAAACTCTCCGAGAACCCTAAAATCGAAAAAGAGATTCTCACGAAACGCCAACTCCCGGAGCTGCCCTACTCTCAACTCATTGACACTTGGGATAAGTGGCTCAAAAAGAATACCAACATCTTCTCCCCTTGGCTGGAATTCGAAGCTGTTCCCGAAAAGGAGATCGCTGCGCAAACAAGAATTCTTACGGAAAAGTTTGCCGCAAACCAGGATGGCCGGCTGCATCCGCGTGTCGCACAGTTATTCACCCGTCAAGCCCCGGCTAGCCTTAAAGACATCGCCGCGCTTTATAATCAGCTCTTCGCCGAGATAAATTCCGAGTGGCAGGTTCTGGCCAAAGACGCCCTTGCAAAAGCGCAACAACTGCAACCAGGCGATCTCGAATTCAGCGCCAAGGAGCTCGAAAAATCCGTCATCACTCGCATCCTGGCCCTGGAGCAAAGCGTCAGTCTGCCGGACAAATTGTCTGAGGAACTCCGTCAACTGCTAGTCAGCAAGAATTCTCCTTTTGCCTTCAAGCCGGATCAGGTCACGAAGCTTTTCGTCTCGGAGGGCAAAACCAGCACGGAAAAAGCTTCCAAAGCTTTTGCTGACTTGGAGAAGCATCCCGGTGCTCCCCTGCGGGCCATGGCGCTGCGTGAAGACAAACCTTACGACGCCAAGGTGTTCATCCGTGGCAATCCCAAGACTCCGGGGCCGGACGCACCCCGGCAATTCATCAGGGTTCTGGCCGGTTCTGATCCGAAGTTGTTTCCGAAAAAGAGCAGTGGCCGCCTGGAATTGGCGCAGGCAATCGCCTCGCCGGAGAATCCCCTTGCCTCCAGGGTCTTCGTTAATCGCGTCTGGCAATGGCATTTCGGCGAAGGCCTTGTCCGCACTCCCAGCGACTTCGGATTCCGCGGCGAAAAACCAAGTCATCCCGAATTACTCGATTACCTTGCAGCCCGGTTTATGGAGGAAGGCTGGAGCTTGAAGAAGCTTCATCGCCTCCTCATGGTCTGCGAGACCTACCAGCAAAGCAGCGTCACCGCTCCGAAGGTGGCCAAAGCCGATTCTGAAAATAAGCTCTGGAGTCGCATGAACCCGCGTCCGCTCGAGTTTGAGCCATTCCGTGACTCCATGCTCGCCGTAGCCGGCCGTTTAGATTTAACTGAAGGGGGCAGACCCTCCGATCTTTCAAAAAGCAATTCCACGCGCCGAACCATTTACGCTTTTGTGGATCGAAAAACTTTGCCCAATCTCTTCCGGAGCTTTGATTTCCCCGATCCCAATTTCAGCGCGTCCCAGCGGGGCCATACCGCTCTGACCCCGCAGGCCCTTTACCTGCTGAACAGTCCATTCACTTTGGATTGCGCAAAGTCCTTGGCGTCCTGCTTCCATAAACCGGGCGCTGACTCGACCACCGCAATCCGTGAGCTTTATCAGCGTATTCTCCAGCGTGATCCCACTTCGCGTGAGGTGACCAGGGCTTTGAGTTATCTCGACCGTTACCCTGAGCATGACGTGGTGATGCCCGAGGTATCCGATTGGCAGTATGGCTATGGAGATTACGACGCGCAGAAAAAGAAGATTACAAATTTCACAGCCTTGAAGTTCACAGGCCAGGTGATCAAAGGCACCAAAGTGGGCCCCATGGATCTCAGCAACCTTGAAATCAATCCTGAAGGTGGACAACCGGCCAAAGACAAAGCGGCCATCCGGCGGTGGATCGCCCCGCTCGACGGGCATGTGAGCATCTATGCCGAACTGATTCACACCAACAAAGTCGGGGACGGTGTGCTGTGTCGGCTCATTTCCAGCCGCCAGGGACCGCTTGGGGAATGGGCGGCAGCGAACACCAACCTCCTGACCACCTTAAACGATTTGGAAGTCAAACGCGGTGAGACCCTCGATTTTCTAACGGTCTGCCGCAATGATCCGAAGAACGACACCTTCAAATGGGCGCCCACCATCACCATGGGAACCGCCGAAATGCCGGGCATGAAGGGCATGTCCATGCGATGGGATGCCAAATCCAACTTCAGGGATCCCGCCAAAGTTCCTCAGCCCATCAGCCCCTGGGAAGAATTCGCTCAGGTTCTCCTGCTTTCCAACGAATTTTCTTTCATCGAATAGGAAAGCTGGAGCTCAGCGTTGCAGCTTGGTGTTGGTCCAAGCTTTGGGTACAACTTCCAAATGCAATCCGGTCAGATTACCGCCCGCCATTATGTCACCGCGAAACCGGTGACCGTGCAGTGGGAAAATGGGATTATTCAAAGCGTAACGCCAGCAGCCCATGCACCCGAAAACCTGTGGGTTGCGCCTGCCTTGGTCGATCTTCAAATAAATGGCTTTGCGGGTGTCGATTTCCAGCGAGATGAGCTTACGGAAGCGGATCTCTTGCGGGCCAGCCGAGCCTTGGCAGCCGCCGGTTGCACACGATTTCTACTCACGCTGGTCACAGATGCATGGCCGAACCTCATGGCCCGACTGCGCCACTTGAGCGATCTCCGTGGGAGTTCCGCTGAACTCCAGCGTGCTATCGCAGGCTGGCATGTGGAGGGCCCATTTCTTTCGCCTGAACCCGGCTACTGTGGAGCCCATAACGCCGCCGTTATGTGTGATCCAAAGCCCCAGCACATGGAGGAACTGCGTGCCAGCGTTGGGGACGCTCCGGTCCTTCTCACCATTGCGCCCGAGCGCCCGGGTGCGATGGAGGCGATTGCACGCGCTACCGCCTTGGGTTTCAAGGTGAGTCTCGGTCACACCAATGCTTCTGGAGAAACCCTCGCCAAAGCCGTGCAAGCAGGTGCCGTCGGGTTCACGCATTTGGGGAACGGTTGTCCAAACGACCTGAACCGATTCGACAACATCCTGTGGCGCGTCTTCGATACCAAAGGGCTGACCGTCAGCCTGATCCCGGATCGTATCCATGTCTCCCCTTCCCTTTTTCGCCTTACCCATAAAGTGCTCGGTAACGATGCGATGTATTACACCACCGACGCCATGTCCGCCGCGGGTGCGCCTCCGGGCCGTTATTCCCTTGGCGCACTGGAACTGGAAGTAGGGGAGGATCGGGTTGTTCGTTACCCCGGCAAGCCCAATTTTGCTGGCTCTGCACTGCGGCCAATCGATGGCATTCTCCTCGCCGCTCGGACGCTCGGTTGTGATTGGCGTGAAGTCTGGGATCGGTTCTCCGGAAATCCTGCCAGGCTCATGAACCTGCCGTCCGGACTACAACGCGGCATGCCAGCCGATTTCTGCCTGTTGGAAGTTGCTGAATCCAACCAGTTGCAATCCATGAAGGTTATTTCGCGCGGACAATGGCAACTCTCGTGAACCTTCCCCCATTATCTTCCAGATATACCAAAGCACTTACGGATAGAAAGCTTCCCTTTGGGTCAAGGTTCGCCATTAATTCGGTTGATTCATCCACCGATTTTTGCCATTCTCTTCGGCAACCAATAGAAGAGTTGGTCTTTCCACACTGTTCAAGCGAGGTCAACGCCATTGGAGACATATATCGAGCTATAGATGAGCAATAAAAAGCTGCGCGTTTTTCTGGTTTGTTTGTGGGCGTTGCTGACAGGTTTAACTACCGTCGTGGCCCAGCCCACAAATCCCGTGGTCGTCGTGGATCTTTTAGTCGTCTACACACCCGCAGCTCGCATTGCCGCAGGTGGAGCGGAGGCTATCCAGTCCCAAGTACGGCAGGCTATCCTCGAAACCGACAGAGTCTTCCAAAACAGCCGGGTGGCGGCTCGAGTCAGGCTGGTTCGGTGCTCGGAAATCTTCTACGAAGAATCCGGCAACCTGTTTGGCGATTTGGAGGCGCTGCGCTCCACGAATGATGGTTTCATGGACGAAGTCCACAGCCTACGGAACGAGGTTGCAGCGGACCTGGTCTGTTTAGTCGCTGAAGAACCCTACGATGTCAGTTTCTATAGTCTTCAGGGTCCATCCTCCGCCAACGCTTTCAGCGCCATTCGTCTGTCCGCGCTCACGGGAGGTTATTTTTTGCCGGCAGCGCTTAGTTTCAATTTTGGCTGTCAACAGGAGCGGGAGTTTGCAAACAGCTCAGGTGCTTTTCCTTACGCCTACGGCTTTTCGTTTTGGGGAGAGGATGGAATCTGGTACTCGACCGTGGAAAGCTCATCCGGGGTGCGCGTTCCCTACTTTTCGAATCCCGCCTTGGAATACAAAGGGGCCTTTCTCGGCATTCCAAGGGGCGAGCCGAATGCGGCTGATAATACCCGGGTTTTGAATCAAACTGCTCCTCTGGTTGCAGCCTTTCATGGCGGGGCTAACCGCACGATTCCTCCTCACGTGAGACTGCTCCTGCCACCGCTTGAAACGAATGTGGCCGCGGGACAACCAATCACTTTCCTGGCTGAAGCATCCGATCTGGATGGCACCGTCAGCACGGTGGAGTTCTTTGCGGATGGACAGCGACTCGGCGGAGCGAGCAAGCCCCCTTACGTTCTCTCGATCTCCAATCTACCCCCGGGCCAGCACGTCCTTGTATCGGCAGCCACGGATAACTCTGGGGTGGAGAGTGTCTCTGAATTCACGACGATCTTCGTCGGGCCAGCCAATGATGACTTTGCTCGGAGGACGGCTATCTCGGGCAACGACAT
>JAQGOV010000390.1 GCA_028293425.1 Verrucomicrobiales bacterium
GCATTGTATCCCGCAGGCAAAAAAGTGAGGCCTATTGAGGGAATGAGAGTCTCTTCAGAATTGTTGGAAGCCGTTGGAGGCAAAAGGTTTGTCCGAATAAGGCCGCGTAAGGGAAGGAGAGGGAAAATGGGTCCAAAAGCCACTTTTAAATTAAGAGTCAACTGCTCTGCCAATTGAGCTACCGAGGCATCCCAAAGGGGGGCAATTTTGTTGATCCTGAGTGGATTGTCAATGCTTCGATACAGGAATCTTTGGAACATTTGCAGCCACGTCAACTTTTCAGAAATAGCTTCCTGCTTCGAAATCAAAGATAACCGCTGAACCCACTCCTAAGAAAACGACTTTCACCTCGGAACCAGCGTCATTCGTCTGGCTTCCGCAATCGGTTAGCACTTGGTAGGTGAGAACCTCAGATACTGAACAGCAGTCAGCATTGTAAAATGGTGGGCAATGGGCGCAGACACTTTCATTGACGTGCCAAATCCCAAAAGAAGGAGCATATATAATGGAAACAACGGAACATAGTGAGGTTTATCGCAGACGCGAAGAGCAAACCCTCGAAGCCCTGAATCTTCTCGCTACGGAATTAGAGGTTTGTGGCCATTATGATTTAGCTCTCGACTGCCAGGAGAGTGTGACGGCGGTGCGAAATGGTAATCTGGCGCTGGCCTCCAGTATTCTCGCAAGGGTGGAATCGCAAGAAAACGAGGAGATTTACGGTTTTACCAAAGATTGGTGCTACGCCCGTGATCTCGCCCTGAGTCGCTTGGCAGGGTTGCAGGCCCATCTCCTGGGCGAAGCGGCAGGAGAGGATTGGACATAACCGGGAGGGCTATATGCCGGGCAAAACCTTCCAACCCGACTTGGATGTATTCAATGTCCTTTCTGTCATTCTGGGAGGAGGGCGAGGCACGCGCCTGTTTCCGCTCACGCAGGATCGGGCTAAACCGGCCGTTCCGCTCGCTGGCAAGTACCGGATTGTCGATATTCCCATTTCCAACTGCCTCAACTCCGGCTATCGCCGGATTTACCTACTGACTCAGTTTAATTCAGCGTCACTCCACCGGCATATTTCCCAATCTTATAAATTCGATCATTTCTCAAATAGCTTCGTGGAAATCCTGGCGGCCGAACAAACCCTCACAGACACGAGTTGGTACCAAGGCACCGCCGATGCCGTGCGCAAGAATCTGATCCATTTCCAGAACAGTCCTTTCTATTTCATGCTGATCCTCAGCGGAGACCAGCTTTACCGCATGGATTACCGCAAGTTGCTCATGCAGCATTACCAAAGCAAAGCGGATGTCACGGTTGCAACGATTCCGGTTACGAGGAAGGATGTGCCCGGATTTGGCATCATGCGAATGGCCGAGGATTTTCAGGTGACCGAGTTTGTTGAAAAGCCCAAGGACTCCAAGGTTCAGGATGCTTTTCGCCTGGAGAAAGAGTGGTATCCAAAGCTCCATATCGCAGGCGAAGAGGAGCTCTTTTTGGCTTCCATGGGCATCTATGTGTTCAACCGGGAGGCCCTTTTTCAAATGTTGGACAATGATCTCCAGGACTTCGGCAAGGACATCATTCCTTGTGTGCTGAAGGATTACAGGGTTTGTTCTTACGTTTATCAAGGGGCATGGGCGGACATTGGAACCATCCGGGCGTATTTCGATTGCAGCATTGATCTGACCTCCGGCAATCCCAGATTCACGTTTTTCGACATGGCCGCTCCCGTATTCACGCGTGCCAGGTTCTTGCCGGCCTCGAGAATTAACGCAGGTGCCATTGAGCAATCCTTAATTTCTGACGGATGCATTTTGAATCGCGCTGCTATAAGCCAGAGCATGCTTGGTATCCGCAGTCTTGTGGGGGAGGGTAGCCGCCTTCACCGAGTGGTGGTCATGGGCTCCGATTATTACGAAACTGAGGCGAGCGCAAGAAGGAACGAAGCTGAGGGAAAACCAAGGATAGGCATCGGGCAGAATACACGCATTGAAAATGCCATTATCGATAAAAATGCCCGCATCGGGGACAATTGCGTTATTTCACCAGACGGCAAAACGGGCGATGTCGATCATCCCCTTTACTACATACGTGATGGGATAGTGATTATCCCCAAAAATGGAGTGGTGCCGAATTACACTGTAATCTAGGTGCTCATTTTTTAGGCAACTTGCCTGAAATCAAAGCGGGCGCGTATCTACCAAGTGAACGTGCGGTAGTCGGAAGGGACTGGAAAGGGTTGGCAATGAGAAGGGATAATCTGGATAACGCCGATGGCCGCCAGCGTGTGGTCATTGAAGGTGTTCTGCCTGAGATCGATTGTGGACGGTTCCCTATTAAGCGCACCGTTGGGGAGAGCGTGAGTGTCCTTGCCGATGTTTTTGCAGACGGTCATGACGTCGTTACCACAGTTCTCAAATATCGGCATTCCTCAGCACAAGATTGGTTGGAGATTCCCATGGAAGCACTTGCGGAGGATCGCTGGAAAGCGACCTTTGCGATAGCAGAAGTGGGCGAATACTCCTACACGATTGAAGCTTGGATTGATGTCTTCGCCACCTGGCGGCGCGATTTAGAGAAAAAGTTTAAGGCAGATATTGATGTGAAGGTTGAATTGCTCGCAGGAGCTGAGTTGCTCGAGGCCGCCGCTTCGCAAGCATCGGGCGAACATGCTGATGAGCTAAGGAGTGCTGCGAGTAGAATGCGGCCAGAAAATCCCATTCCTGTGGCTGCCAAAGTGACCATTGCGATGAGTTCCCGTATGCGGGAATTAATGGAAACTCATGGCGAGCGCCATTTTCTTTCCAGATACGAGAAAGAACTCCACGTCATGGCGGAGCCGGTTCTAGCCCGATTTAGCGCCTGGTACGAAATGTTTCCACGTTCCGCTTCTCCTGTGCCAGGCAGGCATGGCACGTTTAAAGATTGTGAAGCGCTGCTGCCCAAGATCGCCGACATGGGTTTCGATATTCTGTATTTCCCTCCCATTCATCCGGTGGGCAGCTCCTACCGCAAAGGGAAAAATAATAGTCTTAAGCCGCAGCCGGGCGAGCCGGGCAGTCCTTGGGCAATCGGTGCCTCAGAAGGGGGCCATAAATCTATCTTGTCGGAGCTAGGCACATTGGAAGATTTCAAAAACCTGGTGTCCAAGGCCCGCCAGCAAGGACTTGAAATTGCCTTGGACATTGCCTTCCAGTGTTCTCCGGACCACCCTTATGTTCGCGAGCAGCCGGAATGGTTTCGCAAGCGTCCCGACGGCACCGTTCAATATGCGGAGAACCCACCAAAGAAGTACCAGGATATTTATCCCCTCAACTTTGAATCTGAAAATTGGAAAGCCCTGTGGGAAGAATTGAAAAGTGTTTTTGAGTTTTGGATGGAGCAGGGCGTGAAGGTGTTCCGGGTTGATAACCCGCACACCAAGTCGCTTTATTTTTGGGAATGGTGCATTTCAGAATTGAAGAAAAAGGATCCTGGTTTGATTTTTCTTGCCGAAGCATTTACCCGGCGGAGGATTATGTATCGCCTGGCAAAGGCAGGTTTTACTCAATCCTACAATTATTTCCCATGGCGTAACGCCAAGCAGGAACTCACGGAGTACATGACGGAGCTGACGAAGACGCAAATTGCTGAATACTTTCGGCCGAGTCTTTGGCCGAATACGCCGGACATCATCACGCAATACCTTCAATACGGTGGGCGCGCGGCGTTTATGTCTCGCCTTGTGCTGGCATCCACCTTGGGAGCGAGTTATGGGATCTATGGTCCTGCCTTTGAATTTGCGGAAAACCAACCGAGGGAACCTGGGAGCGAGGAATATCTAAACTCTGAAAAATTCGAGATTCGACAGTGGGATTGGAAAGCCCAAGGCACTCTGCGCGAACTCATTAAACGAGTGAACCAAATCCGCAAGGAAAACCCGGCGCTACACACGAACGAGAGCCTCGAGTTTCACGAGGTGGAGAACCAAAACCTCATTGCGTACTCGAAGATGACCCCGGGCAGCGAGAACCTTATTCTGTGCGTGGTGAACCTGGACCCGCACCATACCCAGAGTGGATGGCTCCTGTTACCTCTCAAGGAATGGGGTTTGGACCCTACGGATAACTTGCAGTTTCACGATTTAATAACCGATGCCAGATTCCTCTGGTCGGGCGCTCGGAACTACGTGGAGTTGAATCCGCAGTTTGTTCCCGCGCACATTTTTCGATTGCGCAGGTTTGTTCGGCGCGAACAGGATTTTGACTATTTCCTGTGATTGAATTGGTGACGGCAGAGAGGATAAGCCCATGGTGACGTCAGAAAAGGATCCCCTATGGTATCAAAATGCAATAATCTACGAACTGCATGTTCGTGCTTTTCACGACAGCAATGGCGATGGAATTGGTGACTTTCCAGGGCTCACCCAAAAGCTGGATTACCTTCACGACCTCGGGGTAACCGCCATTTGGCTGCTGCCGTTTTATCCCTCTCCCCTCAAGGATGATGGGTACGATATAGCGGATTATTACTCAATCAATCCCATGTATGGGACACTGGAGGATTTTAAGGTCCTCCTCCGGGAGGCCCACGCGCGAGGGTTGCGAGTGATAACCGAACTGGTGGTCAATCACACATCCGATCAGCATCCATGGTTCCAGCGTGCACGACGAGCACCGGTCGGGAGTGAAGCACGCGACTATTATGTTTGGAGTGCCTCGACGGACAAATACAAGGAGGCTCGCATTATCTTCAAGGATTTCGAGCCTTCGAACTGGGCTTGGGATCCGGTTGCGCAATCCTATTTTTGGCATCGGTTTTATTCTCATCAGCCGGACCTGAATTATGACAACCTAGCAGTCCATCGCGAGATTACCAAGGTGCTTGATTTCTGGCTTGACCTGGGGGTGGACGGTTTGAGACTGGATGCGGTCCCTTATTTATACGAGCGAGATGGGACCTATTGCGAGAACTTGCAAGAGACTCATGAATATCTCAAAACCTTGCGGGCGCATATCGATTCCAAATACGGGGACCGGATGCTTTTGGCCGAAGCCAACCAATGGCCTGAGGAAGCGGTCACCTACTTCGGCCAGGGTAATGGTGATGAATGCCACATGGCATTCCATTTTCCGCTCATGCCGCGGCTCTTCATGGCCTTGCGCATGGAAGACCGAGTTCCGATTGTCGATATTCTGGATCAAACTCCATCAATCCCCGAAACCAGCCAATGGGCCCTCTTCCTCCGTAACCACGACGAATTGACTCTGGAGATGGTGACCGACGAGGAACGCGACTACATGTATCGCGTTTACGCGAACGATCTCAGGGCACGGATTAACCTGGGAATCCGGCGTCGACTGGCTCCGCTGCTTGGCAACGACCGAAAGAAAATCGAACTTCTGAATCTGTTGCTGTTTTCCCTGCCAGGAACGCCCGTGCTCTATTATGGGGACGAGATCGGAATGGGAGACAATACATTCCTGGGTGACCGCAATGGCGTCAGAACACCCATGCAGTGGAATTCGGATAAGAACGCTGGTTTTTCCCGCGCCAATCCTCACGCGCTCTTTCTCCCCGTTCTGCAGGACCCGGAATACCATTACGAAACGGTCAATGTCGAAGCTCAGCAGGGTAATCCCAATTCGCTGCTCTGGTGGACAAAACGAGTGCTCGCTCTGCGCAAGCGATGGAAAGCTTTCGGCAAAGGCTCTCTCGAATTTCTTCAGCCATCCAACCGCAAGATCCTGGCTTTCATCCGTGAATGCGAAGGGGAGCG
Source organism: Verrucomicrobiales bacterium (assembly GCA_028293425.1). Lineage (GTDB taxonomy): Bacteria > Verrucomicrobiota > Verrucomicrobiia > Limisphaerales > JAQGOV01 > JAQGOV01. The sequence goes on from JAQGOV010000390.1 coordinate 5,756, forward strand.
CATTTTGGTGGTGGTGAATCTATCCCGTTTTCCCCAGCCGGTGGAACTCGATTTATCGCGCTTCAAGGATTACGTGCCGCTCGAACTCTTTGGCAGAACCGAATTTCCGTTGATTAAAGATAAACTTTACCTTCTCACCTTGAGCCCTCACGCAGCCTTCTGGTTTTCACTGGAGCCCAAACGCATTGCGCAGATTACCGGCCAAGGCGCTGGGGGCCGTCAATTGGAGCCGCTCCTGGTTTCGGATTCATGGGAGGAAGTAACTTCGGGTCGTGGTCGCGCCCAGCTTGAAAGCAGGCTCCCGGCTTACCTCCATGAACGCCGTTGGTTTGGCGGCAAGACCCGCGAGATTAAATCAGTTCATATCAGGGACTCAATCCAGGTTCCTTTCGATTCGCAAAAAGCCTCGCTGCTGGTCCTGCTCGTGGACTATGTCCAGGGAGATCCGGAAGAATACATTCTGCCGCTGGCTTTTGCGGACAGAAAAGAAGCAGCTAAGATTCAGGCACGCTCTCCTCAGTTGGTAGTGGCGCCTTTGAGAACGGCAAAGGGCGTGGACGGTATTCTTTACGATGCCTCCGGGCAGCAGGAATTTGGCGCAGCCTTATTGGAAGGAATTAATCGCGGCCGGCGGTTCCCAGGCATGGAAGGGGAGTTGGAGGCCGGTTGCAACCAGGCATTTGCCGGACTCAAACCGGCGACTGAAGAGTTGCCCAAACCCTCCATGGGTAAGGCGGAGCAAAGCAACACCTCCATTCTGTTTGGGGACCGTTTTTTCCTGAAACTCTTTCGCAGACTTGAGCCGGGAACCAATCCTGACCTGGAAATCGGGCGCTTTCTTACCAACTGTAATTTCCCGAACGTTCCACCCGTGGTCGGCTGGTTGGAGTACCGCCGCCTTAATAGCGAGCAGTTCAGTTTCGGAATATTAAGCGGTCTCGTGCCCAACAGCAAAGATGCCTGGCCTTATACGCTCGATATGCTGGGGCGCTTTTTTGAACGTGTCCGCACGTTGCCGCCGAACTCTAAAGGCAAGCTCATTGAGAAAGCTTCGCTGCTGAATCTGGCGAGCCGAGAAGTTCCGGACGCGGTCTCGGACCTGGTCGGCACATTTCTGGAACTCGCCCTGATTCTTGGGCAGCGTACAGGCGAACTGCACCTCGCCCTCGCCTCTGACACGGAAAACCGCGACTTTGCCCCCGAGCCATTCACACCTTTCTACCAGCGTGCTTTGTTCCAATCCATGCGTAATCTGGTAGTGCAGAATGTTCAACTCCTGCGAACGAAGTTGGAGACGCTCCCTGCGGAGGTCCAACCTTTCGCGGAGAAGGCTATCACAAGCCAGGCGGCCTTGCTGGAACAATTCAAGCGTGTCTCTGAGAAGCCTCTGCGCGCCATGCGCATTCGTTGCCATGGTGATTATCACCTGGGCCAGGTGCTCTACACGGGCAAGGATTTCATGATTATTGATTTCGAAGGCGAGCCGGCCCGTCCACTAGGCGAACGCCGAATCAAGCGGTCGCCTTTACGGGATGTAGCCGGCATGATCCGATCCTTTGACTACGCGACTTACGCTGCTCTGCACCAGCAGTTGGAACTTGGCAACCTACATGAAGACCATTTGAAGGAAATCGAGCCATGGACTCATTTTTGGTATCAATGGAGCAGTGCCGCTTTCCTGAAGGCTTATCTAAAAACCGTCGATGGATCCGCGCTTCTGCCTCAGAGCCGTGATGATCTAGGCACCCTATTAAGGGCCCATCTGCTTGAAAAAGCCATCTATGAAATTGGATATGAACTGAACAACCGGCCAACATGGGTGAAAATTCCTATCCAAGGCGTTGTGCAATTACTCGAGGAAGGGAAATCGGAATGAGGCGCGACGAACTTGAATTGCTTCATCAACTGGCCAATGCCAAAGGCATCAAGCTTTGCTATCAGAGCATGGATGGAAGCCAGAGAGAAACCTCGCCACGAGCCCTGCAAAGGGTCCTCGGCTCGCTGGGTGTTTTGGCAGATAACCCTGACCAAATTCGGACCGCACTTCTGAATCATGAACAACAGGAATGGGAACGATGCATACCTCCGGCACTGGTTTCCTGGGATGGAAAGCCCGTCCGCCTGGAAATTCACCTGCGCGCTGAGCAGGAGGACAAACCTGCCAAATGCGAGTTGCTGCTGGAATCAGGGCAAAAGAAAGCATTAGGAGTTACGCCAGCGAAACTGCGGACCATAAGGGCCGCTGAGGTTCGTGGACGACGGTTTCTGGCAAAGCAGGTGATGCTGCCTGCATTGCCCATTGGTTACCACGAATTGACTTTTGCGTCCGGGCAAACCGTCTGCCGATGTTTGCTCATTGTCGCTCCCAAACAATCCTATTCCGATCCCAACCAGAAACGGGATTGGGGAGTTTTTCTGCCCATGTATGCCGCCCGATCGAAAAACGATTGGGGTGCGGGGAATTTTGGCGATTGGAAGATGCTTGTGCAAGGCGTGGCAGACCGCGGGGGAGGACTTGTGGCCAGCCCCCCGCTCCTGGCCGCATTCCTGGATTATCCTGTGTGCGAGCCTAGTCCCTATTCGCCGGCGAGTCGGCTGTTTTGGAACGATTTCTATGTCGATCTCAGCCGTGTGCCCGAGCTCGAAATATCGGCCCCAGCCCGGCAGCTCATCAACTCCCCTTTGTTTCAGGCCCAGATGACCTTTGCGCGACGCGAGCACCTGATCAATTATCGCGAACAAGCCATGCATCGGCGCAAAGTCTTGGAATTGCTGGCCAAGGCGTTCTTCAACCAGCCTTCCGGGCGCCGCAAGCAAATGGAAGCGTTCTGCCGTAGCCGTCCCCACTTGGAGGATTACGCTGAATTCCGCGCCACATGCGACAAAACAAAGACCGGCTGGTCTCAATGGCCGGAGCGGATGCGTGAGGGCAAATTGACCCCGGCGGATTATGCGTTGAACTCCAAACGCATGCACCTCTACGCCCAATTCATTGCCCAGGAGCAAATGAACGAGCTCATGACGGAATGTGTGCAACGGGACGTGAAGTTTTATCTGGACCTGCCAGTCGGTGTGCATCCCGATGGTTATGATGTCTGGCGCCAGAGCGATGATTTTGCACTCACCGCCAATGTAGGGGCTCCTCCGGATCCCGCTTTTACCAAAGGACAGGATTGGGGCTTTTCGCCATTACATCCGCAACGGTTGCGCGAGAACGGCTACGATTACATGCTCCGATTTCTCCGGTTTCAAATGCGCCACACCGGTATGCTGCGCATTGACCATGTCATGGGCCTGCACCGGCTTTATTGGATCCCCAAAGGAAGCCCGGCCAGCGAAGGAGCGTTCGTTACGCACCCTGCCGATGAATGGCTCGCCCTGCTCAGCCTTGAATCACACCGAAACAAAACCGTCCTGGCTGGGGAAAATCTTGGAACGGTGCCGCTGGAGGTTGATGAAGCCATGGCAAAACATCATCTGAGGCAGACATACGTATTTCAATATGAGTTACACCCAGACAGTAGAAAGGCGGTCCGCCCTCCTCCGAAATTGTCGGTTGCCAGTTTGAACACCCATGATATGCCAACCTTCAAGGCCTTCTGTGAAGGTTTGGATATTAAGGACCGCTTTGATTTGGGGCTCATTCCCAAACGCAAACTAGCTGGCGAGGTGGTCGCCAGGCAAAGGCTCATCTCGGCCTTGAAGTTGTTTCTGAAGCGAGAAGGTTATCTGCTGGATCCTGACGAGGGGGTACGACCGTTATTTGAAGCAACATTGCGATGGATGGCAGCTAGTCAAGCTGAGTTCGTGTTAATAAATTTAGAGGACCTATGGTTGGAAGAGCTTCCACAGAACGTGCCCGGAACCTGTCACGAACGGCCTAATTGGCGGCGGAGAATGCGGATGAGCATCGATGAGATGTTTCGTCTGCCTGAAGCTGAGCGGATTTTTGCCGAGCTTTCCCGTATTCGGAAGAGCGGCGCATCCCGCCGCAAACGAAAGCAACCCGTCTGAACAGGAAGCATATGGCCACGGAAATTCACGTTGGGGAAGAACATGGCAGTGAAAGACTTACGGAGACGGACCTCCACCTTTTTAACGAGGGAACTCACAGTCGCCTCTACCAAAAGCTTGGTGCTCACCTAACCACGCGCGGTGGTCAGGCAGGAGCGCAGTTTGCGGTTTGGGCTCCCAATGCTCGAGCCGTCTCAGTCATTGGCGATTTCAACAACTGGAACGAGGACGCGCATCCCTTACAGATGCACGGAAGCTCAGGGGTTTGGTCTGGGTTTGTTGCCGGGGTTCGCGAGAGCGCTGCCTACAAGTATCACATCAAATCTCATCATGGGGGATACCAGGTCAATAAGATGGACCCTTATGGGTTTTATCATGAAATGCCACCTCGAACGGCTTCGCTGGTTTGGGATTTGCATTATATTTGGCAGGATCAGGATTGGATGCGGGAGCGAGGGAATCGGTTTCGACTTGAAGCCCCCGTTTCCATTTACGAGGTGCATCTTGGCTCGTGGAGGCGGTCCCCGGAGGAAGGTAATCGTTTCCTGACCTATCGAGAGGTGGCACAGCCTCTGGCGGATTACGTGCATCACATGGGTTTTACGCATGTTGAATTCTTGCCGCTGATGGAGCACCCGTTTTATGGTTCATGGGGTTACCAGACGACGGGTTATTTTGCGCCAACGAGCCGTTATGGAACTCCGCAAGACCTGATGTTTTTAATCGACTATCTGCACCAGCGTGGCATCGGAGTAATCCTCGATTGGGTTCCTTCCCATTTCCCTTCGGATGAACACGGATTGGCCTACTTTGATGGCACTCACCTCTATGAGCATGGCGATCCTCGCAAAGGTTTCAATCCTGATTGGGGCAGTTTCATCTTCAACTATGGTCGGCACGACGTGCGCAGTTTCCTCATGAGCAGCGCTTTCTTCTGGCTCGATAAATACCATGCGGATGGGCTGCGGGTGGATGCGGTGGCCTCCATGCTTTACCTCGATTACTCCCGGAAGGCAGGCGAATGGATTCCAAACCAATTTGGTGGCAAGGAAAACCTGGAAGCGATCGAATTTCTCAAACGCTTCAATGAAGACCTTTACCGTGAATTCCCCGATGTCCAAACCATCGCCGAGGAATCAACCGCCTATCCGATGGTTTCCAAACCGCTTTATCTTGGGGGGCTTGGGTTCGGCTATAAATGGGATATGGGCTTCATGCACGACACGCTGGAATACATCCGCCACGAACCCGTCCATCGCAAATACCACCAGAACCAGCTTACCTTCCGGGGACTTTACGCTTATACCGAAAACTTCGTTTTGCCCTACTCCCATGACGAGGTCGTTCACGGCAAAGGCTCCTTGCTCGCCCGAATGCCGGGTGATACCTGGCAAAAGTTCGCCAATTACCGGGTCTTGCTGGCTTACATGTATCTGCAGCCCGGTAAAAAACTTCTCTTCATGGGGGCCGAGTTCGCGCAGGGCCGCGAATGGAGTCACGAAAGCAGTCTTGATTGGGAACTGCTGAACACCCCATGGCATCGGGGCATCAACAAATGGGTGGAAGATTTGAACCGCACCTACCGGGGCGAGCCTGCAATGCATAACGGCGATGCTGATGCTGCAGGATTTGAATGGATCGATTGCAACGACGCGGAGCAAAGCACGATCAGCTGGATCCGGTGGAACTGGAACCGTTCCGAGGCCGTAGTGGCTGTTTTCAACTTTACGCCAGTGCCGCGGCTTTACTTTCGGCTTGGTGTTCCTTTAGGAGGATACTGGAAGGAGATCCTGAATAGTGATGCTAGCGAATACGGTGGAAGCGGCCAAGGGAATTTCGGCGGGGTTCAGGCGGCTCCGGTTGGTTTTCACGGTAGGCCTTACACCATTGTGATAAACCTGCCGCCTTTGGCTGGCGTTGTTTTCAAGGGTCAGGGACAATCATGAATCAGGAATGTGACTTGGGCAGTAATTACCTGGGCGAGGGCAAAGCGGCTTTTAATGTTTGGGCGCCCAATGCCAATCAAGTGGAAGTCCGATTTGTTTCGCTTGCCGAAAGAACCGAGGCCTTGCGGAGGACGGAGCACGGATACCACCAAGCGGTTTTGTCCGAGATCAAGCCGGGAGCTCGCTATTTTTATCGCCTTGATGGGGGGCCCGACCGTCCGGATCCGGCTTCCAGGTTCCAACCCGATGGCGTCCATGGACCATCGGAAGTTCTGGACCAATCTTTTTCGTGGGGGGACCCGCAATGGTTCGGTTTTCCACTTCAGGACTACATCCTCTACGAGCTTCACGTCGGCACCTTCACTCCGGAAGGAACTTTTGATGCAATCATCCCGCATCTTCAGGAATTGAAAGAATTGGGTATCAACGCAATTGAGCTGATGCCTATTGCACAGTTTCCCGGAAACCGGAATTGGGGCTATGATGGCGTCCAGCCTTACGCTGTTCAAAATTCCTACGGAGGTCCAACCGGACTGAAAGCTCTGGTTAACGCCTGCCACCTGACCGGATTAGCTGTGGTATTGGATGTTGTTTACAACCACCTCGGCCCGGAGGGCAATTACCTCAAGGAGTTTGGTCCCTACTTTACGAGTAAATATCACAACCTGTGGGGCGAGGCTTTAAATTTCGATGGGCCCGAGAGCGACCACGTGCGCCGTTATTTCTTTGAGAATGCGTTGTATTGGCAACGGGAGTTTCATATTGATGCTCTGCGGCTGGACGCTGTCCACGCCATCCAGGACTTCTCCGCCAGACCTTTC
>JAQGOV010000393.1 GCA_028293425.1 Verrucomicrobiales bacterium
ATCGTCCATTCGCATCGGCTCACTAACGACCGTTAATGCGTTTGAAAGTAACCTGGCCTGTTCCGAGCGCCCGTTTTGGGAATGAACCGGACCTGGGTCCTTTGTCGAGTTTGGACGGAGAGAGCCGCGCAAAAGCTGTGCGGCAGTATGATGCCCTTTTTTCTCCTCATCGTTAGCGATTTGGGCAGCGATACTTTCGGCCGTGTGAAGGTCGTGTGAAGCAATGGCTCGGAATAAGGTATTTAGTTGTCGGATTCGCGGCATGCAGCAGTGTCTCAATAAATTTCAATAGGCCTCCACAAGGATCGAACAAAATGTATACTCCGGGCAATAACCAAATTGCGACCTGGATGTTTCAATAGAGAAAAGTCACCACGGACGCCAACCCACAATGATCCCGAGATGACCAAAAGGCCGAAAGAGGCTGTATTCCAGTCCTTTCTTGCTCCATTGACGTCGGCTCCATACAATGAAGGGCGAAATGGTTACCACCATCCAGCGCCTTTGCTTGAGCCTTGCTGCCGCGTTTACTGGATATGCTACATTCACCCTTAATCGGACGCTCCGTTCGCCCGCACCCCAACCCTCTCCGCTGGGGAGGGCTGCCGTTCAGTTAAGGAAAAGGAGAGCGGATGGTAGGAGGGCCATGAGGGATTTATCACTGTGGAAGTGTTCAACGTCACTGGTTTGCGCAGCTCAGCACCACCTCTCCCCGTACCCTCCCCCCCATTTTATCAAATGGCGGGGAGGGAGACAGGCAACGTCGTCAGCGTCTGAGCTTACCTTGATGGCAGTGTCGTCGGGGAGAGGGAGATCCCTCGGTCGCGCCCAGTGGCTTTCTCGGTGTTCCACATTCCATAGTTTCCTAAATAAGGGGTCGCTGCTTTTAGCCATTCTCTTCGCACTCGCTTCCTCTCTTTCCGGGGCTGAAACCAAGGGGCCGGGTTTCGAATGCCGGTGGGCGGAGGGTGCGATCGTGATTGATGGGAAGTCGGATGATATGGCCTGGGCCGGAGCTCAAGTGGTCAGCAATTTCACAATGCCGTGGCTTCCGAAGATTGAAAGGCCAGGGACCTCGACAACCCGGGCGCGGCTGTTGTGGGACCGCGAGTACCTCTACTTTTTTGCGGAGATGACCGATGTCGATCTTTCGGCGAGCGCCCCCAAAGCGGAGAAGGGCACCTGGGAAGAGGACGGGTTCGAGGCTTTCCTGAAACCGGCGCAGGAGCAGGGCGGATACTATCATTTCCAGGTCAACGCGGCGAATGTTCGGCATTATACTTTTCTGCCGCCTCGTGGGACCGTTTCCAACACTGTGTTCCTGGCGGAGGGTCCGTTCAGTATTGAAACCGCGGTTGCCCTCAAGGGCACGCTGAACAAACGTCAGGACAAGGATCTGGGCTGGTCGGTGGAAGGGCGCATTCCGTGGCGGAATTTTATGCGCACGGGGGGACGTCCTGGGATTGGGGAAAAATGGAGGTTTGCGCTCTGCCGTTGCGATTACTCGGCAGGTGTGGAAGCTCCGCGCTTGTCTACCACCGCTCCATTTAAGCGCCTGGATTTTCATCGGGTGGAGGATTATTCAGCGCTCAAATTCGTGGGACCTTCTGACAAGCCCTTGAAACCGTACGGCCTTGCGGAGCGTAATTTCTGGACAAACTCCCACGTCGTCGGTTCGCCCGCTCCGCCATTTCTGTACCAGACCGTGCGTGCGTTCCCCAATCTTAAAGTGCAACTGCCAGTTGCGATTGCGAGCGAGCCGGGGAGTGATCGGCTGATTTTTATAGAACACACTGCGCCGTGGGGTGGCTACGGGAAGGTGCGCCGGTTCAAAAACGAGGCGAGTGTTTCCGAGGCCGAGACCTTGCTGGAATTGGATGACATTATTTATGGAATCACCTTTCATCCGAAATTCCGGGAGAACGGCTATTTATATTTGGGAGGCAATGGTCCTTGGAACAAGGATGGCAAGAAGACTCGCATTGTGCGTTACACGATGAACCGTCAGGCACCGTATGCGATCGATCCGAAATCGAAACTCACCATTATCGAATGGGATTCGGATGGCCACAACGGCGGCGACATGGTTTTTGGCAAGGACGGGATGCTCTACGTGACCTCGGGTGATGGCACAAGCGATTCCGATCGGAACATTGCTGGACAGGACCTCACGAAGCTGACTTCGAAGGTGCTGCGGATCGATGTCGAACATCCGAGCGAGGGTAGGGCGTACTCGGTTCCGACGGACAACCCCTTTCTGAAAGTTCCCGGTGCGCGGCCGGAAACCTGGGCTTACGGTTTGCGCAATCCGTGGCGCATCACGGTCGATCGCGAAAGCGGACGGCTCTGGGTGGGAGAAAATGGGCAGGACCTATGGGAGATGGCGCGGGTGATTGAACGAGGGGCGAATTACGGCTGGAGTGTTTACGAAGGCAGCCACGCTTTTAATTTGAAGCGCCAGATGGGACCTGATCCATTGACGCCTCCAACCGTGGAGCATCCGCATTCGGAGTTCAGGTCGCTGAGCGGTGGTGTCGTTTACTACGGACGCAAGCTGCCGGGGCTGCACGGGGCTTACGTTTACGGCGATTGGGGAACCGGCCGAATTTGGGGAGCAAAACATAACGGCCAGCGGCTGGAGTGGGACCGTGAGCTCGTCGATACTCCATTCGCGATTACTGGCTTTGGCGTGGATGCCGAGGGCGAATTGCTTGTGATCGATGAGGGCACTGGATTCTATCGACTGGAGCCAGGGGCATCGGATATCCCGACCAACCATTTTCCGACCAGGCTGAGCGAAACGGGAGTCTTTGCGTCGGTGAAGGATAACAAGGTCGATCCGGCGCTGATTCCTTACTCCGTCAATTCGCCTTTGTGGTCGGACGGAGCGGCGAAGGAACGGTTCATTGGACTTCCCGGCGACACGCAGATTGATTTTACCTTTAACCGCGCCTGGAATTTTCCGGAAGGAACCGTGTTAGTGAAGACCTTCGCGTTGGAACTCGAAGAGGGTAATCCGGCGAGCTCGCGGCGCATCGAAACCCGTTTGCTAACCCGGCAGCAAAAGGAGTGGGTGGGTTATAGCTACTTATGGAATGACGACCAAACCGATGCAACTTTGGTCGATTCCAGCGGAGCAGATAAAGTTTTCCAGGTAAAAACCACGAAAGCCTCAGGCGGCAGCCGCAACCAAACCTGGCACTACCCCAGCCGGACGGAATGCATGGTCTGCCACTCACGCGCGGCCAATTTCGTGTTGGGCCTGACCGAGCAGCAGATGAACCGGGAACACACCTACGGCACCATAACAGACAACCAATTGCGCGAGCTGGAGCATCTTGGAGCCATGAAGGTGGATTGGGCCGAGTATGAGCGTGACGCTGTCTCGAAGGAATTATCGGCCCAAGGGGTCAGCGGCGAGCAGAAAGAAAAGCTGCTCAAGCAGATGGAAGCCGCACCCGCCCAGCGCAAGCCGAGCCAGGCAGCCACAATGTTGCCGCGGAATCCCGAGAAGATGCGCAAACTCCCGGAGCCGCTTGATCCTGCCCAGCCTCTGCAAGCGCGCGCCAAATCCTATTTGCAGGGGAATTGCGCCCATTGTCATGTGGAAGCCGGCGGTGGTAATTCGCTGATGGAGTTAGAGTTTTTGACCCCGTTAACCGCCATGCGCGTAGTTGATGTGAAGCCGCAGCATCACACCTTCGATTTGGCGGAAGCTCGCCTGGTCGCTCCGGGCCACCCAGAGCGCTCCGTTTTGCTCCATCGCATGGCAAACCGGGATGCGGGTCACATGCCTCCGCTTGGCACAGCCATGGTCGATGCCGATGCTGTGCGGTTGTTACGGGAGTGGATTGCGGGGATGCCGGAGGCTAAATAGGTTGGATGTCCCGAGTAAGCATCAGCAGGGATTGGCAAGTGGATTTGCTGAGGTTGGCGTAGTCCTGCTGCACTTGGCTGAGCGGACCGCAAAGCTCGAGTTGGTTGGCCAGATTCATCAATATTTGGGCGTTTGTCCCCAGTTCACGGTTGAGCTTGCGCAGGGAATCCTCCGCTTGTTTGAGGCGCGTTCGCAGCTCCACGTTTTCTTTCTCGAGCCTGCCTGTGGCACGTTTGTTCTCCAGCGAGGATTGTTTCAGGTCAAAGATTTGGCGCCGGCTTTCCAGCTGGCTCATGACGTAGGATCCCAGTGCTTTCAAGGCTTGCGTTTGATGATCGGTCAGGATGCGCGGAACCCTATCCAGAACACATAACGTTCCCAACGCCTGGTTGTTGGGGGTGATCAGAGGCATCCCCGCATAAAAGCGGATCTTTGGGTTGGACTTCACGAAGGGGTTGTTGGCGAAGCGTTTGTCCTTCAAGGTGTCGGGGACAATGAAGAGCTTCCGTTGCATGATGGCATGCGCGCAGAAGGCGACATCCCGGGAGGTTTCCGAAATATCCAGGCCCACCCTGGATTTGAACCATTGCCGGTTGCAATCGATGATCGTGACCAAGGCAATCGGTGTTCCGCAAATCTGAGCGGCTAAGGTGGCAAGGTTATCGAAATCATCCTCCGGAGGCGTGTCGAGGATGTGGTATTTGCGCAATGTGGCCATGCGCTTTGGCTCATCTTTTGGGATGGGAACAGCGAAAGGTCCTGATTCGCCCCACGCAACGGCGAGTGGTTTGGCTTGTTTGGACTTTGTTTTGAAAATAGTTTTCATATGCGATCAATGACCAGAATGGCTCCGCAATTCCGTCCTGCAGGTTTCCCAAACCTACAAAACCTGGCATAAATGCCAAGCGTTTGTTCAAGATAAGGTTAAGTTGTGACAGGAACGGAGGAGTAAAAGATTTTGGCCCAGACAATGGTTAGGAAGGCTTCAGGGTTGAAGCTGGGTGGTTCTCTGACCGGGAAAACCGGTTAGATGACGGGTCTTGACGAATCAAATAAGAAATTTATTTATACCTTATGCAGTTCGATCGATTTACGATTAAAACGCAAGAGGCGCTACAGGGCGCTCTAACTGTAGCACAAAGAAACTCCAACCAGGAAATCGATGGCGAGCACCTGATGCTCGCCTTGCTGGAACAGGCCGACGGGCTGATTCAGCCTTTGCTCCAAAAGCTGGGCGTGCCTGTGCCGGGTCTGCAAGCCGATGTGGAGGCTGAAATTGGCCGGCGGGCAAAAGTGCAGGGGGCGACCACTTCCGATACTTTCCTGGGGGCTACCCTGAAGCGGGCCTTGGATGCCGCCCAAAGTGAAGCCACCAAGCTCAAGGATGAATACGTAAGCACCGAGCACCTTTTTCTGGGCTTGCTGGACCAGGGCGGGCCTTCGTTGAAAAAGATTTTCCAAAAGCATGGATTGAAGCGGGACGGGGTGCTGAAGGCGCTGGCAGATTTGCGAGGCAACCAGCGTGTCACCGACCAGAATCCCGAGGATAAATTCCAGGCGCTCGAAAAGTATGGACGCGATCTGACAGCGCTGGCGCGCGCCGGAAAAATTGACCCGGTGATTGGCCGCGATGAGGAGATCCGGCGCGTGATGCAGGTTCTTTCCCGTCGAACCAAAAATAATCCCGTGCTGATTGGCGAGCCGGGCGTGGGCAAGACGGCCATCGTGGACGGATTGGCTCGACGGATCGTTGCTGGGGACGTGCCTGAGTCTCTCAAAAACAAGAAGCTGGTGGTGATGGACCTTGGGGCGATGATTGCAGGGGCCAAGTACCGCGGGGAATTTGAAGATCGGCTCAAGGCCTTTTTGAAGGAAGTAACATCGAGTGAAGGTCGGATAATTCTTTTTATCGATGAGCTCCATACCATCGTGGGAGCCGGCAAAGCGGAAGGCTCAGCGGACGCCGCGAACATGTTGAAGCCGCAATTGGCGCGAGGTGAACTGCATTGCATTGGGGCCACCACACTGGATGAGTACCGCAAGCACATTGAAAAAGACCCGGCACTGGAACGGCGATTCCAACCCGTGTTTGTGGCGGAACCATCGGTGGAATCGACTGTGGCTATCCTCCGTGGCTTGAAGGAGCGCTACGAGGTGCATCACGGCATTCGGATTCAGGATTCGGCCCTAGTGGCCGCAGCCACGCTCTCGCATCGTTATATCACCGACCGTTTTCTGCCGGACAAAGCAGTCGACTTGATTGACGAGGCCGCTTCGCGTTTGCGGATGGAACTCGATTCCATGCCGACAGAAATCGACCAACTGGAGCGCCAAATCATGCAGCTCGAGATTGAGCAGAACGCATTGAAGAAGGAGAAGGATTCCGCATCGCTCGATCGCCTGCATAAGCTGGAGGAACAGCTTGCGAATTTAAAGGAGCAGGCCTCCAAGCTCAAGGCGCAATGGCAGAATGAGAAAGCGGCTATCAATGCGGTAAGCATCATCAACAGCCAAATCGAGGAAGCTAAGCTGGAGCTGGAAAAGGCGCAGCGTTCGAACGACCTGAATGGTGCCGCTCAAATCCAATATGGAAAACTGCCCGACCTGCAAAAGAAGCTCGCCGGGGCGGAAAAAGCCCTGCACGACAACACCCAGGGCAAACGCCTGCTCAACCAGGAGGTGACCGACGAAGACATTGCCAAGGTGGTATCGGCGTGGACTGGCATTCCCGTGACACGAATGCTGGAAGGGGAGCGCCAAAAGCTTGTGCATATGGAGGAGCGCTTGCGCAACCGCGTGGTTGGGCAGGAGGAGGCGGTAAAAGCTGTAGCCAATGCAGTTCGTCGATCTCGCAGCGGGTTGCAGGATCCGAACCGGCCCGTGGGCTCTTTCATTTTCCTTGGTCCAACTGGTGTCGGCAAAACCGAGTTGGCCCG
>JAQGOV010000445.1 GCA_028293425.1 Verrucomicrobiales bacterium
AACGATGTTATGCCATCGGATGGCTTTAGGACCGGCCGAACGATTTTTTGCTGCTCTTTAATCAAAAACAGGTCCGCCGGCTCAACTTTTAAGTTCACCTTTATATTGCCGCACGGAACCGCTCCTGAGTTTTTGATAACGAGCCCGACTGGTTTATATATTTGGCTCAGGTTAAAGTAGTGCACCAGGGACTCAACTTTCTTGAGGTAATCTCGCAAGTTCTTCAATTCCGGAAAATGGTGAAAAGCTTCATACGCCCTAACAGATTCCGGCTCGATCCTTGTTATAGTGCTGAGGAACTCCAGGACAACGGGCGCAGAGATTCCATGGCTCTCCTCTGGCGGCCACACATTGGGTTGCATCCCGATGTGGGCCAGGCGCAGCTCCAGCTCTGGGACCGGGCGCTTAACACTCTCTCTGCCCCACTCCTCGATCTCTGTTGGAGTTGCATCCTTCGTCGAACTGCCAATCCGATAGTAAACGATATTGGGGCTAAGCTTCCCGTAACTAGACTTCAAGAAGGACAGCCCTTTCTGAGGTTCGATTTCGATGATTTGAATGAGGTGGCCGTTCAAAGTCTCGGTGATCACCCGGAACCGGATGGTGCGATTGAGTTTAGAATTAATGAATTGCTGTAGGTCGTTATCTACCAACAGGTCTTCATTCATTAAGCCATGCACAATGGCTCTTCCTCCTTTAACCTCCTCAAGCCCGATCATGATGTGCCGCGTCTCGCCTGTCCTCGCGTTTGCCATTGCCAGGATGTCCTTAATCAGCTCACTCCTGGCCTCCTCGCCTGCGGCCCTTAAAAACGGGTATTGAGCCTGCTTGTAATCGTGGTAAGTGCATTCCGACTCATTCAGGAGCCGCTCCATCAGTTCTGTTTTCATGATTTAAAGGTTTCCGCCTGAGACCAGAATCCACCCATTCCCTACAGGTTTTACTCCGGTCTCCCGGAAACTTCTTCACGCCCTGCCGGTACATCCAAATCTTTGCGCCTGCAACGGTTTTTCGAAGGTAGATTGCCACATCCTCTAGCCCCCAGACCGGACGGGCAATGGTCTGCCGTAAAAGTGCTTCGTATTCCGATCCCGTGGGATCCATTTTCATCCAGCGGTTTCGGTTAGGGCTGGTGGTATCCGGTTGTATCCGATCTGAATCTTCAGTGTTCATGCCCAATGTAGGAAAATGTGGGCACTTAAGACAAACAAAAGCTTCAGACGCAACTCACAGCCCTGACGCAGATCGGGGAACGGGAACGGGCTGCGGTTGAAGTGGAAGGGCAAGCGGCGTGTAATATACCGGATCTCTGTGGCCAGCATCGAAGGAGCCTCTGGAATCCATCCAAAGCCCCGGCGGATTGCTCCTGTTTTTCGGGAAGAAGAGCCCACCATCCTCCGCTCTGAAAGTCCCTTGAGATGTTACGCCGCTCCTGGGAACCACTACGGTTGTGGCTCTGACTGCAACCTTTTGGGGTGCCTTGTAATAAATCCCATCCTTGGTTTGAAAAGCCGCGCTATAGATCCCCGCGGGAAAAACTACAGTAATATTGTCGGCCCTGTTCGTTTGGGACTGGACGCTTATGGGCGGGGTGTTTTCGGAGACCACTAAAACCGCTGGCGTGGAGCATCCAGACAGAATGGCTGCTAAAATAAAAAGGGGGAATCTCATGCCGGAATGCTGGCACCAAGCAAGCAGTGTTCAAGCCTATAAAACAAAAAGCCGCCCGAGTTTTATCCCGAGCGGCCGTGAGTCGCGATTCGGTTATGCGGCTAATTGCCAGTGAACCGCATTGTCCCTTTCCATCGTTTCAAAGCTCAGTCCCGAGCCCTCGTGAAGCAGGCGGAAGATCAGCAGTAGTCCCGCTTTGGGCGCCCACGGCTTGTTCGGCAATTCAATCTCGCCGGCCACAACATGCCCGGCGACTCTCCCGGCATAGCGGTAGCGCACTTCCTCCGGGCTCTCCTGTTTTGCGGTCTGGGGGAATAGGCGATTCATTGGGCACCACCTTCCCATTCGTTCAGCTTGTCCATGCTGGCAACGGCAATGCCATCCTTCAGGTTTTCCGCTACCGCGCTCGACTTGTGGCCAACAATGGATTGAGCCATGCTGTTACTTCCGCCAGCCGCCTTCAGCATCGTTGTAAAATTGTGCCTCAAACTGTGGAAAGTCACTTCGTTGACCTTGCGCTTTCCTCGACGTCCTTTGCCTTCCGATTTCTTTTTCTCGTTTCGCTTAGGCATCAGGCCCGCGGGGATCAGGACGTCCAAGGCGAAGGAATTACTGAGAGGGGAGACATTCTTCCCCGAGGCCATTCCTGCCAGGTCCGCAAATACAAACGTCCCAGCGTCGTCGGAACTTGGAAGCCCGCTCAGGTATCAGCCTGAAGGTGTGGCTGGAAATAGTTTTGTTTCCCAAGTGGCTCAATTCAACTTAGTCCTCCTGTCCTCCCGCGCGGCGCCGCTTTCCCGTTGGAATAGAAGCTCACGCCATCCAGCCTTCCTGGCCAAAACAGGAGCCATCCTACTTTTAGGACTGGCTCAAAAATAAACTCAAACCAGTCAAGTTTGCTCCGTATAAACAATGTCGGGGTTGTTGCGTCCGCCGGGCGGAGAGAATGGACCGGATTTTGGAAGGTCCAGCACTGCTTGAATTTCCGCTGCTCCGGTTACGCTGGACAGTTCGAACCCAAGCCTCGTGCAAAGATCCAGCATAGCACGATTTTCTGGCAATATGCAGCCCAAGATGCGTTTGAGGTTCTCTGACCGAGCGACCTCAACCAGCAACGTTAATAACTGCCGTCCGAGGCCTTGCCCTTGAAAGGCGTCGCTCACCAGCAGGGCAAACTCCGCTTCATCAAGTCCTGGCAGTTTGCTCAAGCGGCCCACGCCCAGGATCTCAGGTCTCCCGGGAGCGTCCGGCTTCATCTCAGCCACCAGTGGAATCTCGCGATCGTAATCAGTAAAGCAAATCCGGGTCAGCCGTTCATGCGCGATGCGTTCCCCGATCTTCAGGTGTGAGAAATACCGGTAATAGACACTTTGTTCTGAAAGGGTGTGATGAAACTTAACCATGGCTTCCTCATCCTCCGGTCGGATAGGACGGAACAGGACTGGTGTGCCACGCTTCATCTGGCCTGAACGCACATATTGGTCCGGATAAGGCCGAATAGAAGGGCGGGGGAGTCGGTCTTCAGTTGTCTTGGAATCGTGAAGGACGATGCGCGCATCCAGTGCGATGATCCGTTCAGGTGAGACAAGGAGCGGATTGATGTCGATTTCTTTAATCCACGGCTGCTCCACCACTAATTCGCTGAATCTCACCAGGATCTTTTCGAGCTCGGCGAGATCAGCCGATTCTCGCCCGCGCACTCCTTGCAGGGCTTCGAAAACCCGGGTTCGTTCCATCATTCGCCGAGCGAGCGTTCCATTCAGGGGTGGCAATCCCAGTGCGCGGTCTTTAAATACTTCCACCAACTGACCACCCAGGCCGAAGAGCAATACCGGTCCAAACTGCGGGTCGATGCTGCTCCCTAAAATGAGCTCATAACCTTCCATCCGAATCATTGGTTGAACAGTCACTCCGAGGAAATGCTCCACTCCGGCCTTGGTGGTCACCGAATCTCGGATGGTCCGCCATGCCTGTCGCACCGCTGCCTCATCAGCTAGGTTCAGTCGCACACCTCCGACGTCCGTCTTGTGGGTGAGTGTTTCTGAATAAAGCTTGAGCACGACTGGGAAGCCGATGCTTCCAGCGGAATCGGCGGCTTCGTCCTCAGTTTTCGCGATCCTGGTCTCCGCCACCGGTATCCCATAGGCGCTCAGGATTCGCTTGGATTTGGCCTCCGTCAACAAGGTGCGGCCCGTTTGCTGGATAGTTGCGATCAACCTGCGAACAGCCTCCACATCACGTTTATCCGACCCGCGCAATGCCGGCGTTTCGTAAAGTGCCCGCAGATTATAGCTATAGCTCCACATGTGGTGAAAAGCGCGGGCGGCGCGGTCTGGATATGCAAAGGTCGGGATGTCTGCTCCGTTTAGAATACAAACCCCCGGTTCCACGTCCACGCCTCCCATCCAACTCGCAAGGATCGGCTTCCGGGCAAGATGGCTGAAGCGCTTAAGTTCTCCGGCCGTGCCCGTCGGATTCGTCATCGCTTGGGGCGTCAGGATCACAAGCACCCCATCATTGTTTGGATCGTCAGCAACAATTTGGACGGCTTTCCCATATTGAGCAGGTCCCGCGTCCCCCAAGATGTCCACCGGATTTGCGTGGCTCCAATGCGGCGGCAGAAATTCATTCAAGGCACACAGCGATTCAGGGGACAGCGCGGCAAGCTGGCTTCCACTACCGATTAAGGCATCCGTCGCCAACACTCCAGGCCCGCCAGCATTGGTCACGATAGCCAACCGGGGGCCCTGAGGCCGTGGTTGTTTTCCAAGCACCTCTGCCATATCAAACAATTCAGCAATGCTGTCTACCCTCAACACGCCGACACGCCGGAAGGCGGCTTCGAGCACGTCGTCGCTTCCGGTGAGCGAACCGGTGTGTGAAGCTGCGGCTTTGGCGGCTGCTTCCGTGCGACCCACCTTGATGACGATAATCGGCTTGGTCAATGCGACCTCGCGAGCCGCGGATAGAAAGGATCGGGCGTCGCCTATGCTTTCCATATACATCACGATGCTTTTTGTCAGGGGATCATTTCCCAGGTAGTAAATGAGATCTCCCCAATTCACATCCAGCATGGAGCCCAACGACACAAACGCGCTAAAGCCGACGTTCTCCTTAAAACTCCAGTCCAGGATGGCTGTGCAAAGGGCTCCGCTTTGGCTGATGAAAGCTACGCTTCCAGGCCGCGCCATTCGGCTGCCAAAGGTGGCGTTCATCCGATGATGCGGAGTCATGACGCCCAAACAATTTGGGCCAATAATCCGCATCCTGCCCTTTTTTGCCTCGGACCTGATCTGCTCCTCGATCCTCACTCCTTCCGGCCCCGTTTCTTTAAACCCGGCCGAGATGATGATGGCACTCCCAAAGCCTGCGCGAACACATTCACCGATGATTTGTGGAACCGTGGGTGCAGGGGTGACAATCACAGCGAGGTCTGCAATTTCAGGCAGACTGGCGACATCTGGAGAGGCTTTCAAACCAAGCACGGTTTGCCGCTTGGGGTTGATTGGGTAAATGGAGCCTTCGAAACCGCCTGAGATGAGGTTGGAGAGAATGGTTCGGCCTACACTACCTTCCTTCTCGGTTGCGCCGATCAGGGCAATCGATCGAGGCGCGAACATCGGTTCAAGTGGATGCTTCTGAAAAGCGCTAAAAACGTGATGGACCCTTCGGATTCGTTGTGGCTGTGAGAGCGCCGGGTTGTTTTCTGCCGTTTTCGAGTGGACACTCATACCATCCTTTCGTCGGCTGCCTTTACAGCGATGCCTAACTAGTGCAAACGGAACCCAAGGGCTCCCGCTGGGCCAGTTGGGTAAGCACCCGAGCCGTTAGTGAGGCATGGTCAAGCGGGCAAATTGGAAGAGGAACCCGACCACCAAAACCGTCCAGCCCGTCAGCAGGATTGCAGGCGACTTCCAGAATGGTTGGACTGGCCTGGAACTGGTTGTTTGGTGGCTGCTCGTGAGTGCGTCGGCTTTCATAGCTTGTATTATTGTCTACATGCTAAGGCTAAGCGGCAGCACGGGGAGTTCGCTCTGCCGCGTTTGTCGACTCCTCACCCTTTCTTGCTCTCTGGAAACCAATCCCGTCAAAACGAAGGCGTTAAAGTCCCTGCGATTATTTCCCGTTTCCAATCCGGTAGAGGTTCTTCTCTGACCGGATATAGAGCGCCCCATCAGCAAC
>JAQGOV010000446.1 GCA_028293425.1 Verrucomicrobiales bacterium
GCCGGCCGAAGTGTGGGCTCATCAAACCCGCTGGGCTCGCACCATTCGTGTTTGCCAGCCGGCCCCTTACTTTTTCAGCATTTTAAGCAATGCTACCCTTTGGCCTTTGCTCTGGCTGGCTTTCACACCACGACTATCTATCCTGACGGCAGTTGCTGCCTGCCTGTGTGTTCGGATGGCGATGGGTGCCTGGTGTGAGGGAAAACTAGCGCGGCGAATGGATGCAATTTCAATCTGGATGGGTCCCGTGAAGGACCTGCTCCAGGTATTGATTTGGGCCAGCGCATTTGTGGGAAACCATATTACTTGGCGAGGGCAACGTTTCCGGGTTTTGCATGGAGGCAAGTTGGTCAGCACCTCCGGATAGGGGCGGCCCCTGGATTCTGAGTGTTGTGATAGCCCTTATTCCTCCACAACGACCTCACGCACTACGCGTCGGCGGCGGCGCATCCGTGTCGGGGCGATATCGATTATTATAGCCACCACCAGCCCTGCAATCTGTAAAATATCCCATTGGCCATTAAACCAATGGTGAACTGCCGAGTACCAAAGCATGGTTACTGGCATAAATAAGAAGCCCAGGACCGGGAACAGCAAAGTCTTAAACACGCCATTAAACCAGTTGGTCAGCAGATAAAGCGCGATGATCACAAGGCGCGGCGTGAACAGGGCGAACAAAAAAACCAGTAGCGGCATAAGTTAGACCTTTCTTTGTTTTATCTGTCGCACTTGTTCGTTTCTTGTGAAATGGGGACTCTACCTTTCCTTACAAAAAGCCTTTCCTATCTATGCCGGTGGGGCTTTACCCAAGTTGACCCAACTTACAACCCTAAGGTATGCAATCCACCTATGGAATTACGATTATCATCTTCGCAGCTTAGGCGTGCCGCCACTATCCAGGAGCGCATTGAGCAACTGGAACGGGAACTGAACCAGACGTTGGGCAGTTCAGGGGGAGGCAACGCTCCATCACGATCAACATCTGCTTCCCGGGGGAGAACTTCCAACCAGACCCAGAGAGGCGGACGCAACATCAGTTCCGCGGGTCGCGCGCGCATTGCTGAGGCCCAAAGGAAACGTTGGGCCAGTTTCCGGAAACAATCCGGCAAATCACAAGCCCCTGTTGCCAATCTAGGGCCTGGAAAACGGCGCTTCAGTCGCGGTGGTTTGTCTCGAATCGCGCAGGCTCAGAAAAAGCGCTGGGCCAATTACCGCAGTCAGCAGCAGGCTGGCGCGACCACTTGAAAGACTGGAAAAGCGGTCATTCTGCGCGGCCATTTTCCGGTTGATCGCACACGGATGTGCTAAGTTCCGCTTTCGAGCGGAACTTAACCTTCCATTTTATGGTTGGCTTTCTCACGCATTTGGCAGTGGTTTGGTGTGTCAGTTCTCGTTCGTGCGAATTGGTTGCTTGCGTTCTTCTGCCTCTTTGGTATTTTAGTCTCCGCTTGTTGCCGACATGGCGGAATTGGCAGACGCGCTAGACTCAAAATCTGGTGCCCTTACGGGCGTGTGGGTTCGACCCCCTCTGTCGGTACCAATGAGCGAAGCTTTTCTTCTTTTCTGAAAACCGGGGGCCTTTCAAGGGTTTCCGGCAAGTTTGTCCTTAGTACGCAATTACCGCACCTTCTTCTCGATCCATGGGCAAACCTTTTCGGCCCATTTTGAGGCATGCTTATGCAAGCCCTTCCCGCTGAAGTGGACGCCTGCGCCATTCTGTTCACGCAGGTCACCTTTGAGGGCGCCGCTGTCCGGCCCTTCGAGCGCCATGCCATCCTTCTACAACGAGGCCTGTGCCGCGCGGATTTCGGGCGAGCCTTCATCCTCGGGAACATGATAGCTGGCTTGGGCGACGAACCAAGGCGCTTTCCAGCCGAGTTCGCGTCGCGATTGTCGGATGATTTTCTCAAGATATTTGCGATACAGGTTTCCCGACAAAGTTCGGGTGGGATCCTGCTGGTTCGCATCGCTTTCTCCCTGGTGCCAAAGCACAGCGCGAAATCCCTCCGGGCCCACTTCCTGCATCCTCGCCACAAAGTTGGAGAATGCCTGGCCATTGCTCTCCCAGTCACCATTCGGCAATTTTCGCACGTTGGATTCTATCGTTGGAGGGTTTGGGAAGGTCGAACCTTTCGGCAACCATTCGCGGACGCTCGTCGCACCGATGCCACACGCGATAAAGCCTACCGGCACATCGAACCGTCCTGCTATGATATCCCCGAGCGGAGGCATGAAGCTACCGCTGTCACCGCTGGCGCCAGGCTGCGGATCCTTCGCGAGTCGCCATCGCTTCCCATCAAATGAAGCAACGCGCTCGGTTTCGGTAATCTGCTTCTTTTCGCCGTGATTGGCGGAGTTGGACTGCCCCGCTACGACAAACACCTCGCCAATGCCCACATGCTCCACCTTCGTTTCAGCAATGACATTGCCTTGGGTCACCGCCCGCAACTCCAGCCTGTACCACCCGCCCGGAGCGGTTTTTATCACGCCTCAAAGGTTTCATCTTTAAACCGTTTTGTTACCTCCTGCCAGGGATTTTTGCCATTGGCGATGATCAGGCGGGCTTCGATGGCTGCGCGGACTGGGCCTGCATCCCCCTGAGTCTTCCACTCATATGAATGGCGCCTTTGGTGCGGGACATGCGTTGAATGACCTGGTAATCCAGCGGTTCTGCAAGGGAGAACTCCGCTGCGTGCAGAGCCGCCGCGGGTGCGAGCAGCACGGCGATAAAGGCCAACCAGAGATTTGTAAGTTGCATGCGTTTCTTTCCGAGCCAGTTTTTTCGCCGAACCTGCCTGGCTGCTTAATGAGCTTCTTAGTATTTAGCAGGAATTCTTCTTCGTGATTGCTCCTGCCGCTACCTTTTTTTAACTTTTGCCATGATTATTGCGCCGTCCCTCCTGGCTGCGAACTTTGGGTCCTTGGCAAAAGAGACTTTAAGAGTTCATGCGGCCAAAGCCGATTGGCTTCACCTTGACATCATGGACGGCCATTTTGTTCCGAATATTTCCTTTGGTCCTGACGTGGTGAAGGCTATCCGGCCGTTGACCAAAATGGTGTTTGATGTGCATCTCATGTGCTCACGCCCCGAAATCCTGCTGGAACCGTTTGCCAAGGCTGGCGCTGACCGGGTGATCATCCACGTGGAGCTAGGTGACCGGGTGGATCAACTCTTGTGGAAAATCCGTTCTCTGGGCATGAAGGTGGGCCTGTCGCTCAATCCGCCTACTTCCATCCGTACAATTGAGCCTTACCTGGGGAAAATTGATCAAATCCTGGTGATGACCGTGAATCCCGGGTTCGGAGGCCAGCCTTTCATCTCCGAGATGCTGCCCAAGATTCAACAAGCAGCGACCTGGCGACGTGAGCGTAAATTGAACTACCACATAGAGGTCGATGGGGGCATCAACCTTGAAACCGCGGTTGAGTGCGCGCGAGTGGGCGCGGATGCGTTTGTCAGCGGAACAGCTCTTTTCAAGCAGCGTCAGATGAAGCGGGCGGTCGAGAAGATGCGGAAGATGGTGACTGCTGCAGCACCGAAACGATAACGATTGTTACCGAGGCTCAAATTAGAGGTTGCAGCAACTGTCATATTTAACTTTCCGCGGTGAAAAAGGTTCTGATCTACTCGGATGGCGCATGTAGCGGTAATCCCGGTCCCGGGGGATGGGCCGCTGTCCTCTTCTACGGAGCCCAGGTAAAGGAAATCAGCGGTGGAACCGCCGCCACCACGAACAATCGAATGGAACTCCAGGCAGCTATTCAGGGCTTGGCCGCGCTCAGAGAAGCTTGTTTGATCGAATTCTTTACTGACTCCGAATATCTCCGCAAAGGCATCCTGGATGGAGTTCCGATCTGGAAACGAAATGGATGGAAAACGCGGGATAAATCACCCGTTAAGAACAAGGATCAATGGCAGCAACTCGAGGAATTAACCAAGATCCACCAGATTTCCTGGCAATGGCTCAAAGGCCATGCAGGGCACCCCGAGAATGAACGTTGCGACCTGCTGGCTCGTAGAGAAATCGAAAAGCTGCTGAAACAATACACATCCGCGCAACTGAAGAATCTGCTTGATGAGTTTAAGACCAGTGGCCAGAACCACCAAGGCCAATCGCTGGCTCCATTGCTGTTCCAGGAACACCAGCACGGCACATTTCGGGTGTAACGGCCCCGGGTCTGCTTCATTCAGGCAGGGTTTTTATCCATTGACCACACTGCATCCCGTTTTAGTCTCCAAGGGTGTAAAAACCAGGAAGGAGTTTGCTATTCCTTCCATTGAACGAATCAAAAGGTATTTTATGGATACTTCGCTCCCTCGAGAATCAGTCAGTTGGGGAAAGTTGGTGGATGACCTGCGCACCTTAATCAGTGATGCCGAAGGAATGCTCCGAGCCCTGGGAGGGGACATGAGTGAACAGGCCAAGGCCACTCGGGAATCGTTAAACAAGCAACTGGAGACAGCCAGAGCCACCTACGCTCAACTGCAGGATAAAGCCGTCCAGCAGGCCAGGGTTGCCGACCGGACCATTCGGACCCATCCGTACCAGTCGCTTGGGGTAGCTCTTGGACTGGGGGTGGTGGTTGGGTTGCTCGCCACGCGAAGCCACGACTGACCTGGTTCCTCAAGAAACCGTGTCGATTTGCCGAATAAGTCTGTGCAGTGATGCACTGGGTTGCGGCTTGACTGAACCGGTCGGAATCCAGACCCTGAATTCACAACATGGCGCAAATTAAATTTGGCACAGACGGCTGGCGCGCAGTTATCGCCGAGGATTTCACTTTCAAAAACCTCGACCGCGTCGCCCAAGCGACCGCCGATTATTGGTCCGCCAACCCGATTCCGGGTTCGGACAAGAAGGTAGTGATCGGTTATGATCGACGCTTCTTATCCGATCAGTTTGCCCGGCGCACGGCGGAAGTCCTGAGCGGAAACGGCTTTCAAATCGTTCTGACGAATCAGCCTACACCTACGCCGGCGGTCTCTTATGCCGTCAAAGATCACCGCGCGATTGGCGGGATCATGATTACAGCCAGCCACAATCCCCCTGCTTTTAATGGCTTTAAGCTAAAGGCGTGGTTCGGCGGTTCCGCCGAGCCCTCCATGTGCCAGGCCGTGGAAGCCATGCTGGACAAAAACCCTGTTCGCGCCCACAGCCTCAGTGATCTGCCCAAAGGCGCGGTCACCGATGTTCGGCCGGCTCATTACAAGGCCATCAAGGACCTGGTTGAATTCAAGCTGATCGCCAAATCCAAGCTTCGCTTCGCCCATGACCCGCTTTTCGGCGTTGGTGCCGGCTGTTTCGAGGACCTGCTCAAAGGCACAACCTGCAAAGTCACGACTCTCAATGCGGAGCATGATCCTAATTTTGGCGGCATCAACCCGGAGCCGGTTATCCAAAATTATGGACGCACCTCTGCTTTTCTGAAAAAGCACCCGCATGACATTTGCCTGGTAACCGACGGGGACGCCGATCGCGTTGGAGCCATGGACGGGCGCGGCAATTACCTTTCCACTCATAACATCATCTGCCTGCTGCTCCAGCATTATTACAAGAATCGCCAGCAGAAGGGCCGCATGATTAAAGCGCTGACCACCACTTCCATGGTGGACAAAATGTGCTCCGCCTACGGTCTGGAACTGGTCGAGACAGGCGTTGGCTTCAAATACATCTGCGCTGAAATGCTGAAGGGTAATGTCATCCTCGGAGCCGAGGAAAGCGGCGGCATCGGCTTCCCCGGCCACATTCCTGAACGCGACGGTATCCTCGCAGGCTTGATGCTCTTGGAATTGCTCGCGACTGAGAAGACCTCGATCAATAAGCTCCTCGCCAAATTGGAAAAGGAATTTGGCCCGCATCGTTACGCACGCATTGACGCCCATTTCCCCCTCGAAAAACGCGGAGCACTCATGGAGTTCTGCAAAAATAATCCTCCAGCCAAGCTCTTGAAATCACCCCTTGCCGAAGTAAAGTCCTACGACGGCGTGAAGTTCTTGGCCCAGGACGGCTCCTGGCTGATGCTGCGCGGTTCCGGCACCGAGCCGATCCTGCGCATCTACGCCGAAGCCAAGTCTGATGCGGACGCCCGCAAGCTTCTGGATATGGGAGTTGCTCTCACGAAGAAGGTATTGGGCTAACTCGCCAGTTCCTCGTTGCTCGATTCCGCTTCCTTGATGTTCATGGCAAGGGTTTTGATCGATGCCTGATACTCTTCCGCCACAATAAATCCAACGCAATCGGGTGAACCGCAACGGCAGGGATGTTCCCGCCAATTCTCCATATCGTAGCCGTAATTAAAAGTGATCTCTTCCCCCGGGGCAATGTCGCGGAGCGCCATGATCCAAATCCGGTTATCCTCATCCATGCGCGCCTCACAATTGGGTGAGCAACTGTGGTTCAGCAGCCGAGCCGGGTTCCAGTCGACGGCGCCGTCCAGGTCGAATTGATCGTCCACATGGAAAATATAAGGATTATTGGCTTCGCAGCGGCGAGCCGATTCCTGCTTGTCTATTTTTTCGCCGACATACTCAACGATAGTGGTTTCAGCAGGGATAGACGCGGTGGCAAAGCCCCCGGACCCATGAATGGCAGATTCGCGAAACTCGATCACCTTATTTTCCTACACGAAAAACGCGCGATTGAAAACAACGAATCATCTTCAAGCGTAGTGGAATTGAGCAGGGGACCGTCTTTGCTTGAAACGGAGCCACTCTGGTTATTTCTTTCCAAGCGCGGCATCGGCCATCTGCTGGGCCTTGGTTTTCTGATCCGCTGTGAGCTTCTGCTCAAGTCCGGATTTGAACAAATCAGCATTGGTATTTCCGTGTGCCGAAGCCAGCGTTATCCACTTGTACGCTTCCACCAGGTCTTTTGTCACACCTTCCCCATCGGCGTAACAGGAGCCGAGAGCGAACTCGGCTTGCGGCAGCTTTTGTTCCGCTGACTTACGATACCATTTTGCGGCCTCCGCGAGGTTTTTGGTTGTTCCCTGGCCTGAGTCATACAGATTCCCTAGGTTCAACTGCGCTTCAGGATGTCCTTTGTCCGCCGCTTTGCGATACCATTTGGCCGCTTCCACATAATCCTGTTTCACGCCTCGGCCCAGGTCGTAGCACACTCCCAAGCTGAACTCAGCAATCGTGTCTCCTTGCTCCGCTGACTTGCGAATCCATTTCACAGCCTCGGCGGGTGCTTTGGGCAATTCGCCGCCTTCCAGGTAGGCATAGCCCAGGATGTACTGGGCACGCGGATGGCCTTGCTCCGCTGCTTTGCGATACCACTTGAGGGCTTCGCCGTGGTTTTTAGTCACGCCTTTGCCTTGCTCGTAGAGCACGGCCAGGTTGAATTGCGCAGTTCGGTCTCCGGCACCCGCTGCACTTTGAAACCATTTGGCTGCTTCCCCCGGGTTCGCGGGTGTTCCCATCCCTTGGGCATACAAGTTGCCCAGCTTGGTTTGCACTTCTCGAAGGCCTTGCTCCGCCGCTTTGCGATACCACTGCAGCGCACGAGCTGGATCGCGATTCACACCGTTTCCACTTTCATAAAGCAGGCCCAGGTTATACTGCGCGCCAGGGTCTCCTTTTTCCGCCGCCAAGGAAAACCATCTGGCTGCTTCGGATGGATTTTTCGCGACTCCCTGTCCTTCACTGTAGGCGACTCCCAAATGGACCTGCGCCTTGGTATCGCCTTTTTCGGCTGCCTTTTGAAACCAACTCAAGGCTTCACCAGGATTTTTGGGGACGCCTCGCCCCGACGCATAACAGCTTCCAATGCGAGTCATTGCTTCCGCCTGATCTTTGCTGGCCGCGGCTTTGAAAAACTCCAATGCCTTGCTGAAATCCTGCGTGACGCCCTGGCCATTTTCGTAGAGAACTCCCAGATGCATTTGTGCATCCGGGTTGTCCTGATCGGCGGCCTTTTGAAACCAGTTCGCAGCCTCTTTGTAGCTGATGGCAGTCCCTTGGCCTCGCGCATACATCAGCCCTAGAGCAGATTGGGCATGCGGCACACCTTGTTGAGCGGCTTTCTGATACCACTTTAAAGCTTCGGGAAGGTTGCGCGCCACACCCTTTCCATCCAGGAGAGCGTCCGCGAGAACCGTCTGAGCTTTGATGTGCCCTTGCTCAGCCGCCATTTTAAACCACTTGGCTGCTTCCGCCGGATCTTTACTGACTCCGGTTCCGTCAGTGTATGCCAAACCCAATTTCATCTGGGCTTCGGGATGCCCCTTGGTTGCGGCTTCCCGGTACCATTTGGTCGCCTGGCCCAAATCCCTGGCCACTCCTTCGCCTTTGGAGTAAGCATTGCCAATGTTGTATTGATCTTCCTTTTCGCCGCGGCGTGCGTTGCGCAGGCGGCCTTCCGCCAGTTGTTCGGGCTTCAGTTGCGCGACCAGGTCATCGCGCATCGACTCAGCTTCCTTGTGTCCTTGGGCCGTGGCCACACTCAACCACAGATAAGCCTCGGCCTTGTCCTGCGCCACACCCTGGCCGGAAAGGTAAATCTGGGCCAGGCTGTACTGCGCGTTTGCTTCGCCCTGTTCGGCTGCCTGCCGGAACCATTTGGCAGCTTCTCTGTAATCCTGAGTTATCCCGGCGCCGTTGGCGTAAAGCACGCCGAGGTTATATTGGGCAGCTTTGTCTTTTGCCTCAGCAGCTCGTCGGAAATACTTGGCCGCTTCGCTCATATTCTGCGTCACGGCTGTCCCTTGGGCGTAGAAAATCGCCAGATTATAAGCGGCAGCAATGTTGCCGTTTTCAGCCGCTTTCTTCCACCAGTCCACGCATTTGGCTAAATCCTGGGGCAGTTCCTTGCCTGTGGCGTAGGCCATACCCAGTTTAAATTGAGCAACGGCATCGCCCTTTTCAGCGGATTGCTTCAAAAGCTCCATTGCCGTGGGCTTTGGCGGAGCGGCCGGAGCCACTGCTGCCACCGGGGCTGCCGCGAGAGCATGGACCCCTGCTGGAGTTGCCTGAACGGCTGCAGTTTCTGGTTTTTTGCCGGGAGGATTCGATTGGGCAACCCCAACCGATCCTGGATTCGCCTGCGGCGCGGCGTTAGCCAGGGCAGGGAACTTCGTGGCTTGTGTTGGAACGGGCACCGCTGGTGGCAACGGAACCGCCGGCTTGTTGGTCACAGCGGACGCACTTTTGTAAGCGTTCGTGGCCACGTTCAAGGCCGCTGAGTTGGTCAGAGAATTCGTTCCTGCCGCGGGGTTCTGTCCGGGCACGGCTGGGGGCGGCGTTTGCGCCACGCACGGCAACGAAGCCAGCCCGGCTCCCAGCCAAAGAAGCCGCACCAGCGAGTTTTTCTGTCGTGTAAATGCTTTCATGTTGACTGACACATCCTGTGACAGTTTTCTGCTTCTGAGCTTCAAAATAGTCTCAAAACAGGGGAACACCTGCACCTTGGCCAGCAGCTAGACGGACCTCTCATTCCGCGCCATTGCTGATTTCGAGCCATTTTGGGGAGGAAATGGCGGAATTCAAAGACTTTTTCTCGGGATCAGCCAAGGGGCACAGCTTTGGAAATCTGTTGCACCCTTGCCTTGATTTGTTTAGATCGTCTGCTATGAAACGCCTGAGCCTGCTTCTCGCTGTTATTTCGCTCGTCCAGACGGCCGCACGAGCTGAAACCACGGAAGAACGTCAGAAGAAAGCCCTGGAGACTTTGCGGCAACGTGTAGCTGAGGAAAACGCCCATCCACGTGCCTCCGTTTATAGCCCCCTGGATCCGAACGTCTCAGTTCAGGTCGCGCAGGCGGAAACATCATCTTCTCAAAGGAATGTCCCCTCCTATGCCGACATGGAGAAGCAGTACCTCAATGGCAAGATTTCCCAACGACAGTACCAAAAGTACCTGAGAGAGCACCCGGTTGACCCGGCTGCCCAGAAGCAAGTAGTGAACTCTGTTCCGGCCAAGGGTGCTGTGAAGGTTGCCCCTCCCGTATCCACTCCTGCCATCAAGCCTTCCCCGACACCCCCTGTCGTCGCTCCTCCTTCCGCAGCCGAAACGACAAATAAACTCAACGACGTGGAAGCCAAGATGGACGAGTTGATTAAGCAAAAAGAAGCCCGCGACAAGGCCCTGAAAAACGCCACGCCCTCTCCCGAACCTAAGACCAAGAGGGACAAGCTAAACGCAATCCTGAAGCTTTACGTTGACGAAAAAATTACCGAACAGGAATACAATCAGCGCCGCCAAAAGATTCTGGCTGAACCGGGGGATTAGTCGTCTTTCAAAGGGTTTTGGGCGAAGCGGTATTTTTCAACCGGCCTGCCGCCTATGAGGTGTTGTTGGATGATTTCCTCCAGCGCTTCGGGCGTGCAACTGTGATACCAGGTTCCTTCCGGGTAAACCACCGCGATGGGTCCCATCGCACAAACCCGGAGGCAATTCACCTTGCTCCGGTAAACCAACGGGTGCGCTCCTGACAGTTTCAATTCCTTGAGCCGCATTTTTAAGAAATCCCACGCTTTGAGCGTTTCTTCTTTTGGCGCGCATTTCGGCTCAGTCTGATCGGCGCATAGAAAGATATGCCGTTTGTATTCCTCCAGCCCGAGATCTTTCACCGCCTTGAGCAATGCGTCCTGCATGTGTGTGTTGTTCAATGGCTCTCATTTAGTCGAAGGCAGCCCGGCTCCTCAATCTGAAAGTTCAAGCAGGCGAAACTCTATTCAAGCTGAACCGCGCGAAACACCTTGAACGAACTGGATGCCGCGTTTGTAAAACTGAAGACTCCCTGCCACGAGGTGTTGTTCGTGCTCAGCGGTGTCCAGCTTTGATAATCGGTGGTGCTTTGAACGACAATTCTTTGGTTCGGTTCTCCAAATACCTGGGCGCGAAACTGGCCGTTGGTCACCGTTGCGTTGGCAATTCGAGGAGCTTCAATCGGCCCAAAATTCCACGAGACCGCGTACGGTTCTGCGGATGGGAGCCCGCCCGCGGCACTCTTCAGGACCTGCAGGTCATAACGTCCGGGCGGCAGCACCGGCAAGTAGATGTGCTCTACGTTATTCGCCGTGCTCTGGCTGCTCGCCACCAGCACGTTGTTGCTTACGTTATACAAAAACAGATCCAGATTGCTGGCCAACGGCTGATTTAGCCCCTTCTGCCACCCCAACGTTGCCGTAAAGACAAAGGATGTCCGAGAAGTGCTGCTCACATCAAAAAAGTAGTGATTGACTGAGTCCTTGGCCGCTGAGCTGGAAAGAGTGTTATAATCCCATCCGCGCCGAACATAAATGTTCGTGTTCGCGGTTGGAGGCAAATGGCCGGCGAGGCTTGTTGATGTCGTGTTGACCGTAAACCCTTGTTTTCCTCCTCGGAGCAGCCGATACGAATTCACCGCATCCACGATGCCCGCCCCATAACGGGCGTCCAGCGGATAAGTAGTCGAGTTCGTCCAATCAGCGGTTTTCATCGCTCCATTTAGGAGCAGTGTTTTCAACGTGAGCGCATTCGTCGCCGCCGAGATACTTCCTCCCGCGCCTTCCTTTGCCGCCTGCAAAAGCAAGGATGCGACTCCAGCGACCAGGGGAGTCGAGAAGCTGGTGTAATCTGCCGGTGCGGTAATGTCGGGTTTGCACCTGCCATCAGTCGTTGGTCCCATGCTGGTGTTGCCGCCATACGCTCCCACACCAATGCCGTTATACGCGGTAGCCGGTGAGGACACCGGGCCGCCATTGCCGACCCCATTAACAAAGAGTGTCCCAAATCGAGCGGTGTAATTATCGAAATCCAAATCGTTGGCTGTGCCCGTACTTCCAAAGATATAACTTTGATTTACAATCACCGGCGTCACCTGGACCGAACTAGCGACGTAGGCACTATAAAAATGTCCTGCCTCGTAGTTATCAATATGACTCACGCCCGGCGCCACCCCTGTCGAAAAACCGTAAAATGCATTCCCCACAGTGTCGGCATGGCCGGATTCGAATCCTCCTCCGTTTGGAAATGTGGAATCAGAGCCGTTCGTCGAAATCCAGGTAAATAAACTAACTGGTTGGCCTACTGCAGCAGGATTCACCTCCCAGGTCGGATTTCCCGCTTCTGCCTGGCCAACGTAAATGCCTGATCCAGTGAGGCCTGGAGCAATTTGCCTCAGGCCCGTCACCCCGATAGTGTTTAACACCTGGCTTTCTCCCGCTGCAGGGACGAGCAGAAGACCCAGAAGCAAAACAGCTAAGCGCGCATTCGAGATCTGCGGAGAAATCGCCGCGTTGAAGGAGCGCGCGGCGCGAACAGACCCTTGGCCCAAAAGACCCCAAAGCTTCACCCCTTTACCTAAGCATAACTTCCTGAAATGTGAAGGCTGCATCATCAGGAATATCGGCAGAATTTAATGGGTCTTGAAATTCTGCCGGACCAGCCCCGTCTGCGGAACTTACTTCCAGATCGGACCTACGATTTGCGCCCGTTTGATGGCACCATAATATCGGCTGTCTTCGCTTCCAAACCGGTTGTCGCCCAACACAAAGTATTGATCCTTACCTAGCACAACGTCCTTGGGTCTCGTGGCAGGAACCAGTGTCCTGGTGCTCGAAGATAGGTAACTCTCCCGGATCTCATTCCCGTTCACGAACACTTTGCCATTCTTAAAAGAGATAGAATCCGCTGGCCCGGCGATGATCCGTTTGACAGCGAAATCAGAATGCCCCGGGTCACGAAGGACCACGATCTCTCCGATTTGCGGATCGCGATACAAAAAGCTCAGCCGATTCAAAACATAACGTTCTCCGTCGTGCAGAGTGGGCGTCATGCTCCGGCCGGACACTTGGACGGTGCTGATGCAAAAGCGGCTGATCAGGTAATAGCTGGCCATGGAGAGAACGAAAAGCAGAGCCAGAGCCATTATCTGCTGCTCAAACGACTTCTTCTCCGTTTGTTTAATCTGGGTCGGCTTCAGCACGACCGGTCGTTCCACCTCATCCACGCCCAGCACAAAAGGCTGGCGTTGGCGTAACTCGGTTTGGTAGGGCAACTGGTCTGGTTCAATTAATTTCATCGTCGTCAGCAACTTTCTTTGTTGCCACGACCTTAAACATTTGCGGTTCTGCCTGCTATCGGTGGGCCTACCCAGCAAGGTGTGGGCGCTTCTACAAACCGGCCTCTAGGGGATTTGCTGAGAAAGTTTTTGAAATGATTAAACTCTCTCCGTAACTCGCCGATTACTTTGTTGTAGGCGGTTGGCGGCCTTTAATAGCCAGCGGGGAACTTGTTGAACGCCCTTTTGAATGGTTCACAACGCGTAAAGGATGGCGCAATTTGAGTAGCCCTTAACAATATTCATTGGGTTACCTCACGGAAAGAGCATTATGGTTATCAATACAAACGTCTCGGCGCAGAGCAGTGCACGCATGCTCGCGGAATCCTCCTCCATGTTGTCCAAGTCGCTGGCGCGGCTCTCCTCTGGTTCGAAACTTGTTTCCCCGGAAGACGACGCCGCCGGTATGGCTGTTTCGATGCGGTTTGATGCGCAAATCAACCGCACCACTGCTGCCAAAGCCAACGTGGCCAACGGCATCTCCTTCAGCCAAACTCAGGACGGGTTTTTGCAGAAGGTTGGCAAAGCCCTGGACCGCATGAGTGAATTGTCCATTCTCGCGCAGGACGTCACCAAAACTGATACTGATCGAACTCTCTATAACTCGGAATTCAGCACACTGTCCGCCTATGTCACGAATGCGGCGACCAAGGACTTCAACGGTGTGAGCCTTTTCAGCTCCACTGCGTTAAACGTTACTATCGACAGCGATGGCAACAGTTTCTCGATGTCTGGTGTGAACCTGGGCGCTTCAGCCTATACCACTGCCACTGGCAGCAGCGTGACATCAAAGACCAACGCGGCCACCGCGCTCACCAACGTGAAAGCGGCTATCACCCAGTTGGCTAGCGACCGGGCTACCGTCGGCGCAAACGTCTCCCGTTTGAACTACACTACGGATCAGTTGAGCGTCCTGAGAGACAACCTCTCTGCCGCTAACAGCCGTATCAAGGACGTGGACGTTGCCGAGGAAAGCACGCAATACGCTCGTTATAATATCCTTGTCCAATCCGGCACCGCCATGTTGGCCCAAGCCAACTCGTTGCCGCAGTCGGCCTTGCGCCTCATCAGCTAGGTAGCTCGCCGAAAACGGCATGGATCTTGTTTCACACCGGACGGGCCTATAAATCCCGTCCGGTCTTTTTCTTGCCCGAAAAGGCCCGTTCGGCCGGTTTTAGTTCAAAAAACACGATTTTATGGCAGATTTAAGCTTATCCGGCTTGGCCTCAGGCTTCGACTGGAAGTCCGTGGTGGACCAGCTCGTTCAAATCGAGCGCGTTCCCGAGCAGCGGCTACGCTCCGACCAGGGCGCTCTTGCCCAGCGCAATTCTGCCTATGGGGACATTCTCACCCAGGTTAAGGCGCTCAAAACAGGGGTGGACGCCCTCAAAGACCCTTCCCTGTTTCTCAGCCACAGCACGGTTTCCGGGGATAGCACTATCTTTTCAGCTTCGGCCGATACAACCACCCCTGTTGGTACCTACGCTTTCAATATTTCCCAGTTGGCCACCGCGAGCCAGCAGCAGGGCACAGCCAATGTCGGCAAGCGTCTGAGTGAGACGAGCGATGTCTCAGGGCTTGTGCTCAGCAGCGCTGGCTTTGCCACTCGCATCACCGACGGCACGCTCACCGTCAACGGCAAACAAGTCACCATCGCTGCTTCCGACACCCTCCAGGCCGTTTTTGCTAAAATCAACACCGCTACCAGCGGCGCCGTTGCCGGCAGCTACGATGAAACCACGGATAAAATCTCGCTGAGCAGCACTGGTCCGATCGTTCTGGGCAGTGCCAATGATACCAGTAACTTCTTTCAGGTGGCCAAGCTCTACAACAACGGCACCGGTGCCATCGCCAGCACTGCTTCGCTTGGGACAGTGAACCTTTCCTCAACGCTGGCCACCGCCAATCTTTCCACCGCCGTTTCGGACGGCGGCAGTGGCAGCGGTGAATTCAAAATCAACGGTGTTTCGCTCTCCTTTAACGCAACCACGGACACGGTCTCGGATGTAATCGGGCGCATCAATCAATCTTCCGCGGGCGTCACTGCCAGCTACGATTCCATCAACGACCGTTTCCTCCTGGTTAACAAAACCACCGGGGATGTTGGCGTGGCCATGGAGGATGTCACCGGGAACTTCCTCGCTGCCACCGGTCTCTCCGGCGGTTCGCTCGTGCGCGGTAACAACTTGCTTTTCACTCTCAACGGCGGAGCCACCCAGGTGAGCCGGTCCAACACCATTTCCGCGGCGGATTCGGGTATTCCGGGGCTGACAGTGACTGCTGCCAAGGAAGGTTCCAGCACGATCTCCGTCACGGCCGATACGAGCAAAATCAAAACTGCCATCACTGATTTCGTTGCCTCGTATAACAAGATTCAAACCCTCATCGATACCCAGACTGCCAGTTCGACCGATTCCACAGGCAAAGTCACGGCGGGGATTCTGGCTGCGGATCCGGAAGCGAATGAAATGGCTTCCCGTCTTCGCTCCATTGTCAATCAGGCTCTGGGCGGACTTTCCGGCACGGTTAAGCAGTTGGCCAACCTCGGTATTAACTCCAACGGCACGGACAACAATCTTGCTTTGACCGATAGCACTCAGCTTGACGCCGCTCTTGCCGGAAGCCTCTCTCAAGTCAAGGACCTGTTCAGTTCCACCTCCGGCCTGGCTGTTTCGCTCAGCAGCTATTTGGACAAGCTTTCCGGTGAGTCCGGCACGCTCGTGACCAAGCAGACTACCTTGAGCAAGCAGATCACGGATATCGACACGCAGGTTTCTGACATGGAAAGGTTCGTCCTCTTTCGCAAGGACCAGATGACCCAAAGCTTCATTCAAATGGAGACAGCCCAGTCGAACATCAATCAACAATTACAGTTTCTTCAGAAGCGGTTCGGCTAATATGAAAGCTCTTTCTCAATTCACGCGCACCCACACTCTTCGCCTTCTCGGAGGCTCCTTTCTGGTTTTGCTGGTGCTGCTGGCCCCGGGTTGCTCCACTTGCGGCGGCCCCCTCGCCACAACCCCTGCTTACAAACCATCCAACGTTTACAAAATCGGTTCGCTCATGCCCGTTCACATTCGTCGTGTCGCGGTCCTTCCCATCAGCGCCACGGCCGAGGATTGGCAGGCCAACGAGAGCCGCCTCGACCTTCAGCCCGTCCTTCAGGGAGAGCTCGGCAAAACCAAATCTTTCGAACAGGTCGTTGTCACCCCCATTCAACTCAAGGATTGGACTGGCCGGGAGGCCTGGTTGCCTGAAGAAAAGCTGCCGCCCAATTTTTTTGCCAAAATCGCTGCCCAAACGGGCTGCGAAGCCGTGCTCTTTGCCAGGCTCCACCCGTTTCACGGCTTCAGACCTCTCCTGTCCGGCTGGGAATTAAAGCTGGTCGATGTCCACACGGGCCAGATCGTCTGGGCGGTGGACGAGGTTTTCGACGCGTCTGAACCGGTCATTGCTCAGTCTGCCCTGCAATGGTTTCGCCAGCATCCCCAGGCTGGGCTGGACCGAAATGTGGAGCCAGATGCGGTTCTGGCCTCCCCACGTCGCTTTAACGCCTATGCTTTGAACACATTGTTCACCACGCTCCCGCCGCGCTAAAACCTGTGAATGCATCCCTGAAAACTGCCGATAAATACAGTAGAGCTCGGCAGGGGATCGGCTGCCTTTTGAGGCCATTACGGAGCATTTATGGAAATTAGATTCGACACCGCATTTATTGTCGGAACCACGGAACCCGCGGCCGCAATGCCCAGCGCATCCAGGCCGGCGGACTCGGTCTTTCTTTCCACGACTGATACGGTCCACGGCGCCCTGGCAAAGGAGGCTGAAATTCGGCCTGCCCAAATCGCACGGGGTCGCGAATTATTTTTAACTGCCTCTTACCCGTCCGGGCGGCTGGTTCATGAGCTTTCAAACCTCCTGGCCGGGCAATGGCCAAAACCTGATTTTTTGGATTAACACCTATGCACCAATCCAATCCCTGGCAGTCTTATCGTCAGGTCGCAACCAAAACTGCTTCTCCAGGGCAACTTGTGCTGATGCTTTTCGACGGTGCCCTCCGCTTTTTGGAGCAGGCCCGCGCCGGGTTTGCGCTTGATGATCCTCTTGAGTTTAACCTGACCATTCATAACAACATTCAAAAGGCCGTCGCGATTGTTTCCGAGCTCAACTACAGCTTGAACATGGAAGCGGGCGGCGAGTTTTCCGCCACCATGCGCCGCCTTTACGATTACATGGACCGTCAGCTTCACGAGGCCAACCAGTACAAACGGGAAGATCACCTCATCGATGTCAGCCGCCGTCTCGGCGTGATTCGCGACGCCTGGAAGGAAATGCTGGAAAAACAAGGGGCGGACTTTGCCCCCCTCACAACCCTGACGGCTGTCGGATAAAATATTTTATGAACCAGGAAACTGAGCTCATCAACCTCTTCGAAACCTGGCGCAGCCTGACAGGCGACGAAGGGAACGCCATCCTTGCGGGTGATTGGGTCACTGTCACCGAGTGCCAGTACAAAAAGCGCCTGCTCCAGGACCAACTCGCCGTCACCGAGAGCCGCCTTCGCGAGCAGGAGGGCGACGATGCCGCTGCCAGCCTGGAGCCGCGCTTGCGAGGCCTGCTTGATGAGCTAATCTCCCTGGAAAAACAAAATCTTACCTCAATGCAAATCCGGCGCCGCACCGCGGAGACGGAACAAACCGAGCTGAATCAATCCAGCCGCAACCTCCGCCAAATTCACCGCGCCTATTCCTGCGCTCAATCTGCCCGGTGGCATTCTTATTCATGACCCTCCCATTTCCCCAACCCTCAGACGAAAGTAACTCCCTGCCGCCGGAGCCAGGCAAGATTACCTCTTTAATTATCCCGGGAGCGCCCCCGCGCCTCCTCCTCGTGGATGACGATGAGTCGATGCTGATGATCCTGCAGGAAACCCTCGGCCGCGAAGGCTATGAAGTCGAAACCGCTATCTCCGCGCCGGAAGCTCTTCAACGCGTCCAGCAAAAATCGTACGCCTTGATCATGACCGACCAGCGCATGCCTGGCATGACTGGCATCGAGCTACTCAATCGGATTCAGGAAATCCAGCCGGATGCCACTCGCATCCTGATCACCGGTGTGGTCGAGCTCAACACGGTCATCGACTGCATCAACAAAGGAGAAATTTATCGCTTCTTGATGAAGCCCTGGCTGCACGAGGAGCTTCTCGTCACAGTTCGGAACGCCATCCAGCGTTACGAACTCATTCGCCATAATCACAAGCTTCACGAAGAAACCGTCTCGATGAACGAGCGGCTCATGGAACTGAATCACGAGCTTAAGGCCCGGGTCATCCGCGAGGAGGACCAGAACATCCAGCTCGGCCGCTTGAACAACGCCCTTCAGCAAAATCTCCAGCGCTCCGTTGAGCTCTGCCTCAAAACCATGCAGGCTTTTTACCCCGGGCTCGGAGTTCAGGCCAGGCGTGTCCACTCCCTCTGCTGCACCATCGCGGACGCGCTCAGGCTATCCGAATCCGATCGGCACGTTCTTGAGTTCAGCGCCTGGTTGCACGACATCGGTTTCCTGGCCGTTCCTCGCCGTTTGATTAGGCTTTGGCAAAAGGCCCCGGAAACTTTAAATGGCGGCGACCTTGCCACCGTTCATCAGCATCCCATCTTGGGTCAGGAACTGGCCGGGTTCGTCAATGACCTCGCCGAGGTTGGTTCTGTGATTCGATCCCATCACGAGCAATTTGACGGCAAAGGGTTCCCGGACGGTTTGGCGGGTGAGGATATTCCCTGGCTCGCACGCCTTCTGGGTGTCGCGGTTTCCTATGTCGAAAGCGAAATGAAGGATCAGGATCCTTCCGACGTGCTTCGCAAGGGCAGCGGTAAACAATTTGATCCTGAAGCGGTCCGGATTCTCCTTTCGTCCTCCCCTCAGCCCGGTCCACTCCGCCGCGAGCGCGAGTTGCCCCTCTCGGCATTGTGCCCCGGCATGATGCTCGCACGTGGCATTTACACCGCCAACGGCATGCTCCTGATTCCGGCCGGCCAGGTTTTGAACGAGCCTTCGATCCAAAAGCTGCAAAACCACCACCGAACGAACCCGATTCGCCATTCTTTGCTGGTTTATTGCTGATTCCCTTCGGGAAGAACCCCGGCTGAATTTCCTGATGTCTCCGGCGATAATATTGCATGAGGCAGAAGAAACATACCAGCAAACCAACCAAAGATCCCAGGCCCAACGTCGGCCAAATGGGCACTCCAAACCGTGCGATTCGTGCCCGGGAAAACCTCAGCAGAACGCTCGAGGACAAGCCCGATGAGCCCCCCGGCGACCGCGGGGCTGCTGAAAAAGAAAGCGAAGTCCAAGGCAGCGAGTAAGGTCAGTCCAAAACCGCCAAGCCGAAAAGGACTGGGGTCGTCATTCGTCATTCTGATTTCGTCATTTGCCCCCTTCACGCATCATCCCCACCCCCATCTCTCTCGCCAGGACCCGCACATTCGGCTCCTCCATGATGGTTTCATGCACCCCGGGAATAATTCTCACGTCGACTCCGCCAAGCGCCAGGTCACCCCAGCCATACTCAGGATCAAAGGAACAAAAAAGCAAATGCACCGGGCTGCGAAATAAGGTCACTCTGCCCCCGAATGGTTTTGGTTTATACTTTGCCAAGGCTCGGACATGTATTCCCCAAAGCTTGCGTTGGTCTTCCGTGTATTGGGACAGGTCGATGAATTCATCGATGGCCGCCTCGGCCTGTTCACCACGGCTTACTCGCTTCGATGGCTGCAATCTTCTAGCCAATAGTCGCATCCTCCAGCGCAGGTATTCCCCCAATTTGTGTGGGTGCGCCTGGAGAGATTTAAAGGTGCGCAGGCAAACATTTTTCGCAAACTTGCAGGTCAACGAGGGACTCCACCGAAACTGCATATAACTGGAATTGGGCGGCATGGAATTGATTAAGGCCAGCAACCCCACCTCTTCGTTATTCTCCTCCAGGCGACGGGCCATCTCATACGCCACTATTCCTCCAAAGCAGTAGCCCCCAATGTAATAAGGTCCATGCGGTTGAAATGCCTTCAGGTCGGCCAGGTAGCTTTCCGCCATCTCTTCAATCGTCTCGAATTCTTTGCTTCCTTCCTCCCCTTGCGATTTGAAAGCGAAGACGGGTTGCTCCGCTTCCAAATGTTTGGCGAGGTTGCCATACCCCCAGAACATGCCTCCGCCGACGCCATGCACGAGCATCAGCGGAGGCCGGGAACCGTGGGATTTTATTTCCACGATCGAATTGGGTTGGATAACTGCCCCGGATTTCTTGCACCCTAGAAAAGTGGCCATTTGTTCAATGGTTGGATTTTGAAAGAGCGTGGCCACCGGTATCCTCGCTCCAAATGCCTTTTCCGTGAGCGCCAGCAGCCTCATGGCCATGAGAGAATGCCCGCCCAGCGCGAAAAATTTATCTGTAATCCCAATGGGCCGGGTTTGCAGCACCGCTTCCCAGATCTCGCGGAGTTGCCTTTCCGTTTCGTTTCTCGGCTCACAATGCGTCTTTGCATTCCCATGGGCCTCGGGTGCTGGAAGTGCTCTTCTGTCCACCTTGCCATTCGGGGAAAGCGGCAGTTGATTGAGGCTCACGATAAAAGCCGGGACCATGTACTCCGGCAATCGTTGCTGTAAAAAACTTCTTAGTTCCAGGACGCCTGGTCCTGGAGAAATCTTGGGGACGACGTATGCGGCGAGTTGCTTTACTCCCGTGGCATCCGCCCGCGTGATCACCAGCGCCTGAGCCACCGCTGGATGTTGCAGCAAAATGGCCTCTACCTCGGCGGGCTCCACGCGGTAACCGCGCACCTTCACCTGCTGATCCACCCGGCCCTGGTATTCCAGGTCTCCATTCATCCGCCACCGGGCCAGATCACCTGTTCGGTAAAGCCGCGCCTGCGGTTCGGAACTGAATGGATCTTTGACAAATCGGGCCGCTGTCAGCTCGGGGCGATTTAAGTAGCCTTGTGCCAGCCCGTCTCCGCCAATATAAACTTCACCGGTCACTCCAATCGGTGTTGGTTGCATCAAGCTGTCGAGCACGTAGACAGTAGTGTTGGCAATCGGCCTCCCAATAGGCACGTGCGTTGCCCCTTCAGGCAGATCTCGCACCAGATGCCAGGTCGCATAGGTGGTCGTTTCCGTGGGTCCATACACGTTCAACAAACGCCGCGGCGGCCCTGTTCGAAGCACTTCGAGCGCGCATTTTGGATCCATGCTCTCACCCCCCGCCAACAAATGATGCAGACCCGAAAACATGCCTGGCGCTTCCAGGGCCATTTGGTGGAAGAGAGCGGTCGTCAGGAACATGGCTGTGACGCCTTGGGCGTGCAGCGTGCCTTGCAGATCTTTTGGAGAGAGCAACACGTCCCCATGAATAATGGTCAGCCTCGCCCCATTCAGCAATGCGCCCCAGATTTCCCAGGTGGCCGCATCAAAGGAGCAGTTCGACGCTTGCGCCACCACGTCATCCCCTTCCAGCCTCGCGTAATCTGTGTTCACCACTAATCGAATGATCCCTCGGTGCGTCGTGCAAACGCCTTTTGGCTCGCCTGTCGAGCCGGAGGTGTAGAGCACCGAAGCAGGGCTTGCTGCTTTTGGGCCATCTGGAAGGTTCCGGGACTCCTGCCAGGCGAGTTGTTCCTTTTCCCGCTCGAGGCAGATCTTTCTCACTCCCACCAGCGGCCAGTTCGCAAGCAACCGTTCTTCGCTAATCAGCAGCGGAGCGGCGCTGTCCTTGAGCATGAAACCCAGACGTTCCGGGGGGTAGCTTAAGTCCAGCGGCAAAATGGCGCCTTTGGCCTTGAACACCGCCAGCATGGCGATCACCATTTCGATGGAACGCTCCAGAAAAATGCCTGCGCACTGTTCTGCCACAAGTCCTGATTCCTTCAAAAGTCTCGCCAGCTGATTCGCCCTTTCGTTTAATTCGCGGTAAGTGACCTGCCGGTCCCTGTCTGTAATTGCCACTTGGTTCGGGGTTTTCGCCGCTTGCGCTTCGAATAACCGGCTCACCGAAGTCTCCTGCGGATACGATCGCCGCGTTTGGTTCCATTCCACCACGATGCGTTCTCTTTCCGCGGCGGGCAGCAAAGCCAGCCGGTTCACCGGCGATTCCGGGTTGGCCACAATGCTCCTCAGCAGCGTTTCCCAGTAGCCCAGCCAGCGCTCGATTGTTTGCGCCTCGAACAGGTCCTCGTTGAACTCCATTTCGGCGGCCAAACCATCGTCCGTCCGCGTCATGGTGGCGACCAAATCCAATTTAGCGGTCCCGGTCGGAACTTCTGTGTGCGTCACTTCCAGCCCGGGCAGAGCCAGACCATCTCCCTCCACGCTCTGCCACGCAAACAACACCTGCACCAGTGGAGCGTGCCGCGAATTTCTCTCCGGCCTTAATTCTTCCACCAGCTTCTCAAACGGCAGCTCCTGGTGAGTGTAGCCTCGCAAAGTCGTCGACCGCACCTGCTTCAGGAACTCCAGGAAATTGGGATTGTCCGAAAGGGAGCTGCGTAAAACCAGTGTGTTGATGAAAAAGCCAACGAGCGCTTCGGTTTGGATCTGATGCCGGCCCATGTTCGGAACGCCCACCACAATATCCGTTTGCCCGCTCAATCGGTGCAGCAGAATTTTGAAAGCGGCCAGTAAAAGCATGAACGGCGTCACTCGTTGCTGGGTTCCCAGCTTTTGCAGTCGCGTCACCAGTTCTTTCGGCAAACGTCGCGAACGCTTCTGCCCCCGGAAGGTTTCAATCGATGGCCTGGGGCGATCCAATGGCAGCTCCAGCAGTTCTGGCGCTCCAGCCAGGTGCTGTTTCCAGTAATCCATGTGGGCCTGCATGGATCTCTGCGTTAATTCCTGCCGTTGCCATGCCGCGTAATCCGCGTATTGAATGGGCAATTCGGAAAGATGCGCCGGGATTCCGGTCACAAGTTCCCCATACAGCCGGGCCACTTCGATGTAAAAAACGGAAAACGAATAAGCGTCCGACGCGATATGGTGCATGCACAAAAACAGCACATGTTCTTCTGCCGACAACCGGAACAAAATGGCTCGCAGCAGCAAATCCGAGCCGAGGTTAAACGGCCGGCGGGCTTCCCTCGCCAACTCCGCTTGCAACTCGCGCTCCCTTTCACCCTCGGGCTGGCTGCTCAAATCCACCACCGGCAGTTGGAAGCTTGTAAATTCGAAAACTTCCTGCCATGGCTCTCCGTCCACGTCAAAAAAGCGCGTATGCAGAATATTGTGCCGTTCCACCACCGCTTTTAACGCCTTTTCCAGCGCCCCGGCATGGAGAACTCCTTTGAGCCGCGCGGCCGTGGTCATGTTATACACCGGGCTCTGCGGATGCAGTTGTTCCATGAACCAAAGCCTTTCCTGGGGATAGGAAAGTGGCGCCGGGATTCCCCTCGCTAACTTCTGAATCTCCTCCTCAACATGGATGAGTCCCATTGGCCTCGAAGACTTCTCCGCCATGGCCGGGACAATCTCTGGCGCGAGCGACTCCGAACCTACTGAGGAGGCCGTGGGATGTGCTACACCGACATAGTCACTGGACGCGGCGGATGGTTCTCCCTCTCCCGCTTCCCTTCTCCCGGGGGAGGAGGTGGCGCAGCCGGATGAGGGCGGAATTATCGGGTTCCCATTTCCCTCCAAGAGAGGGCTGGGGTGAGGGGGAACGGTGCGTCCGATTACACGTGACTGTTGTATATCCAGCGGACTTGGGAGTAAGTGGGCCAAAATCTGTTTCAAATTTCCTCCTCCTCCTGAACTTTTACACCGAGCTTTTGCTCTAAGGGCTCACCCGCCGCTTTGCTACGCTCGCGTCAGCGACCGCCGCAGTTGGCAGAAAGAAAAGCGGCTTTGGACCATCGGGTGTCCGCCTGCGATCCAAGGCCCTGTCCCGCGAAAACATCATCCTCGCTCCCTCACCTCTGGGTGACGCGGCTGGCAGGACCACTGCTGGCAGTGGAACTCCATTCCTCGGCAGCCTGGGAATTTGATGATGCATGAGCTTTCGTTCTGAATTGGTTGAGCGTACCGATGTTTAATGACAACGACCCTCACGGCCTACCTGCCTTCGGGGTGTCCGCCCGAAGCCGAACCAATGTTCATCAACTCGTCCACATTTCCAGCGCAAGAAAACCAACCCATTGTCAGGAAAATGGTCACTCTTTTTCGTCTCACCCTCTTAATCTTTCCCTTCATCTCCCGTTCGGGCGTTCCTTCATCCTTCACTTAATCTCCCCATTTTTTTGGCTTCTGCCTTCTGCCTTCCCCCTCCTCCCCGCTGGCGGAACCACCCCATTGATCCTCTCTGTTTTCTCCCGTCATTTGCTATGGAAACTTTTAAACAGGAAAGTGTTGGAACATGAAAACCTTGGCTTTATTAACAGTTTTGGCCGCATTAACGTCCGGCTGCGCAACTTCCCGGCATCAAAATCAGGGGACTCCCAGCTCAACTTCTGAGATTTATCACGGAGGCGACTTCGGCCTTCCCGGGTCCAACAGCGGCACCTCCCCCGGGACCATGGGCAGCCTTCAAAACGGCATTAGCTCACAAGATAACGCCCAGGCCGCTGTGCCCTCGGCTCGTTCTTATCAGCCAGCCTCTTTTTTTTATTAGGTTTGGGCCGTTGGTGCCTGTCTGAACCCAAATGGGTTCACATTGATCGGGGAAAGGCGGCGTGAACCTTGTTCTATTTGCCGGTTTCTCTAAAACTCCTGAAAACCTCGAGTTTCTCAAAATACTCGGTTTATTCGCATTTTCCTTCCGCTGGACAACCGGTTCGCCCTCGCCTATAAGGTCAAAGCGCCCATTTTGAGCTTTTGGTTCGTTGGGTTGTCTCATTTTCCATTGAAAAAGAGCTCAACAACTTCCGATACTGTTTTGACATGGAAAGAGT
The DNA here is from genome assembly GCA_028293425.1 of Verrucomicrobiales bacterium. Classification (GTDB taxonomy): domain Bacteria; phylum Verrucomicrobiota; class Verrucomicrobiia; order Limisphaerales; family JAQGOV01; genus JAQGOV01. The sequence goes on from JAQGOV010000446.1 coordinate 24,978, forward strand.
GATTTTGATTTTGCCGGTGTTGCGTGCCGTCATGCTGCCAATCGCATTGCTGCGCGGAGAATAGCCATGTTGCAGACTATGCCCGTTTTTGCCTCCAGTCTTGGGAATCCAGTTTCCTCACAACTTTCTCTCTATGTGGGTTGATATTCTTCGTAAGATTCACCGTGGTGTCCTGGGGACTTCGAGCCAGCTTCGATTGCTTCCATGCCGCCTGCTGGGTTTGCGCGTTCCCTGGAGTGTTCGTGTTGGGAAACGGATCCAATGGCCTCTCGGGAACCTGCGGAACATCCATCTTGGAGAAAATGTCAGCCTCGGAAATGCGGGGTGGATTTACCTGCCGCTCCACAATCGATCTGCTAGGATCCAAATCGACGAAGGCACTGCAATAGGAGACAATTTCACCTTCTCAGCTAATGACCTTATTCATATTGGCCGGAACTGCCTTATCTCTTACCGGGTTTCTATTCTGGATCACGATCATGTCACTGGTCATGATGTCAACCCAGTCACCAGTGGTACCACTAAAGGCGAACCGGTGATTATTGGAGAGAACACATTCCTCGGAACTGGAGTTGTGATCATGCGGGGAGTTACGCTGGGTAAAAACTGTGTTGTGAATGCAAACTCGGTTGTGATGCGGTCATTTGAGGACTACTGCCTTATCTCCGGTTCACCCGCAAAAGTCATGATGAAGTTGTAGGTCTGCCGATGTCTATCAAAGTCCTCATTGACCAACTTGCAAGCGATGCTTCTTGGCGGAGCCTGTACGAAGCTCGTAAGGCTTTGCGCACTCCATTGAGCCGTCCGGATAGCCTTTCTCTCGCTCGATTTTTGATGGGCAAAGGTCCGGGTGCCCGTGCCGATTTTCCAGCCCGCTCCGTTCGAGTCGGTGTGGCCAGCGATACTTCCTTGGACAATTTGGGAGAGCCCATCGCCTTGCGCCTGCTCGAAAGAGGGATGTTCGGGGTCCAATATCATGCCCCTTTTGCACAACTCGCTTTGGAAGTCCGTAATCCTCAAAGTGGTTTGCTCCTGCACCAGCCGGATGTCGTGCTGCTCGCGCCTCTGACAGGTCTTTGGCAAAGGATTGAGGCCACCACGTCTTCTTTCGTAACCCAAATCGTCGAGGAAGCTTGGGCCAACGTCCCTGCGCTACGGCAGCACTTCGGCGGCCTCATTCTGTTGCTGAACCTGGTGCCAAACGAAAGTCGTCCGCACGGAATTTTGGATTCCAGGGCAGACTTGGGGCGTGCGGATTTTGCTCGTGCAGTCAATCTTCAGCTTTCCCAACGCTGTCGTGAAACGGGTGAAGCTTTCCTCTTGGATGCCGACATGCTGGCCCACCATTCGGGCGCCCCTTGGCCGGGCCTCCACAAATCTTTTTTTATGGCCAGCCGTCCCCTGCCGGATGAACTCGCTCAAAAGATCGCGGTGGATGTCGCCGCCTTTTGCGCTGCGCGCAAGGGTTTCGCTCGCAAGTGCCTCGTGGTCGACCTCGATAATACCCTTTGGGGAGGGGTAGTAGGTGAGGAAGGCGTGGCTGGGCTGAAAATAGACGGAGGCTTTCCTGGAAACTTGTACACCGCGTTGCAGCGCGAGGTCCAGTCCCTCCACGAGCGGGGGGTTACTCTGGCCATCAACAGCAAGAATAACGAGGCCGACGTCTGGGAAGTATTCGAACGCCGGCCTGAGATGGTCCTGAAGCGCACGGACTTCAGTGCTTCCAGGATCAATTGGCAGGACAAGGCTTCCAACCTCCGTGAATTGGCCGCCCAACTAAACTTGGGTCTGGATGCCTTTGTCATGCTGGACGACAACCCGGTCGAGCGAGCCTGGATCGAGGAAGCGCTCCCTGAGGTGGAGGTTTGTCCGGCCGGTGATCCGCTGGAAATGTTGCGGTGGTTGATCACGAGCCGGCGTTTTGAAACTCTTGCCATCACGAAAGAAGACGCTCTGCGGGCCAAGTCTTACGCAGCCGCCGAGGAGCGGTCTCGCCTGGCTGCGCAAGCTGGAAACATGGAAGACTACCTGGCCGGCCTTGGCACTCAGGTTGAAGTAGGCTGCAATACGCGAGAGCAGATTGCCCGCGTCGCTCAGCTTACCCAGAAAACGAATCAGTTTAACCTTACGACTCGGCGCTACACGGAATCCGAGATTCAAGACCGTGTGCAAGATCCTTCCTGGCGCGTCTTCTGGTGTTCTTCCAAGGACCGATTTACGGATGAAGGAGTTATCGGCGCTGCTCTCGTTGAAATGAAAGGCCCTGATTGGAGAATCGACACCTTCCTGATGAGCTGCCGCGTCTTGGGGCGGGGCGTGGAAAAAGCTTTTCTTGGTGCTATCTGCAGCCAGGCCGCTGGTGAGGGTGCTGCTTCCATGACTGGTGAATACATTCGCAGCTCCAAAAATGCTCAAACGGAAGACTTCTTTGAGAAGTGCGGATTCACCGCCCGGGATCGCACCGCGGATCATTCCTTTTGGCAAGCCGCTCTTCCCGCAGCAACCGAACTTAAGCCCCCTTGGATCGTTCTCCACACTAAACCAGCGGTTTCCTAGAAGAAAAAACCATGACTGTCGACGAACTCCTCCAGCCAATCCTCAATACCACCGCCCCCTTGCGGCTCGAAGACTCGCGTGAAACCATTCCCGAATGGGATTCTCTCGCCCAGATAAACATCATCGCCGCCATTGAAGATGTGACTGGCGGTGAACTCAGCACCGAGGAAGTCCTCGGCATAAAGACGGTCGCGCACGTCCTCAATGTCTGCCGCGCTCATGGGCTGGAGCTAACCATCAACGAGTCTTGAAGGCCGAGCGCACATTTCATCTCCCTGATTTGCTGGCCTTCGCTGAGTTATCCG